>CAZSYT010000014.1:0-13425 GCA_964610905.1 uncultured Acidimicrobiaceae bacterium
ACTGCTTCACCCAGTTCGCCCCGGTCCACACCCACGTGGTGGCGAGCTCGGTGCTCGACGCGAGGCCGCCGAAGAGCACCAGCTGGCCGGTGGCGGGGTCGTAGGCCAGCGACGCGCCGGCGCGAGCCTGGGGGCTGGTGGAAGGAGACTGTTTCACCCAGTTCGCCCCGGTCCACACCCACGTGGTGCCGAGCTCGGTGCCTCCGGCGAAGCCGCCGAAGAGCACCAGCTGGCCGGTGGCGGCATCGAAGGCCAGCGACGCGCCGTAGCGAGCCTGCGGGCTGGTGGAAGGAGACTGCTTCACCCAGTTCGCCCCGGTCCACACCCAGGTCGTTCCGAGGTCGGTGTCGCCCGACCCAAGGCCCCCGAAGAGCACCAGCTGGCCGGTGGCGGGGTCGTAGGCCGTCGACGCGCCGTAGCGAGCCTGAGGGCTGGTGGACGGGGACTGCTCGGCCCAGCCGGCGGTGGGCGTGACGACCGCCGCTCCTGCCACGGCGGTGCTCGTCGCCACCGCGACGCCGGCGGTGGCGAGCACGACCACCATCGCTACGAGGGCTGCCAGCAGCCTCGGTGCCAGGCGACCCTTCGCAGGAAGCGGCGTCGTCCGAAGCAGCGGCAGCCCTGTGGTCACAGCTCGTCCCCCCTCTCGCACGCCACCCGGCTGGCGACGCCCCGGCCTGCCATCGACCCGAGCCGACACCTGGCGGGCAGACCGTACACGTCGAACGGGTCGAAATGACATCGGGGGCATCGAGACCGACCGTCGTCGAGCCCGACCGGTCCCCGACCGGCCGAGCGGGCGTGCCGCCCGGCGCAGCTTCGCCGCGCCGACCTTCAGGCCGGAGCGCGACTACCGGTCGGCGCCCGGCGCCGCCGGCGGTGCCGTCCAGCTCCCCGGCTGGAACACCTCGACCAGGTGCGCAAGCACGTCGGTCGGGGGTCGCCGGGAGCGGTACCCGTTGAGGGACGGCCCGAGGACGCCCAGCCGGCGCGCGTCCACCAGCAGCTCGGCAGCCTTCACCACCAGCCCGTCCGGGTCGAGGATCGCCGCACCGGCGTGCGAACGGATCCCCGCCGCCCACAGGACCTCGTTCGGCAGCCCCTCGCCGGGCACGATGACCTCGGCGCCGCGCGCCACGACGCGGTCGGCCGCCTCGGTGAAGGCGGCGAGGAAGGGCTCGGGCTCGCCCCGCAGCGCCTGCACCATCACCTCGGCGGGCGTGTCGACGTAGGAGAAGGCGCGGACGCGGCCGGCGAGGCCGAACCGCTCGAGGTTCTCGCGCAGCGGCTCCTCGAGCTCGGGGATGAACCCGACCACGCCGATGGACCGGCCGGTCATGGCGGCCAGGTGGAAGGCGGTCTCCCCGTAGCCGAGCACCGGGATGCCGGCGAGGGCCCGCGCCTCGGCGAGACCCGGGTCTTGGCTGGCACCGACGACGAAGGCGTCGAACCCCTCTTGGTCGGCGTGGAAGGCCGCGGCGGCGAAGTGGGCGGCGAAGAGGGCCTCGACCGCCCCGTAGCGCACGAAGCCGGCGGGGATGGGCGCGTCGTAGGCGGCCTCCGGCAGCGTGCGGACCACGACCTCGGTGCCCGGGCGGGCCACCGCCGCGAAGTGGCGGCGGTAGGCGTCGTCGAGGAGCGGCAGCCGGCCCTCCACCGTGTGCTTCTGGAACCAGATCCGCACCGGTGCCCCGGTCTCGCTCATGGGCGGGTCGGTTCCCTCTCGACGACGCGGGTGGTGGCGAGCACGTAGAACTCGAACGCCGTGCGCCCCGCCGGGGTGCGCTCGGGGGCGATCGGGTGCTCCTCGAACCAGCGCACGTACCGCTCGTAGGCGTCCTCGTCGGCGAAGTGCATCTCGGCGATGCGGTAGAAGGTGAGCCCCTCGGGGACCGGGGTCTGGCCGGAGGTGGCCCTGACGGGCCGCACCACCTTGTTGAAGACCAGCCGGTCGACATGGGGGTTGGCCAGGATGTCGGGTGCGTGCACGTTGAAGAGCCAGTCCTCGTACTCCTCCTCGGAGACGCCGGGCTCGATCTCGTACCCCAGGATCGTCTTGATCAACGGAGGCCTTTCTGTTGGGAGGTCTGTCAGCGGGTCTGTTGGGCGGTCTGTTGGCGGGTCTGTCCGGTGGCCCCTCAGGCAGCCCCTCCGGGGGCTCCGCCAGAGGCGACGTGGTCGGCGGCGAGCAGGGCCAGCCCCAGCGCGGGGAGCAGCCCGTTGCCGGCGAGGTACCCGCCGGGGCCGTGACCCGAGATGCTCATGGCCGCGCCACCCGAGGCGTAGAGGCCCTCGATCGGGTCCCCGCCCGTGGCGAGGACGCGGGCGTGGCCGTCGACGCGCAGGCCGCCCTGGGTGTGGAAGAGCGCCGGGTGCACCCGCACGGCGGCGAACGGCGCAGTGAGCGGTGCCTCCCAGTAGGTGCGGCCGAACGGGTCCGCCTGCTCGCCCCGGGCGGTGCGCCCGGCCGCCGCGAAGGTCTCGGCCAGGCCGGCGGGGTCGACCCCGACGAGGGCGGCGAGCTCGTCCGCGCCCTCGGCCCAGCGCAGCGACCCAGACGAGACCGTGTCGCGGAAGTCGTCGAACACCAGGCAGGCGTCGTGGACGCGCCGGTCGAGCACCAGGACGGCCTGGCCTCCGGGTTGGCGGAGCACCTCGCGGGCGTACTCCGAGTAGCCCACGCTCTCGTCGCCGAAGCGCTGACCGGCGTCGTTCACCAGGAAGCCGCCGTGCATGACGGTGGCCCAGCCGACGAGGGTGCCGGCCGGCGACAGGGCGGCGTGCCCCTGGTAGGCGTCGAGGAAGGCGGCGTCGGCTCCGAGGGCCGTGCCGAGGCGCAGGGCGTCGCCGGTGGACTCGGCGCTCCCGTGGTAGTCGGCGGTGGCGATCTCGGGGATGTGCCGCCGGACGAGGTCCGGGTCAGCCCCGAACCCGTTGGTGGCGAGCAGCACCGCCCCCGTCGGGACCCGCTCGCTCGACCCGTCCGGGTAGGTGACCGTCACGGCCTCGACCCGCCCGTCGGCGTGCACCCCGGTCAACCGTGCCGGGTTGAGCACGCTGACCGACGGCTGGTCGGCGACGTGGCGGACCAGGCCGCCGAGGAGGGCCTGGCCGCTGCGGCCCGGGACGGTGTGGCAGCGGAACCTCGAGTGGCCCGGGTAGGGGAAGTCGGTGACGAGGGAGAGCGGGAGGCCGACCCGGTCGGCGAGCCACGTCACCAGCCGGGCGCTCACCCCGGCCAGCGCCCGGGCGAGCCCGGCGTCCGCCTGTCCCTTGGTCTTGCGGGCGATGTCCTCGACGAAGACGTCCGGCGAGTCGTCGATGCCGGCGTCGGCCTGCCAGCGGGTGCCCGCCCCGGGGACCATGGCTGTCGACATGGCCGTGTTGTTGCCGTGCGCGAAGTGCCTGCTGGCCTCGACGACGAGCACGGACAGGTCGAGCTCGGCCGCCCGGGCGGCGGCGACCAGGCCCCCGCCCGCACCGGCGACGACGAGGTCGACACCCTCGCCGCCGCCGGTGGTCGTCGGACGGGTCACGTCTGCTGCTAGCCGACGTTGACGGGCGGCAGCACCTTCGCGATCGGGATGGTGCTGGAGCTCGTCACCTTGAAGCCGCCCGGTGCCGTGCTGTCGCCGACGACGTGCCAGACGGTGACCGGGGACTCGAGCAGGTGGTCCTGCTTGCGGAACGTCAGGGGGCCCTTCGGCGTGTTGAAGGTCATCCCCGCCATGGTCTTGATGAGCGTCTTCACGTTCGTGCTGTGGGACTTCTCGATCGCCGCGGCGTACGCCTGCACGGCCGTGTAGCCCTCGTAGGCCCAGGCGTTCGGCACCTGGCCCCCGTTGGCGGCCTCGTAGTCGGAGACGAACTTCGTGTTCATGGCGTTGTGGTAGGCGCCGTTGTAGTAGTCGTAGATGAACCACATCGACGGCGTGCTCGCGCCCAGCGCCTGAGCGGTCGGGGTGGAGCCGCCCAGGTTCAGCACGACCTTGTACTTGCCGAACATGTTGTAGGACGCACCCTGCTTCGCCAGGCCGACGGTGGTCGCCGAGAACGTCGACATGAAGAGACCGTTGTTCTGGGCGCTGTTCGCCGGCAGGCCCGAGAGCAGCGAGCTGATGTAGGAGCTGAACTGCGTCTCGGTCAGCGGGATGAAGACGTTCTTGCGGAACGTGGCCGCGGGCTCGAGCTTCTTCAGGTCCGACTGGAAGCTGGCCCAGACCTCCTGGCCGAACGTGTAGTCCGGGCCGACGCCGTCCCACGTCTTGACGTTGCCGAACTGGCTCGCCGCCAGCTGCGCGGTCGCCTTGGACAGCATGTAGTTGTTGGGTGCGATCTCGAAGAACGACGGCTCGAACTTGGTCGTCTCGAGCAGGTTGGTCTGGCACGACGTGCCGAGCATCATGGCGCCGCCGCTGTTGACGAGCGGTGCCGCCGCCAGGCAGTCGGAGTCGGTCGTGCCCCCCATGATCAGCTTGACGCCGGCGCCGAGCAGCTCGCGCACGTCCGTCACCGTGGCGGTGGTGCTGGCCTGCTCGTCCTTCACCGACAGGACCAGCTTGTGGCCGTCGGCGCCGCCGGCCTTGTTGATCTCGTTGATGGCGACCTTCATGCCCGCCACCTTGGACTGGCCGATCTGCGCGAACGGACCGCTGATCGTCTCGATGGCGCCCAGCGTGACCGGGCTGCCCGACGCCACCCCCGAGGAGCTGCCACTGCCAGACGAACTGCAGGCAGCCAGCGTCCCGAGGCAGATGACGCCCACTGCCGCCGCCACCGCGTGGCGAGAACGTAGTCGCATGATGTCTCCATCCTCCCCTGTTGTTCCGCTACGCGAAACAACGTTCCGTACTCGGCGCAATATCTAGCACGCCGGGTTCAGGCTGTCTACGTCAGACCTGCAGGTACCGCTCCTTGATGACGTCCTGGGCGGCGAAGTCCTCCGTCGATCCCTCGAAGACGACGTGGCCCCCGTCGATCACGCAGACCGCGTCGGCCAGGTCGACGGCGAAGCGGCTGTTCTGCTCGGCCAGCACGACCGTCAGGGAGAACTCTGACTGCAGCCGCTCGACGGCGTCGCCGACCTGCTCGACGATCCGGGGGGCGAGCCCCTCGGACGGCTCGTCGAGCAGCAGCAGCGAGGGGTTGCCGACCATCGCCCGGGCAATGGCCAGGAGCTGCTGCTCGCCCCCGCTCAAGGCGTAGCCCGCCCGGCCGATCAGGTCGCCGAGGAGCGGGAAGAGCTCGATGATCCGGTCGACCGCGACGGCGGGCCGCTCGGCGGTCGCCGCCTTCGTCGCCAGGCGCAGGTTCTCGCGCACGGTGAGCCGCGTGAAGATGCGCCGGTCCTCGGGGACGAGCTGCACGCCGGCGCGTGCGACCCGGTGCGGGGACAGCGACCGCAGGTCCGTCGGTCCGTAGCGCACCGAGCCGGTCGTCGTGACCCCCGCGTTGGCGATGCTCTTGAGGAGCGTGGTCTTGCCGGCACCGTTGCGACCCAGCAGCGCGGTGGTCGTCCCGGCCGAGACCGTCAGGTCGACGCCGAAGAGCACGTGGGCGGTGCCGTAGAAGGCGTGCAGGCCACGGACCTCGAGGTCGCCGCTCACGCCGAGGTCCCCAGGTAGATCTCCTTGACGTCGTCGCGCGCCCGCACGGTGGCCGGGTCCCCCGTGCACAGCACGTGTCCCCGGTCGAGCACGGTGAGCTGCTGGGCCAGACCGAAGACGACCTGCATGTCGTGCTCGGTCAGGAGGACGGTGAGCCCGGTGCGCGTCCACAGCTCGCGGACGAGCTCCACGGTGGCAGCCGTCTCCTCCGGCGACATCCCCGCCGTTGGCTCGTCGAGCAGCAGGAGCCTGGGTTCCAGTACGAGCGCCATGGCGATCTCGAGTCGCTTGCGGTCGCCCTGGGACAGCGCGCGGGCCTGGCGCGCCCGCAGGTCCGCCAGGCCCATCTGCTCGAGGGCCTCCGCCACCGGCTGCCGAGCCCGACGGAGCCCGCCGCCGCTCCAGAACACGCGGGAGGTGTTGTGCGCCGCCATCACGGCGGCGGTCACGTTCTCCTCCACGGTCATCTCGGCGAAGACGCGGGCCACCTGGAACGCTCGCGCCACGCCTGCCTTCACCCGACGGTGCGCCGACATCGACGTCACGTCACGACCCGCCACGTGCACGGTCCCCCGGTCGGGCCGGTGCTCCCCGGCGATGACGCCGAACAGGGTGCTCTTGCCAGCCCCGTTCGGCCCGATCACGGCGTGGACCTGCCCGACGGGCACGGACAGGTCGACGTCGTCGAGCGCGGTGTTGCCGGCGAACCGCTTGACCACCTCACGCACCTCGACCGCCAGCGGCTCCGGGGGGCTCACGACGTGCTCGCCCTGTCGGTCCGCTCCCCCGTGAGTGGCTCCGGAGGGACGTCCGGGGGCTCCGGAGCCAGTCCCATCACGGCGGTGAGGCGGCGGCGGCCAGAGCCAGGGCCGTCCCGGTTCCGGTGAAGCAGGTTCTGGACGACCGCCGGGACGCTGAGGATCCCCTGCGGCAGCAGCAGCAGCACCGCCAGCAGCAGGATCCCGATGTAGAAGAGGTACGACGTGGTGACCTGGTTCAAGTAGTTCAGCAGGGCGGACAGCAGGACGGCACCCACGGCGGGGCCCCAGAAGTACGCCATGCCCCCGAGCAGCAGCATGATGATCGGCGTGGCCGACTCGGTCCAGTACAGGCTGGCCGGGGAGACGATCTCGTTGGTGTAGGCGAAGAGCCCGCCGGCCAGTCCGGCCCCGCAGCCGGCCAGGGTGAACGCCACGGCCCGGTAGGCACGGACGTTGACGCCGAGGAACGAGGCGCGCACGGGGTCCTGGCGGATGGCGTTCAGCGTGTGCCCGAACGGGGAACGGCGGATACGCCAGAAGGCGAGCAGGCCGAGGGCGACCCAGAAGGCGTTCAGGTACCACAGGTTCGCCTGGCTGAAGAAGTTGACGCCCCACAGCGACGGGGCCGTGATCCCCGGCAGGCCGTTGTAGCCGCCCAGGAAGCTCACCTTCTCCACGAGCGTGTAGAGCGCCTGGGCGATGGCCAGGGTGAGCATGGCGAAGGCGAGCCCGGCGGTCCGCCACGTGATCAGCGAGGTGGCGAAGGCGACGGCGCCGCCGACGACCACCGCCAGGACGAGCGCGGCCGGCACCGGCCAGGCATGGCCCGCCACCTTGGCCACCGTGTACGCGCCCACCCCGTAGAAGGCGGCCTGCCCGAACGACGGGATCCCGGCCGATCCGAACAGCAAGTTGACGCTGGTGGCGAAGAGGACGGCGATGACGGCGGTGTCCCAGAAGAACAGCTGCCCGCTGCCGATGATCTGGGGCCAGGCGACGACGAGGGCGACCAGGGCCACGAGCCCCGCCACGCCCCGTCGGGTCACAGGTTCTCCTCGAGCAGGTGCCGGGAGCCCAGCAGGCCCTGGGGGCGGACGACCAGCACGGCGGCCATCAGGAGGTAGAGCGAGAAGTCGGCCAGGCTCGGGGCGTCGCTGGCCAGGAAGGAGTGGAGCAGGCCGAGGGCGAGCGCCGCGATCAACGACCCGCCGATGCTGCCGAACCCGCCGATGATCACCACGGCGAACGCCTGCAGGATGAAGGTCACGGCGATGTCGGGCACCATGCTCAACGTCGGCCCGGCCAGCGCGCCACCGAGGCCGGCGAGGAAGATCCCGAGCGCGAAGGTGGCGGCGAACACCCGGTTGACGTTGATGCCGAGCAGGCCGGCCATGTACCGGTCCTCGGCCACGGCGGTGAGCTGCCGGCCGAACTCGGTGCCCTTGATGAGCACTTGCAGGACCACGGCGGTGAGCACCCCGCCGACCACGATGAGGATGTCGTAGCGGGGCACCTGGGCGCCGGCCACCGTGAAGGCGTGCACCAGGCCGGACGGCTCCGGCTGGGTGACGGGGTCCTGGCCCCAGATGAGCTGGGCGGCGCCCTCGAGGATCAGGAGGAGGGCGTAGGTGCCGAGCAGGGAGGACACCTCGGGCAGCTTGTACAGGCGGCGGAACAGCACGCGTTCGCTGACGAGGCCCACCGCTGCAGTGAGGGCGGAGGCGACGATCAGCAGCAGCACGAACAGCCAGATGGGCTGCACGTGCCCGCGCAGGAGCTCGTAGGACAGGTAGGCACCGATCATGAAGAAGCCGCCGTGGGAGAAGTTGACGACCCGCATGACGCCGAGCACGAGCGTCAGCCCGCTCGCCACCATGAAGATGAGCATCCCGTCGGTGAGACCGGTTGCCAGGATGATCACGTGCGGGCCACCCCATTCATCGTGAGACCCCCCACGTTGTTCCGCTGAGCGGTACCTTGTTCCGGTTGTTGAGACAGTGCCAGAGCGCGGGGGCCGTGTCAAGGTCGGTCGGCGACCCCCGGCGGTGGTGGCCCGCTCGCCGCGACCGACCGCCCGCCGCCGTCACGTCGCGGGCCCCTTCGCCGGCCGGTGCGCCGACCACGGCGCCGCCCGTTCGAGCTGGGCCGCCACCGCCAGCAGCAGGTCTTCGCGCCCGTAGGCGGCGACCAGCTGCACGCCGACCGGGAGCCCCGCGTCAGTGGCGTGCAGCGGCAGCGAGACGGCCGGCTGGCCGGTGACGTTGAAGGGGGCCGTGAACTGGCCGAGGTCGGCGACGGCAGCCAGGTCCGGCTGCGCGGGGAGCCGGCCGAGCGGGGGCGGCACGATCGGCAGCGTCGGCGTCACCAGCAGGTCGAAGCCGCCGGACCACCAGCCGGCCAGCCGGCGACCGTGCGCCTGCAGGTGCTCGATCGCGGCCAGCAGCGCCACTCCGCTGACCGCCCGCCCGTGCTCGGCCAGCATCCAGTTGCGCGGCTCGACGTCGTCGGGCCCGATCCGCACACCGAGCCGGGCGCCCCAGCGGTCGAGGTCACGCGCGACGGACGCGGCGAACACGGCGGCGAAGTGCTCCCCCACCCCGGGGTCGTCCAGGGCGTCCGGGGCCGCCTCTTCCACCCGGTGCCCGCACTGCTCCAGCAGCCGGGCGGTCAGCCGCACCGCCCGGACGCACTCCGGATGGGCCTCGGCACCCTCCACCGGGACCGTCGTCCGGAACCCCACCCGCAGGCGTGGCGGGTCGGCCTCCACGGACGCCCGGTAGGGCCGGTCGGGCGGGGGAGCCGTGTAGGGGTCGCCGGGTGCCGGCCCGGCGACGGCGTCGAGCACGGCGGCCGTGTCGCGCACGGACCGGGTCAGCACGCCCTCGTGGGTGAGCATCGCCCAGTACTCGCCGAAGTCCGGCCCGAGCGAGGTGCGCGCCCGGGTCGGCTTCAGGCCGACCACACCGCAGCATGCGGCCGGGACTCGGATCGACCCCCCCATGTCGTTGCCGTGCGCGACGGGCACCATGCCGGCGGCGACGGCCGCGGCGGACCCGCCGCTCGAGCCGCCGGCCGAGCAGGACAGGTCCCACGGGTTGCGGGTCGGGCCGTAGAGCAAGGGCTCGGTGGTGTACGCGGTGGCCAGCTCCGGGGTGTTCGTCCGGCCCACGATCACGAACCCGGCCCGGCGGAACCGGGCGGCCAGCTCCGTGTCGTCGGGCTCGACCCAGCCCCGCTCGGCGAGCAGGCGCATGCCCACGTGGTAGGGGTCGCCGGCCGTGTGGCAGACGGCGTCCTTGACCAGCAGGGGCACGCCCCGGAAGGGACCGGCAGGGAGCGGGCCCTGCGCCTCACGGCGCGCCGCGTCGAAGCGACGGTGCACGACGGCGTTGACGGCCCCGTCCACGTCCTCGATCCGGTCGATCGCCGCCTGCACCAGCTCCGGCGGGGAAGCCCCGCCTCCGCGGACGAGCTCGGCCTGCGCCACCGCGTCACCGTCGACGCTCACCGGCTGCTCCCTCTCCTCGGCCGGGATGCCGGCCGGCCTGGGCGTGCACGGCGGGGGCGTGCACGGGGTAATGTTCCGGAACGACGTTCCGCTGCAAGGAACGATAGCCGACAGGGAGCGCTCGCGGGCGATGGACGTACGGGTGGAAGCCAACGAGGTCGGCGGCAGCGAGGAGCCGCCACGGTCCCTCGCCGACGTGCAGCAGGCCGTCCTGGCGTTCCTGCAGCACGAAGCGGGCTTCGCGCAGGTGTACACGATCAACCGGGACGGGTTCCCCGTCGGCCGGACCATGGTGGCGCCGGTGGACGACGACTGGTCGGTCGACCTGGTGCAGCGGCGTGTCCACCGGCGCCTCGACCAGCTGCGACGGGACCCCCATGTCGAGGTCACCTGGGTCGGCACGCCCGCGCCGGGGTCGGCCAACGACCACCCGCACGTCTACGACTGGGGGCTGCTCGTGCCCCGGGTCGTGTTCCTCCGTGGCGTCGCCGAGTTCATGGACGACGAGTGGACCGTGGAGCGCCACCAGCGCCAGACGGCCGTACAGCGGGCGAAGGGCCTGACGAAGGCCCCGGTCCGGGACGCCGAGAACATCCGCGCCGAGCTCGTCGGCGTCCGCGTGCACCCGGTCCAGGTCCGCGCCGAGGGGTTCGGCGCCGGGCCCCAGTCGTTCACCTGGACGGTCGCCGGAACGGACCGGGGGTAGGTCGCCGGCACCGCCGGGCGACCGGTACGACGAGGAGGGAGCGTGGCGACGGCCGAGTCCCTCGACCCGCTGTGGGAACCCTTCGCGATCGGTGAGGTGCAGCTCCGCAACCGCGTCTTCGTCTCCGCGCACACGACCAACTTCGGGCGGGACAACCTGCCGACCGAGCGTCACGTCGCCTACCACCGCGCCCGGGCCGCCGGCGGCGTCGGCCTGATCGTCACCGAGGGCATCCGGGTGCACCCCACCAGCTCGGCACGGGACTCCAGCCTGGCGAGCTGGTCGGACGCCGCCGTCCCCGGCTATCGGGCCGTCGTCGACGCGGTGCACGCCGAGGGGTGCGCCCTCTTCGCCCAGGTCCTTTACCTTGGACGCCAGGCCGCCGGCGGGCACTCGCGCGGCGCCGCCTGGGCACCGTCACCCGTCCCGTGGGCGACGGGTGCCCACGTGCCGCACGCCATGGGCCGCGCCGACCTGGCCGCCGTCACGGCCGCCTTCGCCGACGCCGCGCAGCGCCTGCGGCGCGCCGGGCTCGACGGGCTCGAGGTGCACCTCGGGCACGGGCACCTGCTGCAGCAGTTCCTCTCCCCGGCCACCAACACCAGGACCGACGCCTACGGCGGGTCGCTCGACGGCCGGTTGCGGCTCAGCCGGGAGGTCCTCTCCGCCGTCGAGGCGGCGGTCCCCGGCTGGCCGGTGGGCATCCGGATCAGCGCCTCGGAGCTCCTCCCCGGCGGTCTCGACGTCGACGACATGCTCGAGGTCGTCGAGCGACTGTCGGCCGAGCACCCGCTCGCCTTCCTCCACGTCAGCCACTCGGCCTACGCCGGCAGCTTCACCCTGGCCACGCAGATGGCCGACATGAGCTTTCCGACCGCGCCGTTCCGGCACTTCCCGGCCCGGTTCAAGGCCGCCTTCCCGCGGCTGCCCGTGCTCGCCGTGTGCCGGCTCGACGACGTCGGCACGGCAGCGTCGCTGCTCGCCGACGGCGCCGCCGACCTGGTCGGCATGACGCGCGCGCACATCGCCGACCCGGCGCTGCTCGTCAAGGCCCGGAGCGGGCGCCTCGGCGAGGTGCGCTCGTGTGTCGCGTGCAACCAGGGGTGCATCGGCCGGATCGAGCAGAACCTGCCGCTGTCGTGCGTCGTCAACCCCGAGGTGGGCTTCGAGGACGAGTGGGAGTCGTGGCGGTCGGCGCAGCCGGCCAGGCCGCACGGCCAACGGGTGCTGGTGGTCGGCGGCGGGGTGAGCGGGCTGCAGGCCGCGCTGACGCTGGCCGGTGCCGGCGCACAAGTCCTCCTCGCCGAGGCCACGGACACGCTCGGCGGCCAGCTGTCCGTGGCCGCCACGGCCGCCAACCGCCAGCGCTGGCAGCTCCTCCTCGACGAGCTCGCCCGCGCCGTGACGGCCGCAGGGGTCGAGGTCCGGCTCGGCTGGACGGTGGGCGCGGACGACGTCCGGGCCGGCGACCTCGACGCGGTCGTCGTCGCCACCGGGTCGGCCCCCCACGTCCGCGCCGTCCCAGGCCTGGCGACCGTCGGTGCCGAGCAGGCGGTGCGCGGCGAGGTGGCGGACGGACCGGTGGCCGTGTACGACGAGACGGGGGACTGGATCGCCGCCGCCGCCGTCGAGACCCTCGCCGGGCGGGCGCACCCGGTGCACCTCGTCACACCCGTCGCCGGGGTGGCCTGGAACGTCACGACGTACTCGCGCCTCGCGCTCCTCGAGCGCTACGGCGAAGCCGGCGTGCAGGTCCATCCCCTCCGCCGTCCCACCTCCCACGACGGAGAGGCGCTGGTGCTCGAGGACACCGTGACGGGCGCCCGGCACACCATCCCGGGGATCCGCACCCTCGTGCACGTCGGGCCCCGGGTGGCGCGCGACGACCTGTTCGACGCCCTCGACGGGGATCCCGCCGCCCCTGCCGTCGTGCTGGTCGGCGACGCCTACGCGCCCCGGAGCGCCCTCGAGGCGATCTTCGACGCGCAGCTGACGGCGGCACGCCTCTTGACCGGCGGCCCCGACCTCGGACTGGGGGACGTCGATGTCCACTGACACGGCCCCCGGGCTGTCCGGAGCGGTGGCCGTGCTCACCGGGGCGGCGGGTGGCATCGGAGGTGCCGTCGCCCACCGGCTGGCGACCGAGCACGTCTCCCTCGTCCTCGCCGACCTGGTAGTCCCGGACGACGCGGCGGACCGCAGCGAGCGGCTCCGTGCCGACGGTGCGCCCCTCGTGCACTGGGTCGCCGGCGACGTCCGCGACGCCGGCTCGTGCCGCCGGGTCGCCGACGTGGCAGGGCACGAGCACGGCCACCTCGACTTGCTGGTCAACATCGCCGGCATCAACGCCTTCCACGGGGCGACGAGCACGCCGCTCGACGAGTGGCAGGCCGTCCTCGACACGAACGTGACCGGGACGCTGCGGATGTGCCAGGCCGCCTACCCCCTGCTGTGCCGTTCCGGACGAGCGGCGGTCGTGAACCTGGGATCGACGGCCGGGGCGGTGGCGATCGCGGGCAGCGCGGCCTACGGGGTGAGCAAGGCGGCCGTCATGCACCTCACCCGCATCCTGGCCGTCGAGTGGGCCGACCAGGGCATCCGGGTGAACGCGGTGGCGCCGACCATCGTGCCCACGGCCATGAACGCCCGAGCCCGACAGGAGCCCGGCTACCTCCCGGGCAAGCTGGCCACCATCCCCCTCGGCCGGATGGCGACCGCTGAGGAGGTGGCCGACGCCGTCACGTTCCTGGCCTCGCCGGCCGCCTCCATGACCACCGGTCAGGTGCTGTTCGTGGACGGCGGCGCAGTCGCCCGGTGAGATCAGGCGCCCGGTGAGGCCAGGCG
>CAZSYT010000014.1:13525-52198 GCA_964610905.1 uncultured Acidimicrobiaceae bacterium
CCCGGTGAGGTCAGGCGCCCGGTGAGGTCAGGCGCCCGGTGAGGTCAGGCGCCCGGTGAGGTCAGGCGCCCGACGCGTGGTCCACGTCGTCCCAGCCCAACGCCCGGGACACCTCCTCGGCGGCGGCGATCACCACGGGCGCGTAGCGGGCGGTCGCCGCGTCGTCGAAGCGGGACACCGGCCCGCACACGCTCAAGGACCCGACGACCTCGCCCTCGACGTTGAACACCGGGGCGGCGACGGAGGCGGCGCCGAGCTGCCGCTCGTTGTGCGACGCGGCGTACCCCGTACGGCGGACCTCGGCCAGCTCGCGACGCAGGGCGTGGGCGCTGGCGATGGTGTCCGAGGTCAGGGCCGGCAGCCCCGCGTCGATGATCCGCTTCACCCGCTCGGCCGGCAGGAAGGCGAGGATCACCCGGCTGGACGCGCCGGCGTGGAGCGGGTGCGGGCGCCCCAGCTCGACCGTCATCTTCACCTCCTGCCTGCTCTCGATCTGGTCGAGGTACACCCGCGTGTCGTCGACCAGCTCCGACAGGGTCGTCGTCTCGTCGGTGTCGTCGCGCAGCCGCCGCAGCACCGGCCGGGCCACCCGGCGCAAGTCGACGTCGCGCAGGGCGCGGGCGCCGAGCGCGACGGCGGCGGGACCCAACCGGTACTCGCGGGTGTCCGGGTTCACGGTGACGAACGACCGGGACGCCAGCGACTGCAGGATCCGGTGCACGACCGCCTTGCTCAGCTCGAGCTCACGGGCGATCTCGCTGACGCCGACCGACGCCGACCCGTGGGCGAACAGGGTGAGGACGTCGGCGACGCGGTCGGCGGCCTCCGTGCCGGTACCCCCCGTCGACGGCGGTGCCGAACCGACCTTCGCCTTCCTGGCGCGCACGCTCACCCGCTGCTCCTCTCGCTTCGATCGTCCGGACGCCGCATGCCGGTCATGCCTGTCGAGCCGCGGCTCGTCGCAGCGACGCCGCGGACGCGTCGCGTTGGGCCCGCGACGCTCCTCGCGTACTATAGTCCTAGAGGAACACCGTTTCACTGAGCGGAACAAGGACGCGCACGATGATGCCACTGGAGGGCGTACGGGTCCTCGACGTGTCGACCATCCTCGCCGGGCCGCTGTGCTGCCAGATCCTGGGCGACTTCGGCGCGGACGTCATCAAGGTGGAGCACCCGCGGGGCGGCGACAACATGCGCGGGCACGGCGCCCAGAAGGACGGCGTCCCGCTGTGGTGGAAGGAGATCTCCCGCAACAAGCGGACGGTGGCGATCAACCTATCGGAGCGGGACGGGGCCGAGGTGTTCCGTCGGCTGGCGGCGACGGCGGACGTGGTCGTCGAGAACTTCCGGCCCGGCACGCTCGAGCGCTGGGACCTGGCGCCGCAGCGCCTGCAGCAGGACAACCCGGGGCTCATCGTGGCGCGGATCACCGGCTGGGGCCAGAGCGGCCCGTACGCGTCACGACCGGGGTTCGGCACCCTGGCCGAGGCCATGAGCGGCTTCGCCCACCTGACCGGAGAGGCGGACGGTCCTCCCACCCTGCCCGCCTTCGGGCTCGCCGACAGCATCTGCGGCATCGCCGCCTCCTCCGCCGTCCTGATGGCGCTGCGGCACCGCGAGGTGCAGCAGGGGACTGGCCAGGTCGTCGACCTGAGCATCCTCGAGCCGATCATGACGGCGGTGGGACCCGCCCCCACCGTGTACCAGCAGCTGGGGCAGGTGGAGCGCCGGCACGGCAACCGCTCGACGAACAACGCCCCCCGCAACACGTACCGGACGCGTGACGGTTCGTGGGTGGCCGTCTCCACCAGCGCACAGGCGATCGCCGAGCGGGTCCTGCGGCTGGTGGGGCACCCCGAGGTCCTCGACGCCGACTGGTTCGCCACCGGGCGCGGGCGCTTCGAGCACGTCGACGAGCTCGACCGCTACGTGGGGGACTGGATCGCCCTGCGCACCCGCGCCGAGGTGCTCGACGCCTTCACCGAGGCCGGTGCCGCCGTCGCTCCCGTGTACGACGCGGCGGACCTCGTCGCGGACCCCCACGTCCGCGAGACCCAGATGCTCACGACCGTCGACGATCCCGACCTAGGCGAGGTGCTCATGCACAACGTGCTCTGGCGAATGTCCGCAACCCCCGGCCACATCCGGTCCACCGGCCGCGACCTCGGAGCGGACACCGACGAGGTGCTCACCGAGCTCGGGTACTCGGCAGACGACCTCGCGCGCCTGCGCGACACCGGGGCGATCGCATGAGCGACCCGCTGCTGCAGGCCGTGCAACGGGGCGTCCGCGTCGTCGACCTCGGCCGGCCCATGTTCGTGGGCATGCCCCAGTCGCCGAACCACCCGCAGTACTGGCACACGCTGCCCCGGCGCCACGGCGACACGGTCCGTGCCGACGGCGGGTCGGCAGCCAACGACCTCATCGTCACCGGCACCCACGTGGGCACCCACATCGACGCGCTGGCGCACGTCTCCCACGAGGGCAAGTTGCACGGCGGGGCCGACGCCGACGCGGCCGGCCGGGGCGGGAGGTACCTCGACCACGGGGTGCACACCGTCGCCCCGATGGTCTGCCGAGGCGTGCTGCTCGACGTCCCCGGCGCCCTCGGAGCTCCGGCCTGCGAGCCCGGCTACGAGATCACCCCCGACGACCTCGACGCCGCCGAGCGCCGGTCGGGCGTGGAAGTCGGCGAGGGCGACGTGGTCCTCGTCCGCAGCGGCTGGGGACGGCGGTTCGACGACGGCGCCGACGCGTACGTCGGCAAGGCGACGGGTGTCCCCGGCGTCTCCGAGGCAGGGGCGCGCTGGCTGGCCGGTCGCCGGGTCCGTGCCGCCGGTGCGGACACCATCGCCTTCGAGCGGCTGGCGCCCGGCGAGGGCCACGCCCTGCTCCCCGCCCACCGGGTGCTGCTCGTCGAGTCCGGCATCTACATCATCGAGGCGCTGGCGCTGGAGGAGCTCGCCGAAGCCGGGGCATCCGAGTTCACGTTCGTGCTGGCCCCGCTGAAGCTGCTCGGCGCCACCGGCAGCCCGGTCCGCCCGCTGGCGGTGCTGGCGGGATGAGCGCCGAGGTCACCCTTGGCCAGGCCCTGGCGCGCTTCGCCGCCGGCGCCGCCTACCCCACCCTGCCCGAGCCGGTCGTCGACAGCGTGAAGAAGCGGGTCCTCGACACCCTGGGCATCTGCGTGGCGGCGAGCACCCTCGAGACCAGCGCCGCAGCCCGCGCCTACGCGAGCGACCAGGGCGGCGTCGGGCAGTCGCACGCTGTGGGCGTGGACGGGCGCATGCCGGCAACCTTCGCCGGCTTCGTCAACGGCGTGCTCGCCCACTCGCTCGACTACGACGACACGCACCTCCCCTCGGTGCTCCACCCGAGCGCGTCGGTCGTCCCGGCCGCGCTCGCTGCGGCCGAGGCGACCGGCGCCGGCGGTGCCGAAACCATCGCCGCCATCGCCGTCGGCCTGGAGGTGTGCGTCCGGACCGGGATGGCCGGCTACGACGCCGACTCGGGCACGTCGGTCTTCTTCGAGCACGGCCAGCACGCGACCTCGATCTGCGGAGCGCTCGGCAGCGCGGTGGCCGCCGGCATGCTCTACCGGCTCGGCGAGGACGGCATCCTCCACAGCCTCGGGCTGGCCGGCTCCATGGCCGCCGGCATCATCGAGGCCAACCGCACCGGCGGCACCGTCAAGCGCATGCACTGCGGGTGGGCTGCACACGCCGGCATCTCGGCCGCGCAGCTCGCCGTGCACGGCTTCACCGGTCCCCCCACGGTGCTCGAGGGGCGCTTCGGCTTCTTCGAGGCCTGGCTGCACGGGCAGTTCGACCCCACCGCCATCACCGAGGGCCTGGGCGAGCGGTGGGCCGTCCCCGACATCTTCTTCAAGCCGTACCCGGCCAACCACTTCACGCACACCGTCATCGACGCGGCACGGGCCCTCCGGCAGCAGGGGCTGTCCGCCGACGACATCGAGCACGTCGAGGTCGGAGTCCCCGCCTCGATCGTCCGCACCGTCGGCGAGCCGATCGACGTCAAGCGCCGGCCGGAGACCGGCTACATGGCCCAGTTCTCCGGACCGTACGCGGTGGCGGCCGGCCTGTTCGGAGGTGGCGGGCTCGGCGTGGGCCTGGACGACTTCACCGACGAGCTCGCCCGCGACCCCGAGCGACGCCGGCTCATGGCCAAGGTGACCGTGCTGGCGGACGACGAGTGCACCGCCATCTTCCCCCACCAGTTCCCCGCCGTGCTCCGGGTCCGCACCCGCGACGGCCGGGAGCTCGTGGAGAAGGTGCTGGCCAACCGGGGAGGGCCGCAACGGCCGCTCTCCTACGCCGAGCTGGCCACGAAGTTCGCCGACAACGCCGGGCGCCTGCTGCCCGGCGCCACCGTGGACGGCGTCCAGGCGGTCATCGCCGGGCTCGACGAGCTGGACGACCTCTCGACCCTGCTCACCCCCCTCGCGGTTCCCCTGCCCACCCACCAGTCCACCCAGCACTGAGGAGCGTCCCGTGCCCACCTACGACCTGCTCGTGAAGAACGCCCGCGTGGTCCGCGCCGACCACGCCGAGCCCGCCGACGTCGACGTCGCCGTCAGTGGCGGCCGGTTCGCCCGGATCGCGGAGGGGCTCGACCCCGGCGAGGCGGCGACCGTGGTCGACGCGGAGGGCCGGCTCCTGTTCCCCGGGGTGGTGGACGCACACCAGCACTGGGGCATCTACAACCCGCTCGCCGAGGACACCGTGAGCGAGAGCAAGGCCTCCGCCCAGGGCGGAGTGACCACGGGGATCACGTACATGCGCACCGGCCAGTACTACCTGAACGAAGGCGGCCCCTACGAGTCGTTCTACCCCAAGGTGCTCGAGGCCTCCGAGGGGCAGGCCTACGTCGACTACGCCTTCCACGTGGCCCCGATGATGGCGCGCCACATCGACGAGATCCCCATGCTGGTCGAGCGCTTCGGGGTCACCTCGTTCAAGATCTTCATGTTCTACGGGGGCTTCGGCCTGCACGGCGCGTCCTCGAGCCAGCGTGAGTTCCTGATGATCCCGGACGACGAGTCCTACGACAACGCCCACTTCGAGTTCGTCATGCGTGGCATCCAGGCGGCGCGCGAGGCGCTCCCCCACCTGGCGGACGACATCTCGCTCTCGCTGCACTGCGAGACCGCCGAGATCATGCGGGCCTACACCGCCATCGTGCAGCGCGAGGGCAAGCTGTCCGGGCTCGAGGCGTACTCGGCCGCCCGCCCCCCGCACTCCGAGGGACTGGCCGTGTCCATCGCCTCGTACCTGGCCCACGAGACGGGTCTCGCCAACATCAACCTGCTGCACCTGTCGTCGGCCAAGGCGCTCGAGGCGGCACTGACCATGGCCCGGGCCTTCCCCCACATCGACTTCCGCCGGGAGGTCACCATCGGGCACCTGCTCGCCGACTTCCACACCGCCGCCAACCTGGGCGGCAAGGTCAACCCCCCGCTGCGCTCGCGGGAGGACGTCGAGGCGCTGTGGGGGCACGTCCTGGCAGGCGAGGTCGACTGGGTGGTGAGCGACCACGCCTGCTGCCACGCCGAGACGAAGTTCGGCGAGCCGGCGGACGACGTGTTCGTCGCCAAGTCGGGGTTCGGGGGCACCGAGTACCTGCTCGCCGGGCTGGTCTCCGAGGGGCGCAAGCGGGGTCTCAGCTACCAGCGGATCGCCCAGCTGACATCGGCCAACCCGGCCGAGCGGTACGGCCTGCACACCAAGGGCAACGTCGCCGAGGGGCTCGATGCCGACTTCTGCCTGGTGGACCCGGACCGCAGCTGGGTGGTGCGCGCCGAGGACTCGCTGTCCACCCAGGAGTACACGCCGTTCGAGGGGTTCGAGCTGACGGCGGCGGTCACCGACACCTTCGTCCGCGGCAACCAGGTGCTGAAGGACGGCTCCGTCGTGGGCTCGCCCGTCGGCCGGTACCTGCACCGACCGACGCGACCGGCCTGACCGGCCTCACAGGCCTCACAGGCCTGACCGGCCTGACCGGCCTGACCGGCCGGGCGGGTGGGGGTCGACCGGCGCGGCGGCTATCGCCACGTCGCGATCAGCTGCGCTCGGCGCGTTCGAGGACCTCGCGCGCGGAGCGCACGACGGCGGCGTCCACCAAGCGACCCCGCTCGTCCACGAAGACCCCGCGCTCCGACGCTTCGAACCGGTCCAGCAGGGCACGCGCCTCGGACACCTCCGCCACCGTCGGCGTGAAGGTGTCGTTGATGACTGCCAGCTGGTCCGGGTGGATGGCCGTGCGGGAGCGGAAGCCGAGGCGGAACAGCTCCTCGGTCGACCGGCGCAACCCGTCCACGTCGCGGACGTCGGTGGACGTCGGCCCGGTCGGCGCTCCGATGCCGGCCGCTGCTGAGGCCAGGACGACCTGCAGGCGAAGCGATCGGAGCTCCCGACGGTCCGGACCGGGACGCAGCCGAAGCTCGGCAGACAGGTCGACCTCCCCCATGCCGACGTGGCGCACCCTCGCCGAGCTCGCAACCTCGGTGGCCTCCAGCAGGCCACGGGCCGTCTCGACGAGCGCGAGCACGGCGAAGGTGCCGGTGGCGCAGCCGAGGCGGAGCTCCTGCCGGGCCAGGGCGGCGTCGGCCTCGCGGAGCCGGGCCGGCTCGGCCTTCGGTACCACGATGCCGGTCAGCGCCGGGGCGGCGACGGCGGCGACGTCCTCGGCGATGCTGCCTGCGTTGACCCTGACCCACTGCTGGACGGCCGGCTTCGGCCCCGCCAGCCAGTCGCGAACCGTGTCCCTCGCCAGCTGCTTGCGATCGAAGGCCACCGCGTCCTCGAGGTCGGCGATCAGGGCATCCGCGCCGCGCTCGGCCGCACCGGCCAGCCGGTCCTGGCGGTCGCCCGGGACGTAGAGGAAGCTGCGGGGCGAGCGCACCGGGCCAGTGTACGCGGGGCCCGATCCGGAGCGAGGTGCCAGGGAGGACCGGTCGCCGCGACCGCTCGGACCACTCCTCGCCTCGTCGAGCTCGCCTCGTCGAGCTCGCCGTGCGAAGGCACCGCGCGAGCGGCGGCCCGGGCGCCGGCCGGGACGGTCGGCCGTGGCCCCGCGGCCAAGGGCGCCGTAGTGACGCCGGTGGCCGAGCTCGGCGCCGAGCTGCTTTGCCGGGTGCGGCTGGCCCCTGGGCTCGGCGGCCTCGAGTTCGGGCTCGCGTTCCTGTCGTCCACCATCGGCCACGGGTACGGGTACTTGACGATCGGTGCCGACGCCGTCAACGCGCTGACCGGCCTGGAGCTCTCCTTCGGGGTGGGGAACCGGATGGTGTGCTCGACGCAGACGATGCGCTACCTCGAGCGCCGCGGCGCCATCCCGGACCGGCAGCCGGGCGCCGTGACGCCGGCCCACATCGCCTGGTACGCCAGTGCTCATGTCCCCAACGCCCTGCGGCGGACGCCGGCATCAGCGGTGCACGTCACTCCCGCCAGAGCCGGCTGAGCGCCAGCGCCCCCTCGTGGAGGCACGCGGCCAGGAAGAGGGGAAGGCCGGCCGCCACCATGGCGCAGATCAGGAACGCCGCAAGGGTGTACTTGACCATCCACCAGGTGAGCACGACCCCTCCGATCACCACCCACGTGAGGCAGCCGCCCCCGACAAGCCAGCCTCCCCGGTGCTCGTGGGCCCGAAAGGGCTCGAGGAAGCCCACGCAACCCTCTGCGTAGGCCCCGAGGGTGGCCCACAGCCCGGAGTGGCGGCGCTCGGTCATGCGGGCTGCGGCTCGGCCCGGTCAGCCCGCAGGGCCAGCACCGCGTGGACAGACGCCGGGCTCGGGGAGAGCTTCACGTAGAGGGCCGTCGTGGAGATGTCGCTGTGGCCCAGCAGCTCCTGCACGAGCCGGAGATCGCTGGTGCGGCGATAGACCTCGGTGGCAAACCAGTGCCGGAGCTGGTGGGCGGTGGCCGGGATGCCGTGGTCCGCCATGTACTCGCTCACCTGGCGGCTGACCGTCTACGGGTGAAGGGAGTAGCGCGAGCGAGGACCCCGGTCGCGCGTGAAGACGGGCCCCGACAGCGGAAGGCCGTACCCCCGCAGGGCGGCGCTGACCAGTGGCCCGAGGGGAACGATCCGCTCTTTCGCTCCCTTGGTCTTCACCAGGTGCAGCACCGGCGGCTCCCGGTCCAGGTGGACGTCCTCAGCGCGCAGCCCCGCAATCTCTACGCAGCGGAGGCCAGCGTACGCGGCCAGCGTCAGCCACGCGCGCATCCTCGGGTCCGCGGCTAGGAGCGCCCGGTTGAGGTCGTCCGTGCCGATGGGGCGCGGGAGGTGCCGGGGCAGCTTCGGGCGCACCAGTGCGCGACTCGGGTCGTCCGGGCGGCGCCGACCAGGCCCCACGGCTGGCGGCGCTGCACCTGGCCGCCGACGGAGGGCGCCGGGCCCGCCGGGTCGACGCCGCCGAGGCGGGCCTGTGGCCGATGCCGTTCCTGTCGGGTGGCGGCGGGCTCATGTCGAGCGCGTGGGACTACCACCGGTTCACCCAGGTGCTGCTGCGCCGGGGCGAGCTCGACGGGGTGCGGCTGCTGGGCAGCCGCACCGTCGACTTCATGACCGCCAACCACCTGCCCGGCGACGCCGACCTCGAGGCGTTCGGCCGGCCGCTCTTCGCCGAGACCACCTTCGACGGGGTCGGCTTCGGGCTCGGCTTCTCGGTGGTGCTCGACCCGGTCGCCAACCGGGTCCCCTCGAGCCGCGGCGAGTTCGGCTGGGGCGGCGCGGCGAGCACCGCCTTCTGGGTCGACCCGGTCGAGGAGATCACCGCCCTCTTCTTCACCCAGCTCCTGCCGTCGAGCACCCACCCCATCCGCTCGCAGCTGAAGCAGCTGGTGGCCCAGGCTCTCGTGGACTGAGCGCAAGGGTCGTCCTCGTCACGGGCGAGGCGCCAGCCCGGCGGGACGCCAGCTATCGTCTCCCGGAATGGCGGGATCGGCCTGTACGGGAACGGGACGAGCGACGGGCCTTCTCGCAGCGGGCCTCGGCGTCGCCCTGCTCCTCGCCACCGCCGCGTGCACGACCCCCGCGGCCTCTCGCTCGACGTCGTCTCGCACGTCGAGCACCTCGCACGCCCACGCCTCCGCGCCGGCAACGGCGCTGCCCACGACGGGGCCGTCGTCGACGTCGACGCCCTCGCTCGGGACCTCGACGACGCCCCACTGCAACGGGTGCGGCGTGGCCGAGCCCGCCGACTTCGCCATCCAGCCGTTCTCGTCGGCGACGCACTTCTTCTTCCCGGGGATCACCTTGGCCAACCTGACCTAGAAGGGCTGGGGAAGCCCCGAGGCGACGGCCGCCACGAGCGCGCTCTTCGACGGACCGGGCGAGCACTCGGACGTGACCGTGGTCGCCTTCGACCTCGGCACCTGCAACGGGGTACGGATGTACCAGGCGGTGGCGTGGCCCAGCAGCCTCCACGCCTTCGACCCCGGCGACTACTCCGACCTCTGCACGGGCCGCGGCGTCGGGACCGGATGGCGGCCTGCGGCGCCGTAGCCCATGCGGGCGCTCCCCTGGGCTGGCGTCGGAGCACGGGGTCGGCCCGTTCGGCCCAGGCCCCTCGGGCTCCTCTCGGCCGAGGCACCTCGGACCCGACGCGGCACGTGCAGGCGAGGACGTCGCCGACGACCCCGACAGCGGCGCCGCTGCGTGGGTCCGCCTGCAGGGCCGGCCGCACGGGCCCACCGCTGCTCGTACCCGCCGGTAGGCTTCGCCGGGTGAACGACGACCACCCGACGCCGTGGACGCTCGCGGGAGAGCGGGAGACGCTCCTCGACGTCCTCGACTACCTCCGGGGTGCCGTCGTGCGGAAGGTCGATGGGGTCCCCAGGGACCGTGCCCGCCAGCCAATGGTCGCATCGGGGACGAGCCTGCTCGGCCTCGTCAAGCACCTGACACGGGTCGAGATCGCCTGGCTCCCGTGGGGGTTCGCGGGCCGCGACGTCCGCGTGCCGGAGGACGCGCTCACCGAGCTCGACTCGGTGGAGCAGGTCGTCGCCGACTACTGGTCGGCCGTCGCGACGAGCAACGAGATCGTGCGGGCGTGCGACGACCTCACGACGCGGTGCCGGCGGCGGGTGGCAGCGCCCGAGCCGATGACGATGCGTTGGGTGCTCGTGCACCTCGTCGAGGAGACCGGGCGCCATGCAGGGCACGCCGACATCCTCCGGGAGCAGGTCGACGGCTCCGCCGGGCGCTGACGGTCCGGAAGGCCGGCAGGGTCCCCCGTCGCGTCTCGCGCCGCTCGACGAGCCGCGGGGCGCTCGATCCTCGCTGCCGCGGGCACCCCGGGACGGGCGTGCACGCGGCGTGGCCCGACGGGCGCGGCGCGGGTCGTGCGCCGCGTCACCCCGCGCCAGCCGCTCGCCAGGGTCACGGACGCTCAGGACGCAGCCATGCCGACGATCGGCTTGTTGAGCGCTGCGCCGCCCATCGAGCCGTGGAACTGGGCGTCCCCGAAGGAGAAGATCCCACCGTCGGCGGCCACCTCCCAGTAGCCGCCGCCGTCCGGCGTCGCCGCCATGCCGACGATCGGCTCGTTGATCGGTGCGCCGCCCATCGAACCGTGGAACGGGGCGTCGAAGCTGAACACGCCGCCGTCAGCGGCCACCAGCCAGTACCCACCCGTCGTCGGGTCCGTCGCCATCCCCACGATGGGCTTGTTCAGGGTCGTGCCGCCCGTCGAGCCGGAGAACGGGGCGTCGAAGCTGAAGACGCCGCCGTCAGCGGCCACCAGGTGGTAGCCCGTCACCGTCGCAGGTGCCTGCGGAGGCGGGGGCGGGGGCGGGGTCGCCAGGAGCCCGACCACCGACACGCTGTTGGACGTCTGGTTGGCCACGTAGACCGTGTGGGTCGAGGGATCGACGTCGAGGCCGTGGGGCTCGGAGCCGACGTCGACCGTCGCGGTCACCGCGTCCGTCGATCCGTCCACCACCGAGACCGTCCCCGGCGAGGCGTCCAGGTTGGCGACGACCACCGTGTTGGTCGTCGGGTCGACCCCGACGGCCGAGGGCCCGGCTCCCACCGAGATGTCGCGGAGCCAGGTGCCGGTCTGCGTGTCGACGACGGCGACCGTGTCCGACCCTTCGTTCGCCACGTAGAGCCGGTGGGTCGTCGGGTCCACGGCCGGCACGACCGGTCCGACGTCAGCAGGACCCAGGGCGATGGTGCTCACGGTGTTCGTGGCGCCGTCGATCACCGACACGTCGTTGCTCCCGTAGTCGGCGACGTAGACCGTGTCGGTCGTCTCGTCGACGGCGAGGTCACGTGGGCTGGAGCCCACCGAGACGGTGTCCTCGAGCGTGTCCGTCTCGGCGTTCACCACGAACACCTCGTTGGTGTTCTTGTTGGAGGCGTAGACCGTGTGCGTCACCGAATCGGCCGCCACGCCGGGGAAGCCACCGGTGCCCGAGCCCGGGTGGAGGCTGACCGGGCTCAGCAGTGTGTCCGTCGCCCCGTCGATGACGAAGAGGTTGTTCGACTTCTCGGAAGAGACGTAGACCTTGTCGAGCGACTCCTCCACCGCCGCCCGGACGGGACGGGACCCGTTGGGCAGGGTGATCGTCGTGCGCACGGTGTTGGTCGTCTCGTCGATCACCGACACGGAGTTGTCCGTCTTGTTGACCACGTAGGCCTTGTGGGTCGCGGCGTCCACGGCGACGCCCTGGGGACCGGCACCGACGGGGATCGTCGCGACCACGGCGACGGCGCCCGCCGTCGACGCCGGGAGCAGCGCGGCGCCGACGAGCCCGAGCGGGAGCGCCACGGCGGCCAGCCCGACGAGAGCCGGGCGCCGGCGAGGACCGGTCGGCCGCCCGTCTCGAGCAGTTCTCCACGAGCTCATAGCGCACCTCCTGGTCACGACGGTGCCATCGCATGCCGCCGGCTTCCGGAACGCGGACGCCGGTGTCTCTCGGACAGCCGGGCATGGATCGCCTGCCCACTATCGAGGGTAGGGACTCTTCCGGCGGGCCCGGTAGGGACCTTCGTACCGTTCTGTGACGCGTCCGAGCCTTCGACGGTCCTCGTGGTCACTGCGCGCCCTGCTCCCCGCTCGACGTCGCCTCGGCGATCCATCGGCTGGTGGTCCGAGCCAACGAGCGGTAGTGGGGATGGGTCGCCGCGTCGAGCACCGCCTGGCAGAACACCGGCAGCCACACGCCGAGGTGCCCGGCGACGAGCTCCGCCGCCACCTCGGCGCCGTCGGGCCGGGACTCGGCAACGCTCAACGCCTCGAGCTCCACCGCCACGTGGTCGGGGAGCTCGGCGGCCGACCGTCTCACCTGCAGGCCCAGGGTCGCGTAGAGCACGACCAGCTCGGCGGTGCACGGCCCCATCAGCGCTCCCCGGAGCAGGGAGGGCACGTCCTCGCGCCAGTACGACTCGTACGGCGGGCACGGCACCGGCCCGGGCCCGACGAACAGGCGCTCGTACTCCTCGGCCAGCGCGGGGGACCGGGCGGGGTCCGGGCGCGCCCACGCATCGGCCAGGGCGGCAGCACGGCTGGGACGTGCGGAAGCGCCGCCGGGCTGTCCCGTCACGACGCCTCGGCGACCGCCGCGCCGCGCCGTCCGGCCAGGCCGACCACGGCCAGGAACACGCAGGCCAGCCCCACCAGCACCCCGTACTCCGTCAGGGTCGGGTGGTAGAAGCCCAGCATCTCGAAGGACGTCGAGCCCGGGACGGCCACGCCGATGGCCATCCCCGGCGCGAGGTCGATCCGGGGCGAGGCCAGGCCGCCGGGGACGAGGGCGACGTAGGAGGCGACGACGCCGACGACCGCCAGCCCCACGGCAGCGACTGCGACCCCCCGCAGCCTGCGCCAGGCCGGCACGGCCAGCGCGGCGAGCGGGACGAGCCCGCCCGCCACCCACTGGGTCCAGAACAGCCACGACCACCCGCCCCCGGGCAGCACGAGCTGCATGGCCACCCACTGCTGCGGAGCGCTGCCGGCCGCGGCCAGGTAGCCCATGGCGGTCAGCACGAGGTCGACGGCCAACGCGCCGACGATCAGCCGGCGCAGCCAGTCGCTCGCCGCCTGCTGCTCGGGCGAGGAGCCGAGGGCGCGCCCGGCGCGCGCGACGAGCGCCACGGCAGCCGGGCCGGCCAGCAGGGCGGACACCACGAAGAGCGGGAGCACCAGGACGTTCCATGCCGCCCGCCCACCCTGCAGGGAGAACACCGCGGCGGTGGAGCCGGCCAGCACCACGGCAGCGGCCAGGCCGACCACGGCCAGGGCCCGGCCCGCGCCCGGCACGGGCAGGGCTCGCCCGCTCCGCACCACGGCCAAGAGGACGACCGAGACGACCAGGGTGCCCACGACGGCGTAGAGCGACCAGATCGACGCCGAGGACCAGTTGGGGTGGAGGAGCAGCTCGTAGACGAGCGAGGGCCGGTCGAGGTCGACAACGTAGGCGACGACGGCGGCCGCCGATCCGGCGATCGCCGTCAGCAGGGCGGAGGGCACGAGCGGCGCGAGGGGCGACGACGGTGCCAGCGCGGCCGCGCACGCGAGGGCGACGGCGCCGGCGGCCACGGCCACGAACGCCAGGAAGGCGACCGTGTAGGCGCCCCAGGGGACGACGTCGCGCAGGCCGGTGGTGGCCATCCCGCCACTGAGCTGGTGCTGCCAGGCGACGCCGCCGACGAGCACGCCGGCAGCGACGAGGACGACGCGCACCCGCGCGACGAGCCGTGGGGCAGAGGGGCGCAGCGGCCCCGTCATGGCGAGGTCACCGGCCGCCCCTGCTCCTCCCACTCGACGTGGCGTTGCGCCGGGGTGGCGATGTCGTGCTTGCGAGGCGGACGGTAGTAGAGGCGCGGTCCGGTCCCCAGCTCCGACAGGATCGGCTTCGCCCCTCCCTCGTCGACGAGGCGGCGGACGGCGCTGGCCGGGTCGTCGTAGTCGCCGAAGGTCCGGGCCCCGACCGGGCAGATCTCGACGCAGCACGGCTCGAGGCCATGGTCGACACGTTCGACGCAGAGGATGCAGGCCTCGGCCACCCCGGGGGGTCGGTCCTCCGTGTAGACGAGCCGCCCTTCGGTCCGGTAGGAGGAGACGGTGCCCGACGGGGCGGAGGCCGGGTACTCCGGCTTCCCCCAGTTGCTGACCCGCGCTCCGTAGGGACACGCCTCGATGCAGGTCCCGCACCCGGTGCAGCGGTCGTAGTCGGTCAGCACGAAGCCGTCGCTCCGCTTGAAGATGGCCTGGACCGGGCAGACCTTCAGGCACGGCGGGTCCTCGCAGTGCTGGCACTGCATCGGCAGGTAGGTCATGCGCAGGTCGGGGTAGTGGCCCTCGGGCTCGTCGATGTGGGGGGCCACCACCGTGTTCGGGGGCATGTCCGGGGCACGGTCGGGGGCGGTGGTGAGGATCCGGCTCCACCAGACGCCGTTCGGCTCGTTGTGCAACTGCTTGCAGGCGACCGAGCACGTCCAGCAGCCGGTGCAGCGGTCCTGGTCGATGACCAGCAGCCAGTGCCCGGGGGCCTTCGAGGTCATCGGTCACCCCTGTCGCGCTCGACCTCCACCAGGCAGTCGTAGTAGGCGGCGTTGCTGCGGAAGTTGGGGACCAGCGCCTGCGCGGGGTTGGCCTTCTGGTGGGTGAGGTCGTTCGGATGGCCCTCCACGTACTGCTTGACCCGGATGGTGTCCCACCCGCCCTGGTAGCAGTTGACGACGCCGGGCTTGATCCGTTCGGTCAACCGGGCGTGCACCTTCATCCGGCCCCGGTCGTTGAACACCCGGACCACGTCGCCCGTGGCGATGCCGCGTCGTTCGGCGTCGACGGGATGGATCTCGAGGAACCCCATGCCCCCGTTGTTGACCTCCTTGAGCGTCGGCAGGTCGGAGAACTGTGAATGAGTCCGGAACCGGGTGTGGGTGCTCAGGAAGACCAGCGGGTACTTGGCGAAGAGCGGGTTGTGCGGAGACGCCTCGACGGGCTCCTTGTGGTCGCACACCTCCTGGTCGAACGGGACCAGCATCTCCACGTAGAACTCGATCCTCCCGGACTTCGTGGGGAACTTCTTGTCGAAGAAGGGGACGTAGGGCACCGTCGCCGTGTTGAGGTGGAAGGCGCCCATGGGCCGGTTCTCGACCTGCTCGATGGCCGTGGCCCCCGGGAACGAGGTGTTGCTGGTGATCTGGTCCCAGGTGAGGCCCCGCACGTTCGGGTCCGCCTCGGGATCGCCGATGTGCAGGAGCTGCTTCAGGTAGTCGTCCGGGGTCTCGTCGAAGTACCGGCCGACGCCCATCTTGGTGGCGACCGTGCGGATGGCGTCGAGGTCGGACCTCGACTCCCACATCGGCTCGATGACCTTGTGCATGTACTGCAGGTAGAAGTTGTTGGAGGACAGCAGGTCGGTCTTCTCGAGGTACGTGCAGGCCGGCAGCACGATGTCGGCCAGGTCGGCGGTGGCGGACAGCACGTAGTCGGACACGACCAGGTAGTCGAGGGACGTCAGCGCCTTCACGACCCGTTGGCGGTCCGACATCTGCTGGGCGAAGTTGTTGACCATGAACCACGCAGCCCGCACCGGGTAGGGCGTGCCCTCGAGCATGGCGTCGCACGCCTCCATGGGCTCGAGCACGTTCACCGGCTTGCCGCTCGGGGACCACCAGTTGGCGAGGTCGAACGCGGTCGTCGTCAGCCCCCCGGCGAAGGTGGTCACCCCGCCCCCGTGGACGCCGATGTTGCCGGTCAGCGCCTGGAGCGTGAGGAGGGCCTGCATGGTGAGGTCGCCGTGGTACCAGTGGGACAGGGCGAAGCCGGCCCGCACGGCGACAGGGTGCTCGCTTCCCCACAGCCGCGCGAGGTCCGAGACCCGGTTCTCGGGGACGTCGGTCACGGAGCTGGTGTAGGCGGGGGTGTACTTGGCCACGGTGTCGGCAAGCACCTGCAGGGCGGTGCGGGCCCGGAGCGTTCCCGCGGTGTGGGTGCCGAAGAGCGTCGCCTTCTGCAGGGTCGGGTCGCCGGCAGCCTTGACCGTCCCGTCGGCCTCGTCCACCACCACGTAGTCGCCACTGCCGCCGGGGACCACGTCGCGCTCGCGGAGCCACTTCCGGGTCACCGGGTGGACCAGGTAGGGGGCCACCGTGTACCGGCGGACGTAGGCCTCGTCGTACTTCTCGTTCTCGATCACGTACTTGATGACGGCGTCGACGAGCGCGGTGTCCGTCCCGGGACGGATCGGCAGCCATGCGTCGGCTCCGGCGGCGGTCGGGGTGTAGCGGGGGTCGATGGCGACGACCCGGGTGCCGTTCGAGCGGGCGTCCGACATGATCCGCCAGTCGGGGATCGAGGTCTCCGCCAGGTTGTTGCCCCACAGGACGATCACGCGCGAGCTCAGGAAGTCCGTGGTCTCGTGCCCGTCGAAGAGCCCGCCGCCGTTGGCAGGGTCGTCGGGGTCGACGAGGACGTAGTTCCAGCCGGCCGGCGTGGCGCTGTCGCCCTCGTTGTCACCCTCGAAGTCCCCGGCCGAGGCGCCGAGGACCGAGGCCAGGCGCACGCCCGCCCCGACCACCCCTTCGATGAGGCTGAGCGACCCCGTGTACTGCGAGATCCACAGGGACTGCGGACCGTGCTCGCGCTGGACGCGCTGGAAATTCTCAGCGATCTCCGAAGTCGCCTCCTCCCAGCTGATGCGCTCCCACCTGCCCGAGCCGCGGGGGCCCACCCGCCGGTACGGGTACTTGACGCGGTCCGGGCTGTAGCTGTTCTGGGCCTGCACCATGCCTCGGAGACAGGTGCGCGGCATGAACAGCGGCGCCGGCTGCCCGGAGATGGTCTCCTTCTCGAAGCCCGCCGCCTCGACCATCTTGATCCGCCCGTTGGCCACCTGGACGATGTGGCCGCAGGCTCCGTCGCAGTTGTTGGAGTGCCCGGTCCGGAACACCCCGGTGGCCCCCATCGCCCCGGTAGCCCCGGCCAGTCGGTCACTCGAGGTGGTGCGGACGAGCGGTTCGAAGAATTGCAGCCCGTTGCCGGTCGCCACCAGCCCCGCCACCACCGCGCTTCCCTGCAGGAACTGTCGCCTGGAGATCTCCACCGGAGCGCCTCTGCCGTGCCCGACCAGACCGAGTCTGACGTCTCAGCACCGATTGAACGTGATGTCGACGCGTCCCCCTAGGGCCGAACGACCCTGCTGACGGCTCCGACGTGCGCTCCGTCACGGCTCCGGGAAGCGGTCGGGCCGGCGGCGGCCGGAGACCGGCCGGGGGAGCCAGCCAGCCCCTCGCTCCCGCCGCCTGCGGCTGCTCAGGGTCGCGGGCTCCCGGTGCTCGGCACGCCCTCCGCAGCGTCCCGGGCCTCGATGATGCCGAGCGCGACGCCGATCGACCTCGCCGCCGGCACGCCGAGGTCGGGCTCGGGGCTCGGGCGGTCCCCCGCGATCCAGATCGGGGCGACGGCACTGGCGAGCGCGCCGTGGACGTCGCGGTCCCAGTTGTCACCCACCATCACCGCCTCCTCGGGACCGACGCCGAGGGCGCCCAGGACCATCGCGAAGACCTCCGGGGACGGCTTGCCCACCCCGACCTCGCCCGAGATGACGAGAGCGCTGAAGAGGGGCCCCAAGCCGGTGCCGTCGAGCTTGCGGCGCTGGATGTCGCCGGGGCCGTTGCTGAGCAGGCCGACCCGGTACCGGGCGGCGGCCCGGCGGACGACGTCCTCGGCCCCGTCGAGGAGCGGGTGACCGGCACGCTGTGCCGCTTCGTAGGCGTCCGCCATCGCCTCCGCAAGCGCACCGTCCTCGACCCCGAGCACGGCCAGGGCGGAGCGCCAGGCCTCCGTCCGGTAGGTGGGCGTCCACGCAGCGAGGCCCGCCAGGCGGGGGTGGCAGCCTTCGAAGCGCGACCACAGGCCCTCACGGGCCGAGATGCCCAGCTCGAGGGCCAGGCCGGCGTACGGACCCGCCTGCCACGCGGCGTCGGCCGTGGCGAGGACGACCTCGACGACCCGGTCCGGGTCGACGTCGGGGAGCAGCCGGGCTGCGGAGCGCACGGACGCCCGCGCCGTCGCCTGGTCCGCGACGAGCGTGTCGTCGAGGTCGAAGATCACCGCTCGCAGCACCACCGGCCGACCTTACCGGCGGGCGACGTCGCCGCGCCCCTCGCGCCGCGCCACGCCCACGGTGCGGCACGCCCACGGTGCGGCAGGACCAGGCACCCCGGACCAGGAACCCGGCAGGGCGGAGCCGGAGCACCGGCAGGGCGGTGCCGGAGCACCGGCAGGGCGGTGCCGGCACGCAGAGGCGGGGGCGGAGGCCCCGGGTGGTCACAGTGCCCGGACGTACCGCACCACCGGCAGGGCGACGAAGCCCGCCCGCTCGTAGACGTGCCGAGCCGGTGCGTGCCCCGGGTCACCGCCCGTGTCGATCATCGCGGCGCGCATCCCCGCCTCGCCCAGCCAACGCGTCGCCACCTCGGTCAGTGCCAGGCCGACCCCCCGGCCTTGGGCAGCCGGGTCGACGGCCAGCATGGTGACCTCCCCGAGGAGCTGCTCTCGGTGCAGGGCTGCAGCGACGAACCCGACGGGCCCGGCGCCGCCGTCGGAGACCCAGACCCGCTGCGCCGGGTCGGCGAGGACGTCATGGACCGCCGTCGCCTGCCCGGCCCGCCAGTCGCCGCGCAAGAGGACGAACAGCTCGTCGCCGAGGAATGCGTGCAGTGACGCGATGACGGGCGCCCAGGCGCGCAGCGACAGCTCGACCACCGGCTCCTCGTCCGCAGGTTCGTAGGCCCGGATGGGCGGCTCCACGAGCCGGAGCATTGCAGGTGGCGGGGTGCGACGCGTGCGCGCCCTGCGCACGGGGGGACGGACCCGGTGAGCGCGACGTGCGACCCTGGGACGGTCCCACACGACCGTGCCGCCGCCACGGCGCCGCTCCCGGGCTACCGCTCGGCGCCGCGTGCCGGATAAGGTCCGCCGCCAGATGACGAGCGCCACTGAGCTGCACTTCGAAGGTCGGGACGGCCTCCGCCTCGTGGGCGACCGGCGGGGCGACCCCCGCGATCCTCCGGTCGTCTTCCTGCACGGGGGTGGGCAGACGCGACACTCGTGGGCCGGGACGGCCGGCCGGGTCGCCCGCAACGGCTACCACGCGCTGACGCTCGACGCGCGCGGGCACGGCGAGTCGGCGTGGTCGGAACCTGGCGACTACCGTCTCGAGAGCTTCGCCGACGACGTGCGCATCGTCCTCTCCCACCTCGACCAGGCCGCCGTGCTCGTCGGCGCGTCACTCGGCGGGTTGACCGCGATCCTCATGACCGGTGAGCTTGCGCCGGGCATCGCGCGCGGGGTCGTGCTCGTGGACATCGTCCCCGACATGGAGGTGGCAGGGGCGACGCGTGTCCGGAGCTTCATGGAGGAGCGTGTCGACGCCGGGTTCGCCTCGCTCGAGGAGGCCGCCGACGCGGTGGCCGCCTACAACCCACACCGCCCTCGACCCACCGACCTTGCCGGCCTCCGGAAGAACCTCCGACAGCGGGACGGCCGCTTCTTCTGGCACTGGGACCCGAAATTCGTCAGCCCCGAGCCCGGCAGGGCCCCGGCCGAGATCTGGGACGTGGAGCGCATGCACGCTGCCGCCGCCCGCATGGTCGCCGACGTCCCCGTCCTGCTGGTTCGCGGACGCGCCAGCGACCTGGTGAGCGCGGAGAAGGCGGCGGCGTTCCTTGCCCGCTTCCCCGCCGTCGAGTTCACCGACGTCTCGGGGGCCGGGCACATGGTGGCGGGCGACCGCAACGACGCCTTCACGGCGGCCGTGGTCGACTTCCTCGAGCGCCATGCGCCGGGGGCCCCGGAGCCGCCGCCGGCCGAGGCCTGAGGAACGCCGGCGGCGCCGTCGTCACGGAGCCCGCACGACGGGGTGGGCGAGGTCGGCACCGCGGCCGGCGACGGCCAGCACTCGCAGGTCGCCTTCGAGCGAGCCCCAGAGGTCGTCGACGACGGCGTCGAAGGGCCGTGCCTCCGGGTACTCCTGCATCCGCGCCACGCCACGGGGTCGTGCACGGCTGCCGTCGTAGGTGGTGACGAGGGTCGCCCACGCACGTCGGCGGGCAACCGGAGCGGCCCGGCGCACCGCACGACCCTCTGCTCGGTGCACCGTGACCACTGTGGCCCCGCCCCCGACGGCCCCGCCCCCGACGGCCCCGCCCCCGACGGCCCCGCCCCCGCCGCCGGCCCCGCCCCCGACGACTGCGCAGAGCCTCGGCGTGCAGAGCGGGGGATCTGGCTCCGGCTCCAGCGAGGCGACGAGCCCGCCCACGTCCGTCCCCTCCTCGAGGCACCTCGCGACGGCGTCCACGTGGTCGCCGTTGCCGACGACCAGCCGGTCACCGGCGAGGCGGGCGCACGCGTAGTGGCGGAGCGCGTCGTGCGGTCGCACTTCCCCCGTCGGCACCACGAGAAGGGCGTCGCCGGCACTGCGCACGGTCCGCCGGCGAGAGGCGTCGCTGCGGCCGGTGACGAAGTAGACCCAACCGAGCCTGCCGGAGCCGTCCCGGTGCAACAACAGGCCACGACCCGGGTACTCGCCGAGCCGGTCCCGGAGCGTCATGGACTGGAGCCTAGGGGGCGGCGCGACGGACGAGCGGGCCGGTGGGCCATCAGCCGGGTCTGCTCCGGACCGCCCGGCACCACGAGGACGTCCGGCCTGGGCAGCTCCGAGAGGGCGGCCGCCACGTGCAGCACCAGCCGACCGGCGTCGTCGACGACCGCCCCGGCGCGCTCGGCCACGAAAGGCGTGCTCGCCCCGGGGACCTGGCACAGGACCTGGTAGGGACCGACGGCGTCGAGGGCGGTCAGTCCGTCGTAGAGCAGGATGGCGACGTCCACGGCGCTCCCTCCCCCGTCTCCTCACGCCGCCCGCGGCCGGAAGCGGCGACGGACCTCGGCCGGGCTCGACCCGAGGGAGCGCAGGAACGTGCGCCGCATCGTCTCGGCAGTGCCGAACCCGCACGCCGCCGCCACGTCCGCGACCGCCCGGTCGGTGTCCTCGAGCAGCCGACGCGCCGCCTCGACGCGGGCGGCGGCGACGTACCGCCCGGGTGGCTGGCCGACCTCGCGCCGGAAGCAGCGGGAGAAGTTGCGCTCGCTCATGCCGACAGCCGCGGCCAACGCCGGCACCGACAGGTCGGCCTCGGGGTGCTCGGCGACCAGCCGCTGGGCCTCGCGGAGCGCGTCGCTCCCGGCGAGCTGGCCCGACAGCTGGACGCTCAGCTGGGCCTGGTTCGCCGGCCGGCCCAGGAAGAGCACGAGCTGGCGGGCGACGCCGAGCGCGAGGTCGCGGCCGAGGTCCTCTTCGACCAGGGCCAGCGCCAGGTCCATGCCGGCGGTGACGCCCGCCGACGTGGCGACGTTGCCGTCGCGGACGAAGATCGGCGCCGGGTCCACCTTCACCTGCGGGTAGGCGGTGGCGAGCGCGGCGCACCAGGCCCAGTGCGTCGTGGCGCGGCGGCCGTCGAGGAGCCCGGCCTCGGCGAGGAGGAAGGCGCCCGAGCACACGGAGGCCACCCGACGAGCGCGACGGCCGAGCCGGCGGACGTGGCCGACGAGCTCGGCGCCGCCGACGGCCGACGGCGTGCCGAGACCGCCCGCGACCACCAGGGTGTCGGGCGCGCGCCGGACCTCGGCGAGCGCCACGCCGACGGCGAGTCGAAGACCGCTCGATGAGGTGAGCGTGCCCGGCCGGGCGCCGGCGACCGTGGTGGCGTAGGCCGTCGTCCCCGACAACCGGTTCGCCGTGTCGAACACCTCGACCGGGCCGACGAGGTCGAGCGCCTGCAGGCCGTCGGAGGCGACGACCGCACCGTGCGTCCCGTCATGCCGCCAGTGTCCGCCGGTACGCCGGTGGCCTCAATGACCGATCTCTCACGATTCCTGCCAGCCCTTTCGCCACCGGCCGCTCCGGTGCCAGACTCTCGCCGGTGACGGTGCCCGCCCCGACCGACGACCTGCCGACGCCGAAAGGTGGCTGGGGCGACCCCGCACAGGTCGGGTGGTACCTCGGGCGGATCGGCAAGCTCGAAGCGCGCCAGGCCGGCGAGCGCGTGCTGGCCGAGGTGCTCCCGCCAGCGCCGCAGCGGGTGGTCGACCTGGGGTGCGGTGACGGCCGGCTGGCCGCGCTCGTGCTCGCCCACCGACCGGCGGTCGAGTCGGTCGTCGCCCTCGACCGCTCCGAGCCCATGCTGGCCCACGCCCGTGAGCGCCTCGGCGGCGATCCGAGGGTGACGGTCCGCCACGGCGACCTCGCCGAGCGACTGCCACCGGTCGGCCCCGTCGACCTCGTGGTGTCCGGCTTCGCCATCCACCACCTCGAGCATCCGCGCAAACAGGAGCTCTTCGCCGAGGTCGCCGGGGCGCTGGCCCCCGGGGGGCTCTTCGCCAACCTCGAGGTCGTCGCGTCGGCCACACCCCGGCGCCACGCCGAGTTCCTGGCCGCCATCGGACGCACCGCCGACGACCCCGAGGACCGGCTGGCCGCGGTCGACGACCAGCTCACCTGGATGCAGGACGCGGGGATGACCGGCGTCGAGTGCCTGTGGCGGTGGCGTGGCTTCGCGCTGCTGGTGGGCGAGGTACCCGCGGCCCCACCGGGCGGCCTCTGAGCGCCCAGCCCGTCGTCGGACCCGCGCTCAGCGGCGCGTCGGCGGACCGGTGGCGCCGGGGCCCGCGCTCACGGGGCGGACGTGCCGGCAGGGGCTGCGCCGGGCGGTCCCTCGAGCGTCCACGCCCAGGCGTCCGCCACGATCTCCTCGATGGCGGGCCGCTCCGGCGTCCAGCCGAGCTCGACCCGGGCACGCTTCGACGAGGCGACGAGCACGGTCGGGTCGCCTGGTCGCCGGGGCCCTTCCTCGACCGCGATGGGTCGGCCTGTCACGCGCCGAGCGGCCTCGACGACCTCTCGCACGGAGAAGCCCGCCCCGTTGCCCAGGTTCAGCACGTGGTGGCCCGGGCCGTCGATCGCCGTGAGGGCGAGGGCGTGGGCGGCGGCGAGGTCGGTCACGTGGATGTAGTCGCGCACGGCGGTGCCGTCGGGCGTCGGGTAGTCGGTGCCGTGGACCCGTACCGCCGGGGCCCGGCCGGCCGCCGCTGCGAGGACGGCGGGGACGAGGTGCGTCTCGGGGTCGTGCGCCTCGCCGACACCGTAGGCGGCACCGGCGACGTTGAAGTAGCGGAGGCTGACCGCGCCCAGCGACCCTGTCGCGGCGGCGAAGCCGATGAGCCGGTCGACGGCCGCCTTCGAGGCGCCGTACGGGTTGGTGGGCCGGACGGGTGCGTCCTCGTCGACGGGGACGACCTCCGGCTCGCCGTAGACGGCGGCCGTCGAGGAGAAGACGAGGCGGCGGACGCCGGTCGCCTCCATGGCCTCGAGCACCGCCGCCGTCCCCCCGACGTTGGCCCGGAAGTAGGCGGCCGGCCGCTCGACCGACTCGCCGACCAGCGACCGGGCGGCCAGGTGCACCACAGCGTCGTGGCCCGGCAGCACCTCCTCGAGCCGAGCCCGGTCGGCGACGTCGAACCGGTGGAGCTCGACCCCGGCGGGGACCGCCCACGCGTGGCCCGTCGACAGGTCGTCGACCACGGTGGTCTCGTGCCCGCACGCCACGAGATGGCGGGTGAGGATGCCGCCGACGTAGCCCGCGCCGCCGAGGACGAGGACGCGGAGCGGGGTCGGCACGGCCGACAAGCTATGCGACGCGCCGCCGCGACGCTCCGATGCCCGAGCCCGAGCCCGAGCCCGGCCTCCGTCAGGGGACGACCTCCCAGAGCTGCCGCTCCTCCTCGAAGGGTGCGTCGACCACCTCGACGTCGGGTCCGAAGACCAGCGTCGACCGCCGGTCGGCGTCGTAGCACGGCCACGCCCCGACGCCGGGGTGCGAGGGGTCGCCGCAGCGGGCGAAGGCGACCCACGCGTCCATCATCCGGTCACGCAGCTCGGCGGCCCGAGGGCCCGTGCCGGCGAACCGGTCCATGCCCGGCGCGTCGAGGGTGCCGAGGACGAAGGGAACCTCGAGGGCGTGGCAGGCCCCCAGGGCGCCGCCCATCGCCGGCGACTCCCAGGTGAACAGGTACGACCAGGTGGGCCTGCCCGACGCGGCGTGGGCGGCGGCGGCCCGTGCCGACCGGACCCGGAACACGAGGTCGGTCTCGATGGCGGACCACAGCTCGCGGGGATCGGTCGGGTCGCCGCGCCCGGCACGGGCGGCTCGGTAGGCCGAGACGACCTCCGCCGCCTCGAGCGGCACGCCCCAGGCCTCGAGCCGTCGGCCGATCCGCCGCACCACGGTCGCCTCGTCGGGGTCGCGGTTGGCCGGGTCGGCGACCAGGAAGAACTTGGCCTCGTCGCGGTTGGTGCCGATGAGGAGCGGCACCGGGGCGGTGTCGCCGGCGGCGAAGGCCGTGCCGGGGTCGGTGGGCAGGCTGGTCCCGTCGACCACCGGCACCAGCGGCAGCTGCCCCGTTGCGTGCCGGGCGAGGAGGTGGCCCTGGGCCGCCAGGAGCGCGTCGACCGCCACCCCGCGCAGGTCGCCGGCACGCTCGACCCCGAGGTCATACAGCACCTCCTCCGTCACCGCCTCCGCCCGCTCGCGGGTCGCAGCCATCGGCGGGCCGCTCTGGGCGACGGCGCGGTGCACGAGGCCGGCAGCGGCCGGCATGGCGAGGAGGTCGCACACCGACATGCCCCCCGCCGACTCGCCGAAGACCGTGACGTCGGCCGGGTCGCCCCCGAAGGCGGCGACGTTGTCGCGGACCCACTGCAACGCCGCCACCTGGTCGAGCAGGCCCCAGTTGCCGCCCGCTCCGCCCGCCTCCTCGTCGGCGAGGTCGGGGTGGGCGAGGAAGCCGAGGACGCCGAGGCGGTAGTTGCAGGTGACGACCACCACGTCGCCGCGCGCGGCGAGGGCGGCGCCCCGGTAGAGGGGCATCGAGCCGGACCCGCCGACGAAGGCGCCCCCGTGGACCCACACGAGGACGGGTCGCCGGGCGCCGTCGGCGGCGGGGGTCCACACGTTGACGGTCAGGCACTCCTCGGCGTGGGGGCCGGTCGCCCCGCCGGACAGCTCGGACGCCGGCGGCAGCTGGGGGGCCACCGGGCCCGGGTCCGACGCCGGACGCACCCCGGGCCACGGCGTCGGGGGACGAGGCGCCCGGAACCGGAGCTCGCCGACCGGTGGTGCCGCGTACGGGATGCCGAGGAAGCGCTCGACCCCCGCCTCGCGCCGTCCCTCCACCCGGCCTGTCGTGGTGTCGACGATCGTCATGGCGCACCCCCGATCCGCTCGGCCGCACCCTACCGGTCGGGCCTGCCGTCCGGCAGCCCGGGTCCCAGGTGGTTCCCGTTCGCGGTTCCCGTTCGCGGTTCCCGTTCGCGGTTCCCGGGCCGGCCCCGGGCCGGCCGGCGGCGCCGTGGCCGTCCCGGTGTGACGTTGGACCCTGGCCCGCCGGGGCGGGCGAGCCGGACACTGTGACCGGGGCGACGGGTCGGTCGCCTCCGAGGAGCGCACATGGCACCAGGGACGGCGGCAGAGCAGGCACCGGGCGGCCTCCCCGCCGCCTCGCCCGACGCGGACGGGCCGGGTGCGCCGGTGCCCGCCGTCGAGGTCGCCTCCCTCGTCAAGCGCTACGGCGACGTCGAGGCGGTCGGCGGTGTCTCGTTCACCGTGCAGCCCGGCGAGGTCTTCGCCTTCCTCGGTCCGAACGGCGCCGGCAAGACCACCACCATCAAGATGCTCTGCACGCTGGCTCGCCCGACCGGTGGGTGGGCCCGCGTCGGGGGCTTCGACGTCGAGCACCAGCCGACCGCCGTCCGCCGGCACATCGGGCTGGTCTTCCAGGAGCAGACCCTCGACGACCAGCTGACGGCCGAGGAGAACCTGCGCTTCCACGCCGTCCTCTACCACGTGCCCCACGACCAGATCGGGTCGAGGATCGACCGGGTGCTCGCCCTCGTCGCCCTCGAGGAGCGGCGCCACGACCTCGTGTCGACCTTTTCGGGCGGCATGGCCCGCCGGCTCGAGATCGCCCGCGGCATGCTGCACACCCCGGCCGTGCTCTTCCTCGACGAGCCGACCGTCGGGCTGGACCCCCAGACGCGGGCCCTCATGTGGGAGGACGTGCTGCGCATGCGGGACGAGGAGGGCGTGACGATCTTCCTCACCACCCACTACATGGACGAGGCCGAGTACGCCGACCGGATCGCCATCATCGACCACGGCGTCATCGTCGCCCTCGACACGCCCGACGCCCTGAAGCGCCAGGCGGGCCAGGACTCGGTCGAGCTCAAGACGGCCGACGACGAGGTCGCGGCAGCGCGCCTCGCCGAGGCGGGGGTCGACGTCCGCACGGGCGACGAGGCCCTCGTGGTCTTCACCGACGACGGCGAGTCCCGGGTGCCCGAGCTCATCGCCACCGTCGGCGTGCCCGTCCGCAACGTCCACGTCCACCGGCCCACCCTCGACGACGTCTTCCTCCACTACACGGGTCGCCAGATCCGTGAGGACCATGGCGAGCGCGCCCTCAGCGGTCGCATGCGGGCCTTCGCCGCCCGGAGGCGGTGAGGGCCGTGGCCGTCGCCGAGCACGAGCACGTCGCCGCCGGACCGCCGCGTCCGCCGCTGCGCCACGTCGGCGCCGACGAGCCCTCCCGCATCGCCGCCGAGGTGCGCACGGTCCGCATGGTGTGGGAGCGCGAGCTCATCCGCTTCGTCCGCACCCGGACCCGGATCCTCTCCAGCTTCGTCCAGCCGATCCTCTTCCTCTTCGTCCTCGGCTACGGCATGACGACGCTCGTGGGAACGACCGGCGGCTTCGACTTCAAGAAGTTCGTCTTCCCCGGCATCGTGGCCATGACGGTGGTGACGACGTCGATCTTCTCGGCCATCTCGATCGTGTGGGACCGCGAGTTCGGCTTCTTGCGCGAGATGCTCGTCGCACCGGTCAACCGGGCTTCCCTGGTGGTGGGCAAGACCCTCGGGGGAGCCACCATCGCCACCGTGCAGGGGACGATCATGCTCGCCCTCGCGCCCCTCATCGGCGTGCGGCTGACCGCGCTGCTCGTCGCCCAGGTCATCGGCACCGAGCTCTTGATGGCCGTGGGGCTCACCGCCTTCGGCGTGTTCGTGGCCAGCCGCATCCAGCGGATGGAGGGCTTCCAGGTGGTGATGCAGCTGGTGCTCTTCCCCATGCTCTTCCTGTCGGGTGCCCTCTTCCCGTTGAGCGGCCTGCCCGTGTGGCTCGCCGTGATCACGCGCGTGAACCCGCTCACCTACGCGGTGGACCCCCTGCGTCGGGTCGTCTTCGCCGCGCAGGAGATGACGCCCGCCGCGGCGGCCCGGTTCTCGACGGGCGTCGACCTCTTCGGGCTCTGGCTGCCCATCGGGGCCGAGATCGGCATCGTCTGCGTCCTCGCCGTCACCTTCCTCGCGCTCGCCGTCCGGCAGTTCGGGCGTCCCGAGTAGGCGCGGCACGGTTGAGGAGCCCGATCGGGACCCGGACGGCTCGGGCGTCCCGAGCGGCCGCGGCGCGGTCCAGGAGCCCGAACGGGCACAGGAGCCCCGCGACCGACCCCGGGTGGCGTCACGCCCGGGGCGTGAGGACGACCTTGAGCGCCCCGGTGACCTCGGACCGCTCGACGACGTCGTAGGCCTCCTCGATCTCGTCGAGGGCAAAGTGGTGGGTGACGAAGCGGTCCGCCTCCACCAGGCCGGCCGCGACCAGCCGGAGCAGGCTCGGGGCCGACGACGTGTCGACGAGGCCGGTGGTGATGACCAGCTCGCGGTCCCACAGCTGCTCGAGGTGGAGGAGGGCGGGAGCTCCGTGGACGCCGACGGTGGCGATCCGGCCGCCGGGGCGCACCAGCCGGGTGGCCAGCTCGAAGGTGGCGGGAACGCCCACCGTCTCCACCACCACGTCGGCCCCGAGGCCGTCGGTGAACTGGGCGACCGCGGCGAGCGGGTCCTCCTCGCCGTCGTCGACGAGCACGTCGGCACCGAAGCCCGCCGCCTCCTTCAGGCGCGCTTCGACCCGGTCCACGACGACGACGTGTGACGGGCTGAAGAGGCGGGCCGCCAGCACCACCGACAGCCCGACCGGCCCGGCGCCCACCACCGCCACGACGTCGCCGGGTCGCACACCGGCGTGGTGCGCCCCGACCTCGTACCCGGTGGGCAGGAGGTCGGCCGCCATCAGGAGCTCGTCGTCCCCCATGCCGTCGGGCGCCGGGTACGTCGAGGTGTCGGCGAAGGGCACCCGGACCAGCTCCGCCTGGGTGCCGTCGACAGCGCGGCCGAGGACCCACCCTCCACCGCCCGTGCACAGCCCGGCACGGCCCTCGCGACAGAACCGGCACGTGCCGCAGGCGGAGACCGCCGGCACGAGCACCCGGTCTCCGGGGCGGACCGTGCGGACGGCGCTCCCGACGCCGACCACGGTCCCGACCGCCTCGTGCCCGAGGACGCGCCCGGGGGCGACGTCGGGCACGTCGCCCCGGCGGACGTGGAGGTCGGCGCCGCAGATGGTCGTGGCCTCGACCCGCACCACCGCGTCGGTGCCGGGGCCGAGCACCGGGTCGGGGACGACCTCCCACGCCGTCTCCCCGGGCCCGTGATAGACGAGCGCGTGCATCGCCGGCACCTCCTCGCAGTGGCGTCCCGGCCGCCAGTGTGGAGCGGCCTACCCGCGGGTGCCAGGGCCGAACGGCCTGGCGGCCGGGTGCCCCGGCTCGCCCGGCTCCTCAGCCCCGGGGGTGCGCGCCGTCCTCGCCGTCGCCGAGGACGGCGAGGTGGACCAGCGTGCGGCGCAGGTCGGCGAAGAGCTCGAGGTCGCCCAGCTGGTCGCGGTGGACCCAGCGGACCTCGGCCGTCTCCCAGTTGTAGGCGCCGGGCGGCTCGAAGCGATCGGCCACCTCGACGAGATGGGTCCAGTACGACCAGCCCCCGAAGTCGTCCTCGTGCACGGCCACGACGGCGTAGTCCGCCAGGCCGATGCCGATCTCCTCGGCGAACTCGCGCAGCGCGCCCTCGAGCGGGGGCTCGCCCTCGTCGAGAGCGCCACCGGGCACCGCCCACGTGCCGCCCCGGTGGCAGTGCTCGGAGCGCCTGGCCAGGAAGTACCACGGGTCCCGCTCGGTGTCGACGTGGCGGACGAGCACGCCGGCCGCTCCGAACCGGCCCCACCGGCGCGACCCGTCACCGAGGACGACGAAGCCGTCGCCCGAGCGGCGTCGCGGGCCGAGGCCGCTCATCTCCGCTCCGCTCGACGGCGGGACCGGGCGACGGCGCCCGCGCTCAGTTGCCGAAGTCCCACCCCTCGCCCTTCGCGTAGCCGTGGAGCACCTGCTTGGCGATGAGCACCTTGTGCACCTCGTCGGGACCGTCGGCCAGCCGGAGGGTCCGCGCCCCTTGGTACATGGCTGCCAGCGGGAGGTCGTTGGACACGCCGGCCGCGCCCCACACCTGGATGGCGCGGTCGACCACCCGCTCGTAGGCGGCGGGGACGAAGACCTTGATGGCCGAGATGTCGGTACGGGCGGCCACGTCGTTCCGGTCGATCTTCTCGGCCGCGTGGATGGTCATGAGGCGCGCCGCCTGGATGTCCTGGTAGCTGTCGGCGATGAACCCCTGGACGAACTGCTTGTCCTGCAGCAGCCCTCCGTGGACCTGACGGGTGGCCGCCCGCTCGACCATCAGGTCGAAGGCGCGCCACATCTGGCCCACCGAGTTCATGCAGTGGTAGATGCGCCCCGCCCCGAGCCGGTCCTGGGCGGCCTGGTGGCCCTCGCCGACCCGCCCGAGGACGTTGTCGAGAGGGACCCGCACGTCCTCGTAGACGACCTCGCAGTGGTCGGAGCTCGGCCTGCCCCAGATACCGATGCCCCGGACGACGTGGACCCCGGGCGTGTCGGTCGGCACGATGATCTGGGCCATCTGGCCGCTGCGGCCCTCCTCGCCCGACTCGTCCTGCACGCGGCACATGACGATGAAGAAGTCGGCCCGCAGCCCGTTCGAGGTGAACCACTTGTGGCCGTTGACGACCCACTCGTCGCCCTCGCGCACGGCGGTGGTGTCGAGCGAGCGCGGGTCGGAGCCGGGGTTGTGGGGCTCGGTCATCGAGAAGCCGGACTCCATCGTCCCCTCCACGAGGGGCAGCAGCCACTTCCGCTTCTGCTCCTCGGTGCCGTACTTCACCAGGATCTTCTGGTTCCCCGAGTTCGGTGCCACCACCCCGAAGAGGGCGGCCGCGCCCATGGCGTAGGCGAGGACCTCGTTCATGTAAGCGTGGGCGAGGAAGTCGAGGCCCATCCCCCCGTACTCCTCGGGGAGGTGCGGCGCCCACAGCCCTGCCGCGCGCACGCGCTGCTTGACGTGCTCGCGCAGCTCGTGGGCCTCCTTGCGCTCGGTGTCGGTCGGCTCGGCCGAGACCCGCTGCGGCCAGAGCCTGGCCTCGTTGGGCAGGATGTCGGTGTTGACGATCTCGGCGGTGCGCATGCGGATGTCGTTGATCCGCTCGTCGAGCATCGGCACCGGCTTGACGTTCATGGCCATGGGTCGCTCCCCCCTTCTCCCCCGCACCCTAGGCGTCGACGGCGGAGCGCCGACCGGCAGGCGCCTGGCCGCTGGGGCGATAATTGTGGCATGCAGGCCCGCGACCTGGCAGTGACGGCGCCCAGTCGGACCGAGGTGGTCGAAGCGGTGCTCGGCGCGAGCCGCGTGCTGGTGGCCGTAGCCGCCCGGTCGCTCGCCGAGGTGGCGGAGGACGTCACGCTCCCCCAGTACCGGGCGCTCGTCGTGCTGGCCTCGCGCGGGCCACAGCGGGTGGTGTCGCTCGCCGAGCTGCTGGCCGTCACGCCGCCGACGGCGACGCGGATGTGCGACCGGCTCGAGCGCAAGGGCCTCATCCGGCGCCGCGTCGCCCGCCAGGACCGTCGCGAGGTGCGGGTCAGCCTGAGCCCGGCCGGGCAGGGCCTGGTGACCGAGGTGACCGCCCGCCGCCGCGCCGAGATCGCCCGCCTCCTCGACCGGATCGCCGTCGAGGACCAGGCCCGGATGGTCGAGCTCTTCGGCGAGCTGGCCGACGCCGCCGGCGAGGTGGCCGACCACCAGTGGCTCGAGGGCTGGGAGCTCTGACCGGGGACGGTGCCGTACGCCGCCGGCTGGCGGCCGGCGGGCCGCCCGGGCCGGTCAGACCATGGGCTGCTCGGCGCCGACGGCTCCCCGCTCGCCAGGCTCCTCGCCGACGACGCCGGCCACGAGCTGGCGGATCACGTCCGCCTCGTCGAGCGGCACCACGGCGCTGACCACGTCGCCGACGGCGAGCTCGGTGTCCCCCACGGCGAAGGTCAGTCGCTCGCCGTGCTGGACGGTCATCACCACGCACCCCGGGGACCAGTCGACGTCGCGGATGTGCAGCCCGGCCAACGTGGACTGTGGACCGATGGTCTCCTCGACGGCGATCGAGCCGGTGCCGATGGCCGCCACCCGGTCGAGGTCGCGCACGAGGGCGCGCCGGTAGCCGCGCACGACCTGGCCGACGGCGAGGATGCCGACCACGCGACGGTCGCCGCTCGTGACCGGCACCCAGCCGCCGCCGCCGTGGAGCAGGGCCTCGAGGCCGACGTCGAGCGTCTCGGCCTGGGCGACGGCCGGCGTGGTGGCGTCCACGATCGGCCCGACGGGCTCGCCGTCGCGTCCTTCCGACGCGAGCAGCGCGAGGCGCTCGAGCTCCACGGTGCCGAGGTACGTGCCCTGCTCGTCGGTGACCGGCGCGCCGGGCACACCGGCCTCCTCGAGGGCGGCGCGGGCCTCGCTCACCGTCGCGCGGTCAGCGAGGACGAGCCGGGGAGCGGCGGCGACGTCGGACACCGACAGGGAGGACACGAGGGGCAGCCCGAACTGCAGGCGCCCGGACGCCGTGGCCGCCCGGTTCTTGAGCTGCGACGCGTAGATGCTCTGGTCGGCTCGGCTGACGACGAACCAGGCGATGGCCACGGCCGCCATGGCCGGACCGAGCAGGGAGATGTTGCCGGTCATCTGGGCGACCATGACCATGACGGCGATCGGGGCACGCGAGATGCTGCCGAAGACGGCCATCATCCCGACGACGACGAACGGCGCCGGATCGTGGCCGACGCCCGGCGCGATCGGTTCGAGCACGCGCCAGACGGCGAGGCCTGTGAAGGCACCGATCACCATCCCCGGACCGAAGACACCGCCGGACCCCCCGGTGCCGATCGACAGGATGGTGGCGGCGATGCGGAGGACCGGCAGCAGGATGATGACGACGAGGGGGACGTGGTCGAGCTGGTTGGCGAGGCCCCGCTGCACCCAGCCGTAGCCCGTGCCGAGCACCTCGGGCACCCCGAGGGCGATCAGGCCGACGAAGAGGGCGCCGAGCGCCGGGCGGAGCTTGTGGGTGAACGGGAGCCTGGCGCTCAGGCGGACCGTCCCGTAGAAGCTCCCGGAGTAGAGGAGGCCGATGCCCCCGGCCAACAGCCCGAGCACGGCGAACCACAGCAGCTGGACGGGGTGGTCGAACGTCAGCCCGCTGGCGACGGCGAAGAGCGGGTGGTAGCCGTAGACACCGCCGAAGATGGCGTAGGCGACGACCGAGGCGAGCACGCCCGGCAGGAGCGCCTCGTACTCGAAGTCGTCTCGGTAGACGACGTCGGCGGCCAGCACGGCGCCGCCGAGAGGGGCGCCGAAGATGGCGCCGATGCCCGAGCCGATGCCGATGGAGACGGCGATCCGGCCGTCCTCGGGGGAGAGGTCGAGGAGGCGGGCCATGAGCGACCCGAACCCGGCGCTGATCTGCGCGGTCGGGCCCTCCCGGCCTCCGGAGCCACCCGATCCGATGGTCAGGGCCGAGGCGACGATCTTCACGACCACCGCCCGGAGCCGGATGCCCCGCGGGTTGTGGTGGACGGCGTCGATGGCGGCGTCGGTGCCGTGCCCTTCGGCCTCGGGCGCCCAGGTGAAGACGAGGAGGCCGGCGAGGATCCCGCCGAGCGTGACGACGAGCGGGATGGCCCACGGCCGCGAGTAGCCCGCCGAGCCGAGCGAGTAGCCCTCCCCGGCCGGTGTGGGGACGTGGTAGCCCGCCAGGTCAGCCAGGAACACGTGGGTCGAGAAGGTCAGGGCCTCGTAGAAGACGACGGCCCCGAGGCCGGCCACCACCCCGATGATGGCACCGAGGATGATCCACTTGGGCAGGTACGACATGGTGTTGATGCGCTCGCCGAGGGCGATCCCCACCTGGCGGACGCGCGGCGGGCTCGACCGGAGCCGTCGCCACCGGCCGGCCGGTCGGTCGGGGGCCGGCTCCCGTCGAGCCCCGTCGGCGCCCCTCGGGGCCCGGTCGCCGTCTTCCGTCGTCGCCATCCCTGCTCCTCGTCGGTCGTCGCCTCCGCGTGCACGCGCCGCGCGCAGCGGTCACCCGACAGCGGCGGTCCAGCCGGCCGGTGGGCGGCGCCCGCGGGGCGGCTCGCCCGGAGGACGGTGCGGCGCGCACGCGCGTCCCTGCGGCCCCGCGACGCGGGAGCCACCGGGGCTCCGTGCATGGACACAGTATTGCAGTGTGCACGGACTGCCCGGGACCGGTCCGGCGGCCGTCACCCGGGGGCCCGCGGCGGTCACGCCACGAGCCGCGGCAGCAGGTGGGCGGGCCGGGTCGCAGCGGGGTGCCGGTGCCAACGGGAAGCCCGACCGGGTCGTCGCGGTTGACCAGGCATGGTCCCGCTGTCCGTCCTCGACCTCGCCACGGTGTCGGAAGGCGCCACGCCCGCCCAGGCGCTGGCCGACACCGTGGAGCTGGCACGCCTGGTGGAGGAGCTCGGCTACCGGCGCATCTGGGTCGCCGAGCACCACGGCATGCCTTCGGTGGCCAGCTCGTCGCCGCCCGTCCTCGTCGCCCACCTCGCCGCCTCCACCCGCACGATCCGCGTGGGCGCGGGCGGCGTGATGCTCCCCAACCACGCGCCGATGGTGGTCGCCGAGCAGTTCGCCACGCTCGAGGCGCTCCACCCCGGGCGGATCGACCTCGGACTCGGCCGGGCACCGGGGACCGACCAGGCCACGGCCCGCGCCCTTCGCCGGCGGGCGGACGTCGGCGCCGAGCGCTTCCCCGAGGACGTGGTCGAGCTGTTCGGCTACCTGGCCGACGTGGAGCGTCCGGCCACGCAACCGTCGATCACCCCGGGGATCGGCTACCTGCCGGAGGTGTGGCTGCTCGGGTCCTCGCTCTTCAGCGCCCAGCTGGCCGGGCTGCTCGGGCTGCCGTTCTCGTTCGCCTACCACTTCGCGCCCGACCTCCTCGACCAGGCCCTCGAGCGGTACCGGGCGACGTTCCGGCCGTCGTTCGTCCTGGAACGCCCCCACGTGATGGTGGCCGCGTCGGTCCTGTGCGCGGACGACGCCGAGCAGGCGGCGTGGCTGGCCGGGCCGGCGGCCCTGTCCATCCTCCAGCTGCGCACGGGACGGCCCGCCCCCCTCGCGACCCCCGAGCGAGCGGCCGCCTACGCCTTCACCCCGACCGAGCGGGCGATCGTCGAGCGGGCCACCGCCTCGCACGTGGTCGGCGACCCGGCCAGCGTGGCCGACGGCCTCGCTCGGCTCATCGAGCGCACGGGGGCCGACGAGCTGATGGTGTCGACGCGGGCCCACTCGCTCGAGGTCCGGGCCCGCTCCCTCACGCTGGTGGCCGGAGCGACCGGGCTGGCGCGAGGACCCGTTCCCCGATGAGCTCGAGGTGGTCGAGGTCGTCGAGGGTGAGGAACTGCAGGTAGACGCGCCCGGCACCGGCCGCCGCCAGGCGGGCGAGGCCCTCGACCACGTCGTCCGGTGTCCCGCACAGCCCGTTGCGGCGGAGCTCGTCGACCGAGCGCCCGATGGCACCGGCCCGCCGGGCCACCTCGGCGTCGTCGGCGCCGCAGCAGACCACCTGGGCGGCCGAGCACACGAGCGTCGCCGGGTCGCGTCCGGCCGCCTCGCACGCCGCCCTGCCCCGACCGAACTGGGCGGCCGTGTCGTCGACCGAGGCGAAGGGCACGTTGAGCTCGGCCGCGTACCTGGCGGCGAGACGGGGGGTCCGGCGAGGTCCCCCGCCGCCGACGATAACCGGCGGTCCCGGCCGCTGGGCGGGCTTGGGGAGAGCCGGGCTGTCGGCGAGGCGGTAGTGGCGCCCGTCGTGCGAGAAGGCCCCGCCCTCGGGCGTCGCCCAGAGCCCGGTGACCACGGCCAGTTGCTCCTCGAGGAGCTCGAAGCGCTCGGCGAGCGGCGGGAAGGGGATGCCGTAGGCGTCGTGCTCGCGCTCGTACCAGCCCGCGCCGAGGCCGAGCTCGACGCGGCCCCCGCTCATGGCATCGACCTGTGCCACGGTGATGGCGAGGGGCCCGGGCAGGCGGAAGGTGGCCGAGGTGACGAGGGTGCCGAGGCGGATGCGTGACGTGTCGCAGGCGAGGCCTGCCAGGGTCACCCAGGCGTCGGTCGGCCCGGGGAGCCCGTCGCCGCCCATGGTGACGTAGTGGTCGCTCCGGAAGAAGGCGTCGAAGCCGAGGCGCTCGGCGGCCTGGGCGACGCGGCGCTGCTCGGCGTAGGTGGCACCTTGCTGGGGCTCGACGAAGATGCGGAGGTCCATCCCCCCGTTCTAGCCGCCAGTCGTCCCTGCGGCCCCTCTCGCGCGCTGCCAGCCCCGGCGCTCGCGCCAGTAGGCGGCCACCCACGGTCCGGCCTCGGGGGCGAGCGCCCGCCCGACGGCGACCGCGCCGGTGACGCGCCACCCGCCGGCGCGCAGGCAGGCGACCGCGCTCTGGGCGCGTGCGCCCGTGGTGACCGTGTCGTCGACGACGAGCACGGGGCCGTCGGGCCGTCGCTCGCCGGGGGCCGGCACGAACGCACGGGCGTCGGCCACGAGGTGGCCGGCGGCAGCCGGACCGCGCACGAGGCGCACCCGGGGCAGGCCGGCGAGGGCGGGCACGGCACCGACCAGCGCGTCCACCGGCGCGCCACAGCGGCCCGGACGGGTCGACGGCACGGTGGCCACCGCTGCCCACCGGCCGCCGAAGCGCTCGGCGAGGTCCTCCCCGGCCCACGCCAGCCACGCGCCGAACCGCTCGGCGAGCGCCCGGGCAGTGACGTCGCGCAGCGCAGCGCTCGGCGCGTCCTTGTAGGCCCGCAGCCACCGGTGGGCCTGGTCGCCCACCCGGTAGGTGCACGCCGCGGCGAGCGGCGCGAGGGGGAGGCCGAGGGCGTGGACCAGCCGGTCGCAGCAGTAGCAGCGCCGGGCTCCCGGGCGCACCGGTCCGTCGCACGACGCGCACGTCGGGACGGCGGTCGGGACGGCCCCGGCACCGTGTCGCGCCCGTCCCTGCTCTCCCCGGTGCGCCTGGTCCCCCCGGTGCCCGCGCTCTCCCCGCTGTCCCTGCTGCACACGGCCTCCCGGACCGGAACGGCCCCCGACCAGGCCATGCCTACTCCGGCGGACAGGCACGGGTCCGCGACCGTGCGCCGGGACGAGCCCGGCACGACCGGGCCTCAGCCCGGAGCCCGCTCCCCGGTGCCGGCGTCGGCGCGGTGGAGCAGGAAGGTGCCCGTCGCCCGGCTCACCAGCTCGCCCGACTCGTCGCGCACCGAGGCCTCGCCGTAGGCCACCTGGCGGGCCATGCGCACGACGTCCCCCCGCAGCCGGTACGCCTCGCCCTTCAGGGCCGGTCGCATCGTCTCGACCTTCATCTCGAGGGTTGCCCGGGTCCGGTCCCGGCCGGGAAGGGCGGCGTTGATGGCGAAGTTCATGGCGGCGTCGAGGAGCAGGCCGTGCACGCCCGCCTGGACGACGCCGTGGGGGTTGCACGCCTCGGGCGCCGGCGTGAACGTGCCGTCGACCCATCCGAGGTCCTCGCCGTCGACCCCGTACGCCGTGAAGGCCGCGCCGACGGTGCCGATCAGGGTCATCCCGCCGTCGCCGAGCCACCGGTCCATGTCCTTCAGGCGCTGGGTCATCGGGCCGACCGTACAGCGGAGCGACGACGGGCGTCGACACGCCGAAGGCGTGCGGCGACGTCCTCGTCGGAATGCCGGCACACGCGCGCCCGCGCCGGGTGCCCGGCCGACCCTGGGCGCGACGCCGTGCGGGACCGGGTGCCGGCGGCGAGGACGCGGGCGGCGGACCGGTGCCGGACGCGGCTTGACGGCCCCCCGGGACGGCGTATGCTCTCCACTTGACTGATCAGTCAAGTCTTTGACCGGCTCTCGGCGGCGGGCCCGTCCCGACCGTGCAGGCGGGCGACGCGACCGGCCCGTCGGCCGGTGCACCCGTCGGGCGCAGGAGGGGCGGCAGGGGCTGGACGAGCGGCCACGGGGACCACAGCGGGCCCCGGACGACCACGGACCCCGGCTCGCCGGCCGGGCCCGACCAGACCAGGAGGAGAGGCGCATGACAGACGCAGTGATCGTCGACGCGGTACGGACCCCCGGAGGCAAGCGCAACGGGAAGCTGCGCAATTGGCACGCCGCCGACCTGGCGTCCGAGCCGCTCAAGGCCCTCGTGGAGCGCAACGACCTCGACCCCGCCATCGTCGACGACGTCATCATGGGGTGCGTCATGCAGGTCGGCGAGCAGGCCCTCAACGTCGGCCGCAACGCCGTCCTCGCCGCCGGATTCCCCGAGTCGGTCCCCTCCACCACGATCGACCGCCAGTGCGGGTCGTCGCAGCAGGCGCTGCACTTCGCCGCCCAGGGCGTCATGGCCGGCGCCTACGACGTGGTCATCGCCGCCGGCGTCGAGGTCATGACCCGCACGCCGATGGGCTCCTCGGTCGTGCGCGACCTCGGCTTCCCCTTCGGCCCCCGGGTGATGAGCCGCTACGCCGAGCGGGGGGGCCTCGTCAGCCAGGGCGAGGGCGCCGAGCTCATCGCCGAGCAGTGGGACATCACCCGGGCCCAGCTCGACGAGCTCGCCGTCCGCTCGCACAAGCTGGCCGCCCAGGCCACGTCGGAGGGCCGGTTCGACAACGAGCTCGTGCCGGTGGCCGTGAAGGACGACGACGGCAACGACACCGACGAGCTCTTCCGCACCGACGAGGGGATCCGCCCCGACTCGAGCGTCGAGGTGCTCGCCAACCTGAAGCCGGCGTTCCGTCCGGAGAACGGCAAGATCACGGCGGGGAACTCGTCGCAGATCACCGACGGCGCCTCGGCCGTCCTCATCATGAGCGAGGAGCGGGCCAACGCCCTCGGCCTCACGCCGCGGGCCCGCTTCCACAGCTTCGCCGTCGTGGGTGCCGACCCCATCACCATGCTCACCGGGCCGATCCCGGCCACCAAGTCCGTGCTCGACCGGGCCAAGCTGACCCTCGACGACATCGACCTGGTCGAGATCAACGAGGCGTTCGCGTCGGTGGTCCTCGCCTGGCAGAAGGAGCTCGGCGCCGACCTCGACAAGGTCAACGTGAACGGCGGGGCGATCGCCCTCGGCCATCCCCTGGGGGCCTCGGGCGCCAAGCTGATGGCGACGCTGCTCAACGAGCTCGAGCGCACCGGCGGCCGCTACGGCCTCCAGACGATGTGCGAGGGCGGCGGGCTCGCCAACGCCACGATCATCGAGCGCCTCGGCTGAGGCCACCCGGGACGGGCACCTCGCCCGGCCCACCTC
>CAZSYT010000015.1:0-25718 GCA_964610905.1 uncultured Acidimicrobiaceae bacterium
GTGCATCGCCGTCGGGATGGTGTCGTTGGACGACTGGGACATGTTGACGTCGTCGTTGGGGTGGATCGGCTCCTTCGAGCCGAGCACCCCACCGGCCAGCTCGATGGCCCGGTTGGCGATGACCTCGTTGGCGTTCATGTTCGTCTGCGTTCCGCTGCCCGTCTGCCAGATCCTCAGGGGGAAGTGGTCGTCGAGGGCCCCCGAGGAGACCTCGCGGGCCGCCTGGATGATCAGCTCCGCCTTGTCGGGCGGGAGCTTGTCGAGGTCGGCGTTGACCCGCGCCGAGGCCTCCTTCAGGATGCCGATGGCCCGGATGAGGGGCGAGGGCATCGTGTCCGAGCCGATCGGGAAGTGGTGGAGCGAGCGAGCGGTCTGGGCTCCGTAGTAGCGGTCGGCGGGGACCTCGATGGACCCCATGCTGTCGGTCTCGGTGCGCGTGGCGCTCGCCATGGCCGGCTCCTCTCGATCGGGCCCTCCCCCGCGTGCACACCGGCACGGGGCGCTGCCTACGGCGCCGACCCTACCCCGTCGCCCGAAGGTCCCCCGGCGGCCTGCCTGCAGCGCGGGCACAGCCCCACCAGGTCGAACCGGTGGGCCCGTACCTCGTAGCCGAGCTCCTCGGCCGCCACCCGGGCCGCCTCGGCGACGGCCCGCTCGAGCCGGGGCGACGGGGCCACGTCCTCGACGGTTCCGCACCGCTCGCACGTCAGGTGGTGGTGGTGGGACGACAGGGGCTCGGCGAGCTCGAACCGGGCTCGCTCGTCGGTGCCGACGACTCGGCGCACCACCCCGGCGTCGACGAGGGCGGCGACGTTGCGGTAGGCGCTCGAGAGGGCGAGGTGCGGGATGGCCCCGCGGAGCTCGGGCACCGTGAGCGGGCGGCCGGCGTCGGCCAACGTGGTCACCAGGGCGCGCCGCAGCGGCGTGTAGCGCTGGTCGCAGGCGGCCAGGCGGACCGACGCCACGTCGTGGACGGCCGGTGCGACCACGGCGGCGTCCCTACCCTCTCCCCGCCGGCGCTGCCGACCGTCGGGGCTCCGCTCCCGCACCCGACGACTTGCGCCCGGGGCGGTGCGACCACCCGGCCGCCCCGACGTAGGCGAGGGTGGCGGCGGCGAGGATGGCGAAGCTCGGAGGGATGCTCGGCACCACCACCGCGACGGCCAGGCCCACCCACAAGGAGACGACGGCCGTGACCGCCGCGACGGCCAGCCCCGCGTACGGCCGGCTCGTGAGGTGGAGCGCCGCGCCGGCCGGGGCGGCGAGCAGCCCGAGGAGGAGGAGCGCCCCGACCGCCTGCGTGGCGTCGCCGGCGGTGACCCCGAGGACCACCAGGAAGACGACGCCGAGCGCACGGGTGGGCACCCCGCGGGCCGACGCGACGGCCTCGTCGAGCGTGGCGAAGAGGAGCGGGCGGGCGATCACCACCACGACCACGGCGGCGAGGAGGCCGAGGGTGGCGTCGAGGACGGCGCCCGGGGTGCTCAGCCCGAAGATCGACCCGAAGAGCACCGTCACCCCGGCGTTCCCGGCACCCCCCGCGCCCCCGCTGTAGCGGGTCGTGTACAGGGAGAGGAAGAGGGCACCGAGCCCCAGCACCCAGGCGAGCACGCTTCCCACCGCCGTGTCGTCGGAGCGGGCGCGGCCGCCGAGGAACGCGGCGAGCAGCGCGAACGCCACGCACCCGCCGTAGAGGCCAGCACGGAGGTCGACCCCGAAGGCGAGCGCCCCGAGCGCGCCGGTGAACGCCACGTGCGACAGGGCGTCGCCGGCGAACACCTGGCCGCGCAGCACGACGAGGTACCCCACCAGGCCGGCAGCCACGGCGATGCCGGTGCCGGCGAGGAGGGCGTCGCGCCCGTAGCCGGCGGTGACGAGCTGGCCGAGGGCCGACAGCGTGGCGGTCACGGTGCCACCGCCTGACGGGGGCGCGCCCGGGCGCTCGCAGCGCGGGTGCCGGCCCACGAGCGGAGCCCGCGCCACGCTGCCGCCCCGACGTAGGCGACGAAGCCGAAGGTCGTGACCGAGAAGCCGACGGGCAACGTGGAGTAGTAGGAGACGGCGAGGGCGGCCCAGGTGACGGCCACGGCCAGGGACGCCGAGACGGCGATCCCCGCCGCCGGCCTGGCGGTCAGCTGCTGGGCGGCAGCGGCCGGCATGACCAGCAGGGCGAACACGAGGAGCGCCCCGGTGATCTGGCTCACCTCGGCCGTCGTGGCACCGAGGAGGACGAGGAACACGACCGAGAGCGCCCGGACCCCGACGTTGCGGGCCTGGGCCACGTCGGGGTCGACGCTGGCGAAGAGGAGCGGGCGCCCCACCACCGCCAGCACGACGACCACCACGGCGCCCACGGCGACGAGCGTGCGGACCTGGCCGTCCGAGACGCCGAGGAACGTGCCGAACAGCAGCCCCGTGACCCCCGTCAGGAAGCCGCCGTAGAGGCTGAGGAACAGCACGCCGGCTGCGAGGGCGAACGCCTGGACCGTCCCGGTCACCGCCGGCTCCTCGGGGCTCGCCCGGCCCGCGCCGGCGCGCGGCACGGCGGCGATGACGGCGGCAGCGAGGAGGGTGGCCGCGAAGTAGCCGGCCGTCACGTCGACGCCCAGCCACACGGCGGCGGCGGCACCGGGGAACGACACGACGGCGAGCGTGTGGCCGACGAAGCTCTGCCGGCGCACCACCATGAACCAGCCGACGAGCCCCGCCACCACGGCGACGACCGTGCCCGCCTCGTAGGCGTTGACCATGAAGTGGTAGGCGAGGAGCCCGCCCCCGGCGGCCACGGCGGTCACGGTGCCGTCACCGGACCTCGCCGGTGTGGCGGTCGTGGTGCCACGCCGGCGCGTCGGGCTGCCCGACGACGACCAGGCGGCCGTCGGAGGCACGTAGCACCTCGACGGGCGTCCGGTAGAGGGCGGTCAGCGTCTCGGAGGTGATGACGTCGCCCGGGGGCCCGCTCACCGCGCCTCCCGGGGCGAGGTAGACGACACGGTCGAGCGAGGAGAGGATCGGGTTGACGTCGTGCGCCACGATGAGGACGGTGACGCCGAACTCGCGGCTGATGCGGGCGACCAGCGCGGCGACGGCCGCCTGGTTGGGCAGGTCGAGGCTGTCGAGCGGTTCGTCGAGGACGAGCAGGCGCGGGCGCCGAACGAGCGCCTGGGCGATCAGCAGCCGCTGCTGCTCGCCGCCCGAGAGCTGCCCGATCGGCCGCCCGGCGAAGGCCGAGGCGCCTACGAGCTCGACGACCTCGGCGACCCGGGCGCGCTCCTCGCGGCGCCTCGCCGACCAGCGAGCCGCCCCCGGCAGGGGGACGCCCCACCGGTGGCCGTCGAGCCCGAAGCGCACGACGTCGAGCCCCCGCACCCGCAACGACGCGTCGAAGCTCCGGCGCTGGGGAAGGTAGCCCACGTCGCGGCCGCCCCGCCCGGGCGGGCGACCGAAGACCGACACGGCCCCGGCCGAGAGCGGCTGCATGCCGAGCACCACCCGGACGAGGGTCGACTTGCCCACCCCGTTCGGCCCGAGGATGGCGGCGAACTCGCCGCGGGCCACCTCGAGGGTCAGCCCCGACCACACGGTCCGACCACCCAGTCGCACCGCGGCATCGCGCAACGACACGGCCGCCACGTCCCCGGGGGACGACACCTGGGCGTCGGCGCGGAGGCTCACCGACCCGCCGCCGTGGACAGGGCCGCCTCGATCCCCTCGAGCTCGGCGACCTGCCAGGCCTGGTAGGTCGCCCCGGCAGGGACGAGTGTCTCGGTGATGGTGGCCACCGGGATGTGCTCGGCGCGCACCAGCGCCAGCTGGGCCTGCACCTCGGGCGTGACGTTCTGGGAGTTGAGGACGTAGATGGCGATGGCGTGGCTCCTGATCTGGCGGTCGATGGTCCGGATGTCCGCGGCGGACACCTCGCCTCCCTCGCTGACCGCCCGCAGGAAGCTCGGCGGCGTCACGAGCCGCAGCCCCAGGGCCGGTGCCAGCATGGCGAAGATCGACTCCGAGGCCCCGACCGGGGTACCGGCGTAGCGCGAGCGGATGGCGGCGACCAGGTCGTCGTAGCGGGCCAGTCCCACGGACTCGAAGCGGCGCGCGCCGGCGGCGAAGCTCCCGGCGGCCGAGGGGTCGAGCCGGGCCAGGTCGGCGGCGATGGCCGCCACCACCCGGCGCACGTCGGTCGGGTCGTACCACCGGTGCGGGTTGCCGCCCGCCGGGACGTGGAGCAGCGCCCCGACGTCGAGCACCATCGGCGCCCGGCTGCCGTCGGCGGCGACCAGCTTGGCCATCCACGGGTCGTACCCGATGCCGTTCTCGATCACGAGACCGGCCGACGCGACCGCACGGGCGTCGGCGGCGGTGGGCTCGTAGGCGTGCGGGTCGACGTCGGGGTTCGTGATGATGCTGGCCACGTGGGCGGCGCTCCCCCCGACCTGGGCGGCGATGCTCCCCCAGAAGTCCTCGGCGGCCACCACGCGGACCACGCCCGGCGGCGCGGCACCGCCGGTCACCGGCGGGGCGCCGCAGGCGGCGACGCCCAGCGCGACGAGCACGACGGCCGCCGCAGCGGCTGCCCGCCTCGTGCTCGTCCCCGCGTCCGTCGCCATCATCGTCGCCTCACGTCGCTCGCGGCCCGACCGGGCCGCCTGCCCCTCACCCTAGTCGAGAATGATTCTCATTCGCACTCACGGGGGGGCACGACCAGCTGTGGGCGTGGGGCGACGAAGGACCGGCCCGGTGGTCGCGGGCCGGGAGCGGGCGGTGCGGCCGGGCCGGGCCGGACGGACAGTGGCGACGAGGTGGGCCGCCGGACCCGGTCCCCCGTGCTCACCGGTCGCCCAGCGGAGGGCGCTCCGGGCTCACGCCCGCTGGCGAGCGCGCCGTCGCGCCCGGGTGCGCAGGGCGACCCCCGCGCGCCAGGCAGCTCGTGCCGCCTCGACGTCCTCGCGCCGGGGGCCGTCCCCGGCCCCGGGGACCTCGAGGATGGCCGGCACCTCGGCGAGGGCAGGGTGCCCCAGGAGCGCGGCCAGGCCGTCGGCTCCGATCGTCCCGTCGCCGATGTTCTCGTGCCGGTCGCGGTTGGCGCCGAGGGGGACCTTCGAGTCGTTCAGGTGGACGCAGACCAGCCGCTCGAGGCCCACGGTACGAGCGAGCGCGTCCACGGCGGCATCGGCACGGTCGACCGAGGCGAAGTCCACCCCCGACGCCCACAGGTGCTGCGTGTCGAGACAGACGCCGAGCCGCTCGTCCCCGCCGGCACGGTCGATCACCGCGGCGAGCTCCTCGAACGAACGCCCGACCGTATCGCCGGCTCCGGCCGCGTTCTCGAGCAGGACCGGGCACGCCGGATCGCCGGCGACCGAGTCGAGGGCCTCGACCAGCGCGTCGACCACGGCGGGGAGGGACTGGTCGAAGCCGCTTCCCCGATGGCTGCCGATGTGCAGGACGAGTCCGCCCGCGCCGATGCCCTGGGCCGTTGCCAGGTTGGCGTCGAGGCACTCCCGCGAGCGCTCGGCCAGGGCGAGGTCGGGGCTGGCCAGGTTGATCAGGTAGGTCGCGTGGCAGAACGTCGCCCGCACGGTCGGGTGCTCGGCGGCCGCGGTGCGGTACGCGTCGAGGACCTCGGGCCCGTACTGCGACGGCTTCCACTGGCGCGGGCTCTGGGTGAACACCTGGACGACCTCGGCCCCGATGTCGGCACCGTGCTTGAGCGCCGGGACGAGGCCCTTGCCCGCTCGCACGTGGGCACCGATCAACATGGCGGCACCGTACCAGCAGCCCCCTGCGCGCCGGCGGGCGGCTGGCCGCTGGGCGGAGGGCGGCGGGCGGCTGGACAGCGGGCCGGCACGGGTTCCTCACCCCGGAGCCCCCGGAGCCCACCCCGGAGCCCACCCCGGAGCCCACCCCGGAGCCCACCCCGGAGCCCCCGGAGCCCACCCCGGAGCCCCCCGGAGCCCACCCCGGTACGATCCACGACGAGCCCGGCGCGCCCCGGCGCGCCGGCCCGGTGCCGCGGGCGGGGCGGCACCGGAAGGCCGCCGCAGCCGCGCACGCGGGGCGGCCGGCACCAGGACAGCAACGGCACGGGAGGACATGACCATGGCTATGACCCTGACCGCGAAGGCCCGAGCCCTCGTCGAGCGCCCGGTGATCGCCAACGTCGCGACCGTCGGTCCCGACGGGCGCCCCCAGCTCACACCGGTGTGGATCGACCTCGAGGGCGACGACCTCGTCTTCAACACGGCCAAGGGGCGTGCGAAGGAGGTCAACCTGGCCCGCCAACCGGTGGTGGCCGTCTCGGTCGTGGACCCCGACGACCCCTACAACGTCGTGGTCGTTCGGGGGACGGTGACCGGTACCGAGGAGGGCGCCGACGCGCACATCGACGCCCTCGCCCACAAGTACCTCGGCGTCGGCACCTACCCGATGCGCCAGCCGGGCGAGGTGCGCGTGAAGTACACGGTCCACGCCGACCGCGTGGTGATGCAGCCAGCCGACTGAAACGCGGGCGCCGCCCACCTGCCGGACGGGCGCCGCCCACCCGAGGCACGCGCCTCGGCCCGCGATGGCTCAGCCGTCCCGGCCGAGCACCTCGGCGACGAGCGGTGCGAGGAGCCGACCCGCGGCGCCGACCGCGTCGGCGTGCCCGCCTGGTCCGACGGGACCGGCCCCGGGCGAGGCGCCCGGCGTGCCACCCGTCGAGCCGGCGTCGAGGGAGACGATCACGCCCGAGGCACCCGACGCGCCGAGGGCCCGCAGCGTGGCGGCACACACGTCCGGCCGGTCGAGGTCGAGCCAGGTGCCGAGCGCGCCCGGGCCGGAGGGGCGTCGAGCGCGCCGGCCGCTCACCGCCCGGCCGTGCCAGACGACGGCAGGCCTGATCGGACCCGGCCTGCCGGCGCCGACTGCCTCCGTCATCTTGGCGACACCGGCGACCTCGTCCGGCGAGCCCCGGACCACGACCACGTCGACGAGACCCACGACGCCGGCGAGCGGGGCCCCGTCGACCTCGACGACCAGAGGCGTGGCGCTCCGGCGGAGCGGCGGCGGGCGGTTCACGGCACCGTCGAGGTGCCAGGTGTGCCCGCGGAGCGCCACCGCGTCACCCTCGAACAGGGCGCGCACCACGGCCACGGCTTCGGCCAGGCGCTCGGCGACGGCAACGCCGCCCGGGTCGCCCGGGCCGGCACCGACGCCGGCGACCAGTCGTCCGTCGCTCACCACGTCGACGGCGGAGAGGACCTTGGCGGCGACGGCCGGCGGCCGCCCGGCGTGGAGCGGCACCAGCGTGCCGAGGCGGATCGAGCTCGTCCGCACGGCCAGGGCGCCGAGCAGCGTGGTCGCCTCGAAGGGCTCGTCGGGCCTCGGCTCGTCGGGCACCCAGACGCTGTCGAAGCCGCCTGCCTCCGCCGCCGCCGTCCACCTCGCGACGTCGGCGAAGGACGCGGGTCGCGGGCCTCCGAGCACGTCGAGACCGAGCCGGACCGGAACCCTGCCTGCGCCCTCGGTGGCCACGGTGCCACGCTACCTGCCGCTCCCCCGCCGCCTCGCTCCCGCCTGCGAGGGCGCCGGATGGCGGGCGGACCACCAGCCGTCTCCGGCATCCGCCCAACCGGATGCCACCAGGCGGTGGACGGCACGTGCAAGGTCGCCCAGCGCGAGACCGGTCCGCAGGGCCAGGACCTCGACCGGCGTGGGCTCGGCGTCGAGCGCCGCCAGCACGGCCGCCTCGGCTGTGCCCTCCGGCGGTGGCGGTGGCGGTGGTGGCGGCGGTGCGCCCCCTCCGGGGCGAGGCGCGTTCGGGTGGGGTGCCCGTCCACGCGCCGCTACGGGGACCGCCGCGTTCGGCAGCGGATCGGGGCGGTCGGCTCGGCGGCGCGCAAGCGAGAGGGCGACCAGCACGTCGGCGGCGTCGCGCACCGGGATGCACCCGTCGACGAGGAGGGCGTTCGTCCCTGCCGAGGCCGGCGAACGCACCGAGCCCGGCACGGCGCCGACGGGGATCGACCGCCGAGCAGCGGCCTCGGCCGTGTAGATGGAGCCGCCGCGCCGGTGGCACTCGACCACGACGACGACGTCGGACAGACCGGCGACGATCCGGTTGCGGGCCGGGAACCGACCCCGCCGGGGAGGTGCACCGAGCGGCGCCTCGGAGAGCACGGTGCCCCGAGCGGCGACGGCGTGCCAGAGCTGCCGGTGGGCGGGCGGGTAGGGCACGTCGAGCCCGGTGGCGACGACACCCACGGGCGGCGCGCCCGACGCCTCGGCGCCGAGGGCGCCGGCGTGCGCTGCGCCGTCGATGCCGAGGGCGAGGCCCGAGACGACGACCACCCCGGCCGACGCGAGGTCGCGGCCGAGCTCGGCGGCGACCTGGCGACCGTACGGCGTGGCGGAGCGCGTGCCGACGACGGCCACCGCCGTCCTGTCGGCCAGCACGGTCGGGTCGCCGGCGGCGAAGAGCACCGCCGGGGCGCCTGGGTCCCCGCGGAGCACCGCCGGGTAGGCGGGGTCGTCCGGCACCAGGACGGCGATGCCCGACCGCGCGTAGCGGTCGCCCACCACCTGGGGGTCGACACCGGCCGCGGCCGCGGTGGCGCGTCGACGGGGATCGGCGGGATGGGAGCCGTCGACGACGAGCGACCACGCGTCCTCGGGCGTCCACGGCGACAGCAGCGCGGCCAGCCGGGACGGCGTCATGCCCTCGAGGCCGGCGAGCGCTGCCGCGCACGCCCGCTCCCGCTCCCCGGTCACCGGGGAGCCTCGCCGAGCAGCACGGCCCGCCTCGAGCGGAGGACGAGCGCCTCGTGCACGTGGACGTCGTCGACCAGCGGCCCGGCATCGTCGAGGTCGGCCACCGTGCGGGCGATCCGGTGGACGCGGTGGAGGCCACGCGCGCTGAGGTCGCCCGAGCGCACGGTCGTGTCGAGCAGTGCCCGGGCCCGAGCGGTCAGCGGGGCCACGGCGGCCAGGCGCTCGGAGGCGAGGCGGGCGTTGGCGGCGACGCCTCGGCTGGCCGCACGGTAGCGGGCGTACGCCACGCGCTCGGCGACGGCGGCGGTCGCCTCGCCGGGATCGCCGCTCAGGAGGTCGTCCGTGGCCGTCCGCTGCAGCCGGACCGCAAGGTCGAAGCGGTCGAGGAGGGGTGCCGACAGACGCCGTGCGTAGCGCTCGCGGGCTGCCGGCGAGCACCGGCACGAGCCCGGCGGACCCCCGTCGCCACAAGGACAGGGGTTCATGGCGGCGACCAGCACGAAGCGCGCCGGGTAGGTGACCGCACCCCGAGCCCGGTTGACGCGCACGGCTCCTTCCTCGAGCGGCTGGCGGAGCGCCTCGAGGACGGGGGTGGCGAACTCGCCGAGCTCGTCGAGGAACAGCACGCCGCCGTGGGCGAGGCTTACCTCGCCGGGGCGCAAGGACGCCGTGCCGCCACCCACCATGGCCACGAAGGACGCACCGTGGTGCGGCGCGCGGAACGGCGGGCGCTCGACCAGCCCGCCGGGCGGGAGCGGCGACCCGGCGACCGAGTGGACCCGGGTGGCCTCGAGGGCGGTCTGGTGGTCCGGCGGCGGGAGGATGCCGGGGAGGCGCTCGGCCAGCATCGTCTTGCCCGACCCGGGCGGCCCGACCAGCAGCAGGTGGTGACCCCCGGCGGCGGCCACCTCGAGGGCGCGACGGGCGACGGGCTGCCCGCGGACGTCGGCGAGGTCCGGCACCCTCGCCGCGCGGGGCGGTGACGTCCGGACCGGCTCGGGCAGGTGCTCGGGCCACGGCGCCTCGCCGACCAGGCGGCCGACCAGCTGGCGGAGGGTGGCGCACCAGCGCACGCCCGCCCGGGCGGCGAGGGTCGCCTCGGCGGCGGCTTGCTCGGGGACGACGACCGGCACGTCGCCGACGGCCTCGGCCAGCACCAGCATCCCTGCAACGGGCCGGACCGACCCGTCGAGGCCGAGCTCCCCGACGAAGGCGTGGGCAGCCGCCGCCCGACCGTCGACGACCCCGGTCGCCGCCAGCACGCCGACGGCGATGGGCAGGTCGAGGCCCGAGCCCCCCTTGCGGACCCCCGACGGCGCGAGGTTGACGGTGATGCGCCGGAGCGGCCAGGCGAGCCCGCTCGAGAGCACCGCGGCGCGGACGCGGTCACGCGACTCGCGCACGGCGGCGTCGGGCAGGCCGACGACGGTGAAGCCCGGCAGCCCGTTGGACACGTGGACCTCGACCGACACGGGGCGTCCGTCGACGCCGACGAGCACAGCAGACGGGATGGTGGCGAGCACTACGCCTCCCCAGTGCAAAGGGGCGCGTCGCTCCGCGTGGACGCGCCGGTCGGGACAGGCGAGGGCCGCGGTCTTCGTGGTCGGGCGCCGGCCGCTCGAGGCACCCGGCTGCAGGCTAGGGACCGGGTGCGACACCAGGGCGACGACGCGCCCCGAGGGTCAGAGCCCCCCGAAGACCGGGTCGCGCTTCTCGACGAAGGCGATCATCGCCTCGCGGGTGTCCTGCGAGGCGAAGTTGACGGCCTGGGCCTGGGCCTCGGCCTCGAGCGCCTGTTCCATCGAGACGCTCGCCGACTGGTTGAGGAGCGCTTTGGTCATCGACAGGGCGAGCGGCGGGCCGGCGGCGAGGCGAGCCGCCCACTCGGCGACCACGGCGTCGAGCTCGTCGGCGGGGACGACCCGGTTGACCACCCCGATCGACTGGGCCGTCGCCGCGTCGATGATGTCGGCGAAGAACGCCAGCTCCTTGGCTCGGTGGAGGCCGACGAGGCGGGGCAGGAGCCACGAGGCCCCGAAGTCCACGCTCAGGCCCCGCTTGGAGAAGATCTGCGAGAAGCGAGCCCGGTCGGACGCCACGACGAGATCGCACCCGAGCGCCATGCTCATCCCCGCGCCGGCGGCGATGCCGCCGACCTTGGCGATCGTGGGCTTGGGCAGCCGGTGGAGGCGGAGGGCGACGTCGGCCAGGGAGCGCATCTGCAGTAGGTGGGGGTCGCCGGGGCGACCGGCGACGTCGGAGGGGTCTCCGAGGTCGGCGCCCGAGCAGAACGCGTCCCCTGCGCCGGTGAGCACCAGCACCCGGTCCTCACGGACGGCGGCCACCTCGTCGAGCGTGGCCTGCAGCTCGCGCCACATGGCGCCGTTGGCCGCGTTCTTGCGCTGGGGACGGTTGAGGGTGACCGTGACCACGCCATCGGCGCGCTCCACGACGAGTGTCTCGAGCTCGGGCGGCATGGGCGTCAGCCTAGGGGATGGCCGGCCGGCCGCCGCGGCTGGTGCACGGGGGCACGTCACGGGAGCACGAGCGAACGCGTGCCGGTGGGCGGCCTCCAGAGGAAGGCGGCCACACCGGACCCACGGACGAGCACCCGGGCGCCGAGGTGGCCGAGGGCGCGCCCGGCGGCCGATGTGGCACGGCGCACCGGCGGGGCGGCACCCCGGAGGCGCGTGACGAGGACGACGACGACCGTGTGCCCGAAGACGGGCACGACCTGGTCGGGGACGTTCCCGAGGAAGGGGTACACCAAGCGGCGGGCGGCGAAGCGACCGACCACGGCGTTGGTGGCGACGACCTCGGCGGACCGTGGCGTCTCGGCCGCGACGACGCCGAGCCGGGCCGCCGTCGGGGCGGCGACCAGCTCGAACTGCGCTCCCACCGTCGGGAGCGTCTGGACGGCCACCACGCAGGTCACGGCGAGGGCACCGGCGGCGAGCACCCCGGCGGCCGCACGCGCCGGAGCGCCGGCGCGACGGCGGCGGGCCACCCACGTCACGACGCCCGCTCCCCCCGCCGCGGCGGCGAGCGCCGGGAACAGGTTCTGGAACCCGGCCGCGTGGGACACGAAGATGCCCGACGCGTCGAGGGCGTTCGGCACCGTGACCACGAGGGCGGCCGCCAGCCCGAGCGGGGCGAGGGCGCCGACCAGGCCCGAGCCCGCCAGGTACTGCGCGACCGGGCGCCACCGCGCCTCGAGCACCCGGGCAGGTGCCGCCGGGTGACGGAGCGCTCCGGCGACGATCGCCGCCACGCCGGCGAGGCCGGCACCGACGGTGTGGCCGGCCAGGTACCCGTACCCGGCAGCGAGGCTCGAGCCCTTGCCCGAGTGGGCGAGGGCCACGACGCCGAGCCATGCCGCTGCGGCGGCGACGAAGCCGGCGCCGGCGAGGCGGCGGCGGCCCACCACGAGCGTCGCCAGCCCGACGGCGACCAGGTAGGTGGCGGCGACGTCCCCGCAGAGAAGGACGCCGCCGGCGAAGGCCCAGGCCCGCCGGCGCCCGTGCCAGGCGTCGCGGGCAGTCAGCAGGGCGAGCGCGGTGGCAAGGACCTGGACGTGGACGTCGAACGACGCAGCCCAGTAGGTCCACGGGCAGGCGGCGCAGACGGCGACGAGGCAGCCAGCGACGAGCGCGACGCCCCGAAGCGGTCGGTCACCGCGACGCGGCCAGTGCCGGTCCAGGACCTCGAGCACGAGGCGCGCGGCAGTGGCGCCGGCGACGGCGAGGGCGACGTCCTGGACCACGAGAAGGGTGGGCAGGGGGAGGCCCACCGCTCGGAGCAGCGCCAGGGGCCAGAGCACGAGCTCGAGGTGGCTCTGGAGGAACGGGTACCCGTAGTGGGGGTAGTGCCACGGGAAGAGCGTCTCGTACGGGTCGAGGTGCCCGGTGCCGATGCGCGACCAGGCCTGGGCATAGGTGGCGAAGTCGCTGCTCAGGTCGAAGCGCGTCCACAGGTGCCAGCTCCATGCCACGAGGCCGCCGCTCTGGGCGGCGAAGAACACGACGGCGGCCCACCACGCCCGACGCAGCGCCGGCGTGCGGATCCGCCCCGGCCGGGAGGGGCACGCCGCGTCGGGAGCGCCCCGCGCGCCACCCGGGCCGCCCTCCATCTCCGGGGCGAGCACCACCACGTCCGCTGGACGACTCCCGCTGGCCGCCACGGGCCGACGGTACCCTCACCCGAACCGCCAGGGGCAGCGCGCGAGCGCCATCGGCCCGGACCGTCCCGGAGGTCACCCCGTCGAGGCGGCGCGCCTAGAAGGCGCCCTCGACCACCTCCAGCGCTCCGCCGGTCAGCGAGACCACGTCGAAGCGGACGTCGAGCTCACCCCGGCCGGCCGCCGGGATGAGCTCTGCGAGCCACCGCGCCGCCAGGCGCCGCAAGCGCTGCTGCTTGGCCGGCACCACCGCCTCGGACCCCGTCCCGAACCGGTCGGTGGAGCGAGCCTTGACCTCGCAGAACACCACCGTACGACCCGACCGGACGATGAGGTCCACCTCGCCCTCGCGTCGCCGCCAGTTGCGCTCGAGCACCTCGTAGCCGTGGTGCTCGTACCACCGGGCCGCCAGCTGCTCGGCCTGGGCGCCGAGCACGGCGGCGCTCGCGCCCTCCCGGAGGCCCGGCCCCGGGCGGCGTGGAGGAGGGGTCCGGCTCACAGCTCCCGTTCGGGGAGCCGCTCGATGTTGACGTCGCGGAACGTGAGCACGCGGACCGACGGGACGAACCGAGCGGGCCGGTACATGTCCCACACCCACGCGTCACGCAGCTCGAGCTCGATGCACGTCGGCGTCGAGGTGTCCCGGACGGTCACCTGCACGTCGTTCGCCAGGTAGAAGCGCCGCTCCGTCTCGACCACGTAGCCGAACATGGGGAGCACCGCCCGGTACTCCTGCACCAAGGCCAGCTCGATCTCGGCCTCGTAGCGCTCGAGGTCCTCCTCGCTCACGGGCGGACCGGCGCCAGCAGGCGGGCACGGACGGGCCGGCGGTGGCCCCGCCCGCCTCGCGACGGGCCCGAGCCGGGCTCCTCAGGCTCGCGCAGTGCGGCGCTCCTTGATCTTGGCGGCCTTCCCGTGGCGGTCGCGGAGGTAGTAGAGCTTGGCCCGCCGGACGTCGCCGTAGGAGACCACCTCCGTCCTCGCGATGATCGGCGAGTGCACGGGGAACGTCCGCTCGACGCCCACCCCGAAGCTCACCTTGCGGACCGTGAACGTCTCGCGGGCGCCCGTGCCCTGGCGACGCACGACGGCACCCTGGAACACCTGGATGCGCTCCCGGTTGCCCTCCACGACGCGGACGTGGACCTTCACGGTGTCACCGGGGCGGAACTCGGGGATGTCGTCCCGCAGGCTGTCGCGGTCGATGATGTCGGTCGGGTTCATGGGACGCGTCTCTCCACGGATCGTTCGAGCACTCCGCTCGCCGGGCACCTGCGCCACCGTGACCCCGCGGACGCCGCCGGCCCACGGACGCACGAGGAGGTCGCCGGCCAACCCGGCTCCGACGAAGCTCCTCAATGGTAGCCGTGCTGGCGCAACAGCTCCACCTCGCCTGCTTCAACGAGCAGGACCTGCTCCTCGGGCGCCAGCCCGCCCCGGGCCTCGACCAGGTCGGGGCGGAGACGCAGGGTGCGGGCGAGGGACTGGGCCCGTCGCCAGCGGGCGATCCGCCCGTGGTCGCCGGAGCGGAGCACCTCGGGGACGTCCCACCCGCGGAAGGCCGCCGGCCGCGTGTACTGCGGGTACTCGAGGAGCCCGGCACTGAAGCTCTCGTCGCCCGGGGAGGCCTCGTTGCCAAGCACGCCGGGCACGAGCCGGACGACGGCCTCGACGACCACCAGGGCGGCGAGCTCGCCGCCCGCCAGCACGAAGTCCCCCACCGACAGCTCGCCGTCGACCAGGTGGTCGGCCACCCGCTGGTCGACCCCCTCGTAGCGCCCGCACAGCAACGAGAAGCCCCCCGTCAGGGTGGCGAGCTCCTCGGCCACCCGCTGGTCGAACGGGCGTCCCGACGGGCCGAGGAGCAGGAGGGGACGAGCCAGCCCCGACGGGCCGGCAGCGACCTGCTCGACGGCAGCGAAGAGCGGGGCGGGGGCCAGCACCATGCCGGCACCGCCACCGAACGGGGCGTCGTCGACCGAGCGGTGCGGGTCGTCGGCACCCTGACGCAGGTCGTGGACCCGGAGGTCGAGCAGGCCGGCGTCGCGGGCCCGCCGCAGGATCGACACGCTGGCGTACGCCTCGACGGCCGCCGGGAAGATGGTGAAGACCTCGATCCGCGTCGCGCCCGGCCCGGCGCCCCAGGGCAGCTCCGTCACAGGTCGAGCAGGCCCTCGGGGACGTCGACCACGACCCGCTCGCCCGGACGGTGCTCGACGACGAAGCGCAGCGGCACGAGGGCGCCGGTGGAGAGGACCAGCAGGTCGCTCGCCGGGTTCGCCTGGACGGCCTCGACGGTGCCGAGCTCGGCCCCCGACAGGTCCACGACCGTCGCCCCGACGAGCTCGTGGACCCACAGGACGCCGGGTACGTCGAGGGGCGGCGCCAACAGCTCGGTCCCTCGCAGCGCCTCGGCCTCCTCGAGCGTGCCGACACCCACGAACCGCACCACGAAGCGCCCGCCGTGGGGACGTGACGACTCGACGGCGAGCACCCGCCCTTCCGACGTGCGCAGCTCGCTGCCAGGGGCGACCCGTTCGACCCGGTCGGTCAAGAGCGCCACGACGACCTCGCCCCGCAACCCGTGCGGCTTGACGACCGCACCGACCACGAGGAGCGGTCCGGCCGGGGACGGGGAGCTCACCTGGCCCCCGGGGCCCCGCCCGTCACTCGTCGGCGATGTCGACCGACGTCTGCACGCCGTCGCGGGCGCCGGCGGCTGCCACCACGGTGCGGATCGCCTGTGCGACCCGGCCGCGCCGGCCGATGACCCGGCCCATGTCCTCCGGTGCCACGTGGACCTCGAAGCGGACGGAGCTGCCGCGGACGTCGTCGTCGATCCTCACGGCATCGGCATCCGCTGCGATCGAGCCGACGAGGTAGGACACGACCGCTCGCGCCGTCGCGCCCTCGACCCGGTTCCCGGCGTCGTCGGCCGCCTCGTCGGCGCCGCTCGCCTCGTCGACCTCGGTCACTTGGCCACCGTGCCCGACCCGGCCCGCGCCGCGGCAGCCTCGTCGAAGGCCCCCGACTGGCGGAGCAGCTTCTCGACGCGCTCGGTGGGCTGGGCGCCCTGGGACAGCCACTTTGCCGCCTTGGCGTTGTCGATCTGCACGACGGCGTCCGGATGGGCCGTGGACGTGCCCCGCGGCGCGTAGGTGCCGACGATCTCGATGAACCGACCGTTGCGCGGCGAGCGGCTGTCGGCCGCCACGACCCGGTAGGTCGGTTGCTTCTTCTTCCCCATCCGCACCAGGCGGAGCTTCACTGCCACGATGGACTCCTCTTGCACTCGCACGCGGTCCGACCGCCACGCGGCCGGTCCGTAGTCTCCCACCAACGGAGCCGCCCCGGCGACACGGGGTGCCGGGCCGAGCTCAGCGGGCCTTGGGCGTCACGCGTCCGCCACCCTTGCCCTTCTTGCCGCCCTTGCCGCCCTTGGGGCGCGACGCACCCCGAGCCTGCGGGGCACCGCGGGGTGCAGGGCCTCCGGCGGCCGTGCCCCCCATACCCAGCGGATCGCCCGCCATCGACAGCGGGTCGCCCGCCATGCCGGACAGCTGGGCCATGGCGTCGGGGGGGAGCTTCGGCCCCCGTCCGAGCAGGCCGCCGAGCGCGCCGGCCATCCCGCCCTTGCCGAACCCCTTCATGAGCTTCTGCATCTCGCGGAACTGCTTGAGGAGGGCGTTGACGTCGGCCGTCGTCGTCCCGCTCCCCCTGGCGATGCGCACCCGCCGTGAGCCGTCGACGACGGCGGGGTTCCGCCGCTCGTCGGGCGTCATCGAGCTGATGATGGCCTCGACCTGGCCGATCTGGCGGTCGTCGACCATCGAGCTGGCGCGCTTCACGTCCTTGGACACGCCGGGCAGCATCGAGAGCACCCCGGACATCGAGCCCATCTTCTTGACCTGCTGGAGCTGCTCGAGGAAGTCCTCGAGGGTGAAGCGCCCCTCGAGGAGGGCCGAGGCGCCCTTGGTCGCCACCCCCTCGTCGAAGGTGCGTTCGGCCTGCTCGATGAGGCTCAGCACGTCGCCCATCCCGAGGATGCGGTCGGCCATCCGGTCCGGGTGGAAGAGGTCGAAGTCGTCGAGCTTCTCACCGGTCGAGGCGAAGGCGATCGGCCGTCCGACGACCTCTTTGACCGACAGCGCCGCGCCGCCCCGGGCGTCACCGTCGAGCTTGGTCAGGACCACGCCGTCGAGGGCGAGGGCCTCGTGGAACGCCTCGGCCGTGGACACCGCGTCCTGGCCGGTCATGGCGTCGATGACCAGGAACGTGTAGTGGGGCGAGATCGCCTCGGCGATGCGGCGCACCTCGTCCATCAGCTCGGCGTCGATCGACAGCCGTCCCGCGGTGTCGACGACGAGGACGTCGCGACCCAGTCGGCGGGCCTCCTCGAGCCCGGCGGAGGCGACGGCGACGGGGTCGGTGGGCTCGCTGAACACGCCGACGCCGGCCTGCTCGCCGAGCACGCGGAGCTGCTCGACGGCGGCTGGCCGCTGGAGGTCGGCGGCGACGAGGAGGGGGTTGCGCCCCTGCTGCTTGAACCAACGGGCCAGCTTGGCCGCCGTGGTGGTCTTGCCCGAGCCTTGCAGGCCGGCGAGCAACACGACCGTCGGCGGCCGGCCGGCATAGGCGAGCCGCAGGGTCTCCCCGCCGAGGATCCGGACCAGCTCCTCGTTGACGACCTTGACCACCTGCTGGCCGGGGCTCAGGCTGCGTGACAGCTCGAGGCCGAGGCAGCGCGACCGGACCGCGTCGACGAACCCGCGGACCACCCCGATCTCGACGTCGGCCTCGAGCAGGGCGGTGCGGATCTCGCGCAGGACCTCCTCGATGTCCTCGGGGCCGAGGCGTCCGCGGTTGCGAAGGCGCGTGAGGATGCCCTCGAAGCGGTCGGTGAGGCTCTCGAACATGCGGGGTCAGGCTACCGGATGGGCGCTCCGGGGCCGGTCCGGTCGCAGCGCGGCGCCCCGGCGCGGCACCCCGGTCAGAACAGGGCGTCGACGAAGGCCTCGGGATCGAAGTCGACGAGGTCGCCGGGCCCCTCGCCCAGACCGACCAGCACGACGGGGATGCCGAGGGCGCGCTGGATGGCCACGACGATGCCTCCCTTCGCCGTGCCGTCGAGCTTGGTCAGCACGACCCCCGTCACGTCGACCGCCTCGGTGAACACCGACGCCTGAGCGAGGCCGTTCTGCCCGGTGGTGGCGTCGAGGACGAGCAGCACCTCGCCGACCGAACCCGGGGGACGGTCGGCCACTCGTCGGATCTTCTTGAGCTCCTCGACCAGGTGCGCCTTGTTGTGGAGGCGGCCGGCCGTGTCGGCGAGGACCACGTCGAAGCCCCGGGCGGCGCCGCGCTGGACGGCGTCGAAGACGACGGCGCTCGGGTCCCCGCCCTCGTTGCCCCGGACGATGTCGGCGCCCGTGCGCTCCGCCCACTGTGCCAGCTGCTCGCCGGCAGCCGCCCGGAAGGTGTCACCGGCCGCCAGCAGCACCTTGCGGTCGTCCCCCCGCAGGCGGTGGGCAACCTTGCCGACCGTCGTGGTCTTGCCGACGCCGTTCACCCCGACGAAGAGCCAGACGTCGACCGGGGACTCCGCCCCGGACCGGGCCGGTGGGCCGAGCGAGCGCGCACCCGCCGACAAGGTGGCGACGAGCTCGGCCTTGAGCGCGGCCAGCAGGGCATCGGGCCCGGTGACCTCGCCCGCTCGCACGCGGCCACGCAGGTCGTCGAGGATGGCGTCGGTCGCCTGCACCCCGACGTCGGCGCGGATGAGCGCCTCCTCGAGGTCGTCCCAGGTCGAGGCGTCGACCGCCCCGCGTGCTCGCACGGCGCCGAGGTAGCCGGCGAGCAAGCCGCGGGCCTTGCCGAGACGCCCTCGGAACGTCGCCGCCTCCTCGACGGGGGCCTCCTCGACGGGGGCCCTGCCCGCCTCCTCGGCGCGGGCCTCCTCGACGGGGGCCCTGCCCGCCTCCTCGGCGCGGGCCCTGCCCGCTTCGGGGGCGGGGGCCGCGACAGGTCCGCCTGCCGGACCCACGGCAGCAGCCGGCGGTGCCGCCTCGGGCGGTGCCGCCTTCGGGGGGGCCTCCGGGGCCCGGGGTGCGGCGCTCCCCGGGGTGCGGCGCCGGCGCAGACGGGCCACGACGGCGGCACCGCCGGCCAGGACAACCACCGGGATGCCGACGGCCAGGCCGACCACCACGTCGCTCGCGGCGAGGACGAGCGCCGGCGCGCTCACCGACCCGCTCCGTCGCCGGGGGCCCCGGCTTCGAGCCCGACGGCTCCGGGGCTCGTCGACCCTCCGGGCTCGGCCGTCCCGGTCCCCACCACCGCAGGCACCTCGTCGACGTCGTCGCCGGCCCGCCGCGACACCTTCTGGCTGACCACCCTGGAGGAGCCCCCAGGCGCCATCGTCACCCCGTAGAGGGCGTCGCCCGCCTCCATGGTGCGCTTCTGGTGGCTCACGATGATGAGCTGGGCCTCGTCGCGGAACTCGTGGACGAGGGAGAGGAACCGCTGCAGGTTGACGTCGTCGAGGGCGGCCTCCACCTCGTCCATCAGGTAGAAGGGCGAGGGTCGCGACCGGAAGACGGCGAAGAGGTAGGCGAGCGCGACGAGGGACCGCTCTCCGCCCGAGAGGAGCGACAGGCGCCGCACGTTGCGACCGGCCGGGCGGACCTCGACCTCAACCCCCGTCTCGAGGAGGTGCTCGGGGTCGGTGAGCGAGAGCCGACCGGTGCCTCCGGGGAAGAGCGTCGAGACGAGTGTCGAGAAGTGCTCGTTGACGTCGGCGAACGCCTCGGCGAAGACCTCCATGATCTGCTCGTCGAGGGTCCGGATCACCTGGTTCAGGTCGCGCCGGGCCTTGCGGACGTCGTCCACCTGCGACTCGAGCAGCTCGGCACGCTCGGTGAGCGCAGCGAGCTCCTCGAGGGCGAGCGGGTTCACGGGGCCGAGCGCGGCCAGCCGGGCCTCGACCTCCTCGGCGCGGGCAGCGGCGTCGACGCCATCGGGCAGCTCGGGGGCCGGAGCGGCCAACGCTTCCTCGGCGGTCGCCCCGAGGTCGCGGGCCAGCCCGTCGACCACGGCCTCGGCCCGCAGCGACGCCTCGGCCAGCTCGAGCTCGGTCGTCTGCAGACGGCTCCGGGTGGCGGCCAGCTCGTGCTCGGTGGCCGAGCGCCGCTGACGGAGGTCGTCGAGCCGGACACCCCCGGCGCGGACAGCCTCGAGCTGGCGCCGGTGCCGCTCGCGCAGCGTCCGCACCATGGCGTCGAGCGCCACCTGGGCTTCGTCGACCATCGCCCGCAGCCGCTCGACGGCGCGGACGTCGGACTCGATCCGTTGGCGCCGCTCGGCCGCCTCGACGCGCTCGTCGGCGTGCCCGGTCAGGCGACGCTCGACCTCGGCGAGACGCTCGCGAAGCACCCGCCCCCGCTCTGCCAGGCCGGCCAGCTGCGCCTCCCAGGCGTGGCGAAGCTCGACCGCCTCGGCCAGCGCACCGTCGAGGCGGCGGCGGGCCTGACGAGCCTCCTCGGCCTCCTCCTCGGCCGCGGCGCGTGCCGCCTCGGCAGCCGTCGTCGCCTGGCGGGCCCCGGCGAGCTGCTCGGTGACCCGGGCGAGCCGGGCTTCGGCCTCCGTACGGGCCCGGGCCTCCTCGGACGTCGCCGAGGCCAGGGTGGCGCGCTCGGTGGCCACGCGCTGACGGGCGACCCGGGCGGCCTGGTGGGCACCCTCGTTGCGGTCGTCGGCGCGCACGGCATCGCTGGCCGCGGCGATGGCCGCCTCGAGCTCGGCGCGAGCGGCGCGCCGCTCGTCGGCGGCCCGACGGGCCTCGGCCTCGGCCCGGCCCGCGCGCGCCTCGGCCTCCTCCACGGCAGCGGCGGTCACCACGTTGCCGCCGGCCCGTACCCGCCAGCCGGCGGAGGAGAAGCGGTCGCCCTCGCGGGTGACCACGACGAGGTCAGGTCGGCCGAGGGCCAGGTCGATGGCGGCGCTCCACCCGCCCTCGCAGCACACCGACGTCGCCAGGAGGGTGTCGAGCAGCGCTCCGAGGGCCCCTTCGTCGCCGTGCCCGGGACGGGGTCGGACGTGGCGGCGCACCGGCTCGGTGGCCCCGGGCACGCCGGGACCGGCCGTGCGCGTGCCGGTGCCGCCGAGGGCCAGCACGGCCCCCGTCGCCTCCCCCTGGCGGAGCCTGTCGAGGGCGGCACGGGCGGCGCGGCTCCCCGACACGACGACGGCGGTCAGCGAGCTCCCCGCCGCCGCCTCGAACGCGTCCTCCCACCCCTCCTCGACCTCGACGAGGTCGAGGAGGGTGCCGACCACGCCCTCGACGTCGGCCAGCAGCTCGGCTCCCGCCGCCCCCCGTGCCTCGTCGAGCACCCGTCCGAGCGCCTCGGCGCGCGCGGCCGCCCGGTGGTGCTCCTGCTCGGCCTGGCGAAGCGCCTCCTCGGCCGCCTCCAGCCGGGCCGCCGCCGCCTGTCGGCCCGCCTCGGTCTCGGCGACCGCCGTCTGCAGGCGGTGGCGGTCCTGCTCGGTGGCCGCCAGGCGCTCGGCCAGCTCGTGCTCCTCGCCGTCGAGCTCGCCCACCCGCCGCTCGGCCGACGCGAGCCGGCTGGCCAGCTGGTCGAGCAGCTGCCGGTCGCGCACCACCTCGCGCTCGAGGGCGCCCACCCGTTCGCGCGCCACGGTGGCGCGCTCCTCGGCTGCGCGGAGCTGGGCTCCGTCGCCGTGGCGCGCCTGGTGGTCCTCGACCTCGCCCTGCGCCTCGGCGACGGCCCTGGCCAGCTCCTCGCCGCGTCCCTCGGTGCGGGCCAGCTCGGCTTCCGTGCCGGCCAGCTCGTCGCCCAGCCGGGCGCTCTCGGCCTCGAGCGTCGAGACGACGTCGGCGTCGGCGGCTGCATCGAGGGCCTGGGCCAGCGCACGCCGGCGCTCGCGGCACACCCCGACCAGGCCACGCGCCCGCTCGGCGAGCCCCTCGACCCGGGCGAGCGCCGACGCGACGTCGCCCTCTCGCTGGGCGGAGAGCTCGTCGGTCGTGCGCTGCGTCGCCTCGTCGAGATCGGCGAGTGTCGCCTTCAGGGACGCCTCGGCGCCGCGCAACGATCCTTGGTCCCGCGAGGCCCCGGCGTGGCGCGCTTCGAGGGCCGACAGCTCGGTGCCGGCCATCCACAGGCGGACGGCGCGCCGCTCCGCGACGAGGTCGGCGTGCGACCGGGCGGCCGCCGCCTGGCGCTCGAGCGGGCGCACCTGGCGTCGGACCTCGCGGACCAGGTCGCCGAGCCGCTCCAGGTTCTCCTCGGTGGCCGCCAGGCGCCGTTCCGAGCGCTCCCGTCGCCGGCGGTACTTGAGGACCCCGGCAGCCTCCTCGATGACGGCCCTGCGGTCCTCGGGCCGGGCGTTCAGGATGGCGTCGAGCTGTCCCTGGCCGATGATGACGTGCTGCTGGCGCCCGACGCCCGTGTCGGAGAGCAGCTCTTGGACGTCGAGGAGCCGGCACGGCGTGCCGTTGATGGCGTACTCCGAGTCGCCCGAGCGGAACAGCGTCCTCGTGATGGTGATCTCGGCGAGGTCCGTCGGGAGCTTCCCCGCGCTGTTGTCGATGGTGAGGGCGACCTCGGCCCGGCCCAGGGCCGGGCGGCTGGCCGTGCCCATGAAGATGACGTCCTCCATCTTCGACGAGCGCACCGTCCGGGGTCCCTGGGCCCCGAGCACCCAGGCCACGGCGTCCACGACGTTGGACTTGCCGCTCCCGTTCGGCCCGACCACGACCGTCACCCCCGGCTCGAACTCGAGCACGGCGGGATCGGCGAAGGACTTGAACCCCTTGATGGACAACGACTTCAGGAACACCGGGCGCTCACCCTACCGGCGCAGCCGCGGCCCCGGCGGCGGGAGCCGTCACACCTGGCAGTGCTCGCAGAGGAAGGTCGACCGTCCTCCGGAGCGCACCCGCACGATCGTGGACCGGCAGCGCCGGCACGGCTGCCCCTCGCGGTCGTAGACCTGGTGCTGGCCCTGGTACTCGCCGACCTCGCCGAAGAGGTCGCGGTACTGGGCGTCCGCCAACGAGGAGCCCCGCCGCTTGATGGCCTCCGAGAGCGTCTCCACCATGGCGCGCTGCAGGCGCCGGACCTCCTGGGAGGACAGGGAGCTCGACACCCTGTCGAAGCGGAGCCCTGCGGCGAAGAGGATCTCGTCGGCGTACATGTTGCCGATGCCGGCGACGAACTCCTGGTCCATCAGGAGCGCCTTCAGCCCGACCTTCCGTTGTGCGAGCAGGGCCCAGAAGCGATCCCAGCTCATCACGTCCTCGAGGGGGTCGAAGCCCAGGTGGGCGAGCTCGGCCACCCGCCGAGCGCCGTCGGGGGGCGGCTCGGCGACGAAGAGCTCGCCGAAGGTCCGGGGGTCGACGAAGCGGAGCTGGCCGCCCTGCGTGAAGGTGAGCACGGCATGGGTGTGGGGTTGCTTCTGCTCCTTCGCGTTCTTGGCCCGCTGCAGCTGGCCGCTCATGCCCAGGTGCACGACGAGGGTCTCGTCGTTGTCGAGACCGAGCAGGAGGTACTTGCCGGCGCGGGACACCGAGGTGATGGTGCGTCCTTCGAGCCGGGCCCGGAAGTGCTTCGCCGAGGGGTGGCGGCGGACGGTCCGGCCGTTGCGGACCTCGACCGTCTTGATCTTGCGGCCGACCACCTCCCCCTGGAGGTCCCGCCGGATCGTCTCCACCTCGGGAAGCTCAGGCACGGCCTCCGCCTCTCTCGTCCCCCAGCGCCGCGAACGCGGCCCGGGCCGCAGCCTGCTCGGCGTCCTTCTTCGACCGCCCCTCCCCCGCGCCGAGGCGCTGGTCAGCAACGTACACCGTGGCCTCGTAGCGCCGAGCGTGGTCCGGCCCGGAGCCTCGGACCTCGTAGCGGGGCACGCCCAGGCCCCGCTGGACGGAGAGCTCCTGCAGCCGGCTCTTGTGGTCGGCGCCGCCCGGGCCCTCGGCGGCCTCGTCAAGGCGGGAGCCGAGCAGCCCGACGACCAGGCGGCGGGCCGCCTCGAGGCCGCCGTCGAGGTAGACGGCACCGATGACGGCCTCGACGGCGTCGGCCAGGATCGAGGCCTTGTGCCGCCCTCCCGACAGGTCCTCGCCCCGGCCGAGCCTGAGCTGGGGGCCGAGGCCCAGCTCGTCGGCCACGCCGGCCAGGACGCGGGTGTTCACGACGTCGGCCCGGGCCTTGGCCATCGCCCCTTCGGCCAGGTCGGGATGGGTGCGGTAGGCGAGCTCGGCGACCACGAGGCCGAGGACGGCGTCACCGAGGAACTCGAGACGCTCGTTCGACTCCACCCCACCCTGCTCGGCGCACCACGAGCGGTGCCGGAGCGCCTGCTCGAGCAGCGACGGGTCGCCGAAGCGGTGGCCGACCGCGAGCCCCGGGCCCTCGTCGTCCGCCGCCGGCGGCCGGGGCTCCGAGGGCACCGCTCCCTGCGGGTGCGCTCCTCCCCCCTCCGGAATCGGGGCGGGGTCCACCGACGAGGTCAGGCCCCCCCGAGCTTGGCGTGGACGTAGTCCACCGCGTCGCGCACGGTCCGAAGGTCCTCGAGGTCCTCGTCCTCGATACGGAAGCCGACCGTCCGTTCGCCGAGCTCCTCCTCGAGCCCCTCGACCAGCTCGATGAGCGCGAGCGAGTCCGCGTCGAGGTCCTCGGCGAAGGACGACGACTCGGTGATGCCATCCGGGTCGATCTCGAGGATGTCCGCGAGCTGGTCGCGGATCAGCTCGAACACCTGGCGTCGGTCGAGGGGACCCTGTTCGACGTGGGTCTCAGCGGGCACGAGCGCTCCTCGGGTTGGCGTGTCGGCGGCGGTCGCCGGGGGCGTGACGCGGCCCCGCCCACTGGCGGCGCAGCGCGTCCTGGAGTGTACCCGACCCGGCCGCGCCTCCTCCGAGCTGGACCTCGTCGCGCTGCCCTCCCCACCGGCGCCCGGGGCCGGGCGGCGCCTCAGCCTTCGAGGGCGGCGGCGATCGCCTCCACGCCGGCGAGGAGAGCGGCGGCCTCGGCGTCGTCGAGGACGGCGAACGCCGGTGCCAGCATCCGGTCCGTCATGGACTCGGCGGCCTGCCTTGCGGACCGGTGGGTGTCGTCGACCTCGGGCACGTCGCCCTCCGGCCACCCGAAGAGCGACATCGCCTCCGGACGGGTGAGGAAGTGGGCCTCCTTGTCCGACAGCCCTGACGCACGCACGGCAGCCAGGTGGGCGCTCCCCCGCAGCTCGCGCAGGACGGCGACGAGCTGGAGGGCCCGGCCCTCCGGGTCCTCGGCCAGCGCGGCCTGGCGGAAGGCGGCGAACAGCGGGAGCCCGGCCGGCTCTGCGGCGGCGACGACCCGCTCGGCTGCGGCGCAGAACTCGGGGAGGCCGCCGACGCCGCCCAGGCGTGCCCGCCCGAGCTCGGCAGCACAGGCGAAGTGGGCTGCTGCCGCCTCTCGGGGAGCGACCTTCTCGCACCCCGCCCTCCACATCGCCTCGACGACGGCGGGGTTGAAGTAGCCGAAAGCGCTGTGGACCACCGCGGCGTCGACGTCACCGAGTGCGCCGCCTCGGCCCAGGAAGTAGAACTGGAAGAGGTCGAGGCCGAGCGACTCGCCCCGTGCCATCGTCTCGGGGACGAAGTAGTAGCGGGAGCCGAGGTCGCCGATCAGCGGGCAGGCGCGAGAGAGGAGCTCGTCGGTGGTCACGGGCGCAGGCTAGCCGGCCACCCGATGACCGGCACCGCGGACCGGCTGCCGGGCGGACCGGT
>CAZSYT010000015.1:25818-42040 GCA_964610905.1 uncultured Acidimicrobiaceae bacterium
TGGGGCGGACCGGTTGGGGCGGACCGGTTGGGGCGGACCGGTTGGGGCGGACCGGTTGGGGCGGACCGGCTGCCGGGCGGACCGGCTCAACCCGGCGCGTTGACCAGGTTGCGCGCCGCTCCGACCAGGTAGTCGAGCAGCTCGGCGGCGTCGTCGTCGGGGAGCCCGGACGCCGCCACCGCCGCCCGCATGTGGGAGAGCCAGGCCTCGCCCTCCGCCGGGCCGATCACGAAGGGGGCGTGGCGCAGCCGCAGGCGGGGGTGGCCCCGCTCCTCGTTGTAGGTGTCGGGCCCACCCCAGAACTGGGCCAGGAACAGGGCGAGGTGGCGCTTGGCGTCCCCCAGGTCGTCGGGGTAGAGCGGGCGCAGCACGGGGTCCTCGGCCACGCCGTCGTAGAAGCGCTCGACCAGTCCGTCGAAGAACGGCTGGCCGCCCCAGCGCTCGAACGGCGTCGTCCGGGCGCCGCCGTCGAGGCGTCGCGGGAACATGCGACGACTGTAGGCGGAGGCTGCCAGGACCGGTGCACGGCACGGACGGGGCCCGCCGGCACCGCTAGCCTCGCGGCGTCGCCGGCCGCCGGCGACGCCGGGGGGGCCGCCTGAGCCGCGAGCCCCGCGACGACGAGGAGCGCGCATGTTCGAGTGGTCGGAAGAGCAGCAGATGGTGCGGGACGCCGTCCGGCGGTTCGTCGAGTCCGAGGTCGCCCCCCACGTCGAGGCGCTCGAGCACGGCGACCTGCCGCCCTACGACATCATCCGGAAGCTGTACGCCACCTTCGGCATGGACGCAGTCGCCCGCGACAGGTTCACCCGCCAGCTCGAGCGAGCCCGCTCGGGCCGGGACGAGCAGGCGCCACGGCGGGCCGAGGGCGGGGGCGACGGCGGGGCGGCGGCCATGACCCTCATCCCCATCGTCGAGCTGTGCCACTACTGCCCCGGGATCGTCACCGCCATGGGCGTGAGCGTCGGGCTGGCCGCAGGCACCGTCATGAAGCGAGGCACCCCGGCGCAGATGGAGCGGTGGGGCCTCGACCTGCTCACCCTCGAGAAGATCGGGGCCTGGGCCATCACCGAGCCCGGCTCGGGCTCGGACGCACTCGGCGGCATGCTGGCGACCGCCCGGCGTGACGGCGAGGAGTACTTCCTGAACGGCAACAAGACGTTCATCACCAACGGTCCCTACGCCGACACGATCGTCTTCTACGCCAAGCTCGACGACGGCTCGGACACCCCGGTGCGAGACCGCAAGGTGCTGACCTTCGTCCTCGACCGGGGGATGCCCGGCCTGGAGCAGTCCAAGCCGTTCCGCAAGATGGGCCTCCACTCCTCGCCCACCGGGGAGCTGTTCCTCTCCGACGTGCGGGTCGGCCGGGATCGGTTGCTCGGGGAGACCGAGGAGGAGCGGGACGGCGGCGGTCGCGAGTCGGCCAAGGACAACTTCGTGACCGAGCGGGCCGGTGTCGCCGCCATGGCGCTCGGCGTCATCGAGGAGTGCCTGGCCCTGTCCGTGGCCTACGCCAAGGACCGCATGCTGTGGGGGCAGCCCATCGGCGACCGGCAGCTCATCCAGCTCAAGCTGGCGAAGATGGAGGTCGCCCGCCTCAACGTGCAGAACCTCGTGTTCCGCCACATCGAGCTGTCCGCCGCCGGCAAGAGCCTCACCCTGGCCGAGGCCTCGGCGATGAAGCTCTACTCGGCACAGGCCGCCTCCGAGGTGGCGATGGAGGCGGTGCAGCTCTTCGGCGGCAACGGCTACATGGCCGAGTACCGGGTCGAGCAGCTGGCGCGCGATGCCAAGGTGTTCCAGATCTACGCCGGGACCGACGAGATCCAGGTGACCCACATCGCCAAGGACCTCCTGCGGCGCTGAGCATGCCCGTGCCCCGACCGCTCGAGCGGCCCCGCACCGACGACCGACCGCCGGCACGGTGGGACGCGGCCAGGTCCTGACCGCCGTCGTCGCCCCGAGCGGCTGGGTGCGTCGTGGGCTCGTGCCCGCCCTCGCCCTGGCGCTCGCGACGTCGGTCCTCGCCGGTTGCACGACGGTGGCGTCGTCGCCGGGGACGACCACTCCGGGCCCGTCGAGGCCGGGGACGACCGCTCCGGGCCCGTCGAGGCCGGGGACCACCTCGCCCGTCCAGGCCGCCGGCTGGTCGGCCCCCCAGCCCGTTGCCGCGCCGGGACCGCTCGCCCAGGTGTCGTGCGCGACGGCGTCGACGTGCACTGCGGTGACCGGGACGGCCGCCTTCACGTCGACGGGGACGCACTGGAGCGGTCCCTCCGCCCTCCCCGGGTTCGCAACGCCACCGCCACCTTCGGGGCCTGCCGCCGTCGTCTCGTGCCCGACCTCGGGGTTCTGCATGGCGGTCTCGGCGAACGGCGCGAGCGCCCGTTCCGACGGGACCGGGTGGCAGCGCGCGGGCACCCTCCCCTACGCCCACCAACCCGAGGCCGTCGCGTGCGCCTCGCCGACGTTCTGCATGGCCATCGACGCCGAGGGCTTCTCCTACCGCTACGACGGCGCCGGGTGGTCCCAGACGGCGGGTGCGTGGGGGTCGGCGAGCGCCGTCACCTGCCCGACCACGACGTTCTGCCTCGCCGCCGACGGGGGCGTCGCCCGCTGGGACGGCTCGGCGTGGAGCAGACCGGCCACCATCGACCCGAGCGGCCAGGTCGTCGCCGTGTCGTGCCCGACGACGACGTTCTGCATGGCCGTGGACGGGACGGGCACCTCCCTGCGCTTCGACGGGACGACCTGGAGCCCCCCCGCCGCCCTCCCGGGGGCCGGGGCGTCGGGGGCGGGCTCGTCGGTGGGCGGTCCCGACGGGCTGTCCTGCGCCGGGCCCACGTTCTGCGTCGCCGTCGGGGCGTCGGGGCTGGCCTGGAGGTTCGACGGCACGGCGTGGTCGGGGGCCGTGCCCGTCGACACCGGCCACTCCCTGACCTCGGTGTCGTGCCCCGCCCCCGGCACGTGCGTCGCCGTCGACGCCCGCGGCTGGGCCGCCCGGCTCGGCACCCCGGGCTGAGCGGCGCTCCCGGCCCCGCTCGGCGAGCGGCACCGGGCCCGTCCGTGCGCTCGGCGCGGCCGGGCAGCCGGAGTCCGTCAGGCCTCGACCGGCGACGACTCGGGAGACGCCAGGTCGGAGGTGTCGGCGGTGACCCGTGCCACGGGGTCCGCGACGGCGTCGGCCACGGCGGCAGCCAAGCCGGCCACGGCGAGGTCGTGGGCGACGGTGACGGCGTTGACGATGGCCTTGGGCGACGACGAGCCGTGGCTGATCACGCACACGCCGTCCACCCCCAGCAGCATGGCGCCGCCGGTCTGCTCGGGGTCGAGCTCGGCGGCCAGCGGGAGCAGCTCGGGCACGAGGGCGTCCGCCGCCTCGGCCAACGCGGGCCTCCCCAGGATCTCCATGAGGGCGCCCACCAGGAACTTGAGCGCCCCTTCGAGCGTCTTCAACGCCACGTTGCCGGTGAAGCCGTCCGTGACGACCACGTCGGCCGCGGCGTGGAGAAAGTCGCGTCCCTCCACGTTGCCCACGAAGGTCGCCTCGCCGCCTGCGGCCCCGGCGTCGAGGAGCCGGTGGACCTCCTTGGCCAACGGCGTCCCCTTCGACTTCTCCTCGCCGATCGACAGCAGGGCCACCCGAGGCCGGGCGACGCCGTAGCGCTGTCTCGAGAACGCCGCTCCCATCTGGGCGAACTGGACGAGCATCGCCGCGCTGCACTCTGCGTTGGCGCCCGCGTCCAGCAGCACCGTCGGCGGGTGCCCGGTGCCGGGGTTGGGGATGGGCGTGGCGATGGCGGGTCGGATCACCCCGGGAAGCCGGCCCATCCGCAGCAGCGCTGCGGCCATGGCCGCCCCCGTGTTCCCCGCCGACACCATCGCCAGGGCCCGCCCGTCGCGCACGGCCTCGGCCGCCCGCACGAGCGAGGAGTCCTTCTTGCGGCGTACCGCCTGACCGGGGTCGTCCTCCATGCCGATGACCTCGGAGGCGTGGAGCTCGGGCAGGCCGCCCGTGTCCCCCATGCCACCTTCGGGCCCGACCAGCAGCACGCCGATGCCGGTCTCGCCCGCGACCTGGCGCGCCCCTGCGACCACGGCGCCGGGCGCGTGGTCGCCCCCCATGGCGTCGACGGCGACCGGGAGCGAGCGGAACGCGTCACCCGTCGGCCGCTCCCGCCGTCTGGGCATCAGTCGACGTCGAGCGCCTGGCGTCCCTTGTACCAGCCGCAGTTGGGGCAGACCACGTGGGGGAGCTTGGCGGAGGAGCACTGCGGGCAGACCGAGCGGGCCGGCGGGCGCAGCACCCAGTTGGATGCCCGGCGGCTGCGGCTCTTCGCCTTGGAGGTCTTTCTCTTGGGGACGGCCATAGGGCGCTGATGCTAGCCGACCCCGGGGAGGGTCCTCACCCTCCCCCGGAGCTCCGCAGCTCGTCGAGCGCGGACCAGCGCGGGTCGGGGTCGGCGGCGCAGCCACACGCGGCGGTGTTGAGGTCGGCGCCGCAACGGGGACAGATCCCCCGGCACGCCGCTGCGCACAGCGGAGCGAGCGGCAGCTCGAGCAAGAGCGCGTCGCGCGCCAGCGGCTCGAGGTCGACGTCGTCGTCGACCAGCTCGTACGCGTCGTTGTCCCCGACCGTCGCGCTCGGCTCGAAGCGCTCGCGGACGTCGACGGCGAGCCGACCGCGCACCGGGCCGCCGCACCGTCGGCACTCCCCCTGCCACGGCGCGGACACCGTCCCGACGGCCATGATCCCGCCCGGGTAGGACGAGAGCTCGACGGACACGTCGACGTCGGCGTCTCCGGACACGGAGGCCGACAGCACGGCCAGGTCTGCGAGCGGGGCGTGCACCTCGACGTGCCGGCTGGCGCCCACCGTCCGCCGGAGGGCGGCGACCCCGACGACGAAGGGACGGGAGCGGTTCGGAGCCGTGGGTCGGTTCAGTCGAGGTCCTGGTCGAAGAAGGCGTCCGGCTCGCCGGACGGCTCTGGCAGGGAGGGCTCCTCGCCGACCGTGTCCCAGTCGAGCGCGTCGCCCGAGCGGTCGGGTGCCTCGTCCTCCCCCAGGTCCGTCGGCGGGAGGGGCGTCACCCGGAGCTTCTCGCGCCCGGCCTGCACCGTCTTCAACGTGCGGTCGAGGACGATCTCGAAGCTGGCCAGCTTCTGGTCGGCGTAGTCCTCGGCCTCGTGCCGCAGGCGCCGGGCCTCCTCGTTGGCCTCGTCGATGATCCGTTGGGAGGCGAGGTTGGCCTGGCGGACGATCTCGGTCCGTTGGACCATCCGCTCGGCCTGCACCTTGACCTCCTCGAGCAGCGCATCGGCCTCGCGCTGCCGATCCGCGAGGAAGGCGTCGCGCTCCTTGAGCAGCCAGCGCGCCTGGCGGAGCTCCTCGGGCATTCGCTCGAGCGCCTCCTGGAGGAGCTCGGCGACCTCGTCGCGCGAGACCAGCACCGACGCGGACAGCGGCATCGCCTTCGCGTTCAGGACGAGCTCGAGCACGGTCCGCACGAGCTCCTCGGCGTCGTGCCGCTCCCCGAGCGTCCTCCGCTCCTCGAGGTCGTCGAAGAGGTCACTCACCCGCGAATTTCTCCTCGAGCCGGCGCGCGACGACCTTGGGGACGAAGCCCGTCACGTCGCCGCCGAAGCGCGCCACCTCGCGCAACAGGCGCGACGCGATGAAGGAGTGGGCCGAGCTCGTCGGGATGAAGAGGGTCTCCACCCCGGACAGCTCCTTGTTCATCTGCGCCATCTGGAGCTCGTTCTCGAAGTCCGAAACGGCGCGCAGGCCCTTCACGATGACGCTGGCACCCACGTCGCGAGCCACGTTGACCACCAGCGTCGACACGGACACGATGCGTACGTTGGCCAGGTGGGCGAGGGACTCCTCGAGCATGACCTGGCGCTCGTCGAGGTCGAACAGCGCCTCGCTCTTCTGCGGGTTCCGCAGGGCGGCCACCACCACCTCGTCGAAGAGGCGGGCGGCCCGCTCGACCACCTCGAGGTGCCCGTTGTGCACCGGGTCGAACGAGCCCGGGATGAGTGCGATCTTCACCGAGCACCCTTCGCCGGCACACGAGCACCCTTCCCTGACACACGAGCACCTCTCGCTGGCACACGAGCACCTTTCGCTGGCACAGACGCCCGGTCCGACCGGGCCACGGTGACGAGCGTACCGCCGTACCGGCGCGCCCGGACGACCGCCCAGCCATGCGGGACCTCGGGCTCGTCGGCGCTCTCGAGAACGGCGACGTCGGCAGGGAGGCCGGCGAGCAGCGACCCCCATCCCGCGAACGCGTACGGCGGGTCGCACAGGCCCAGGTCGTAGCGACCCTCCGCTGCCGACACCCATGCCGTGGCGTCCCCCCGGACGACCAGCGCCCTTCCCGACCGCTCGGCGTCGGCGAGCCCGACCGCCGCCAGGTTCTGGCGGAGCGCGGCGATCGCCCCGGGGTCGCGCTCGACGAAGGTGACCGCGGCGGCGCCCCGCGACAGCGCTTCGATGCCGAGCGCGCCCGTGCCGGCGAAGAGGTCGACCAGCCGCGCTCCCTCGACGCCACCGAGGCTGAAGAGGATGTCGAAGACCGCCTCGCGCACGCGGTCGGAGGTCGGCCGCAGGCCGGCGAGCGCAGGTGCGACGAGCTTCCGTCCCCGCAGCTCACCTCCGATCACGCGCACCTGCCGAGCCTACCGGTCGGCGCTCGTCCCCCCGGGCGCGCCCGAGCAGCCCGCCGGCGGCTCAGCTCTTGACGAGGTACTCCGCCTCGTCGTCGTCGACGAAGAGGCGGAGCTCGTCGACGAGCAGGGGCGCCCGCTCGAGGCCGGGGTCGTCGGCGACGAGGGCGTCGGCGACCTGCCTCGCTGCCACCACGAGGTCGTGGTCCTCGAGGAGGCGCGCCAGCTTCAGGTCGCTCCTGCCCTGTTGGCGGGCGCCGAGGAGCGTCCCCTCGCCGCGCAGCGACAGGTCGACGTCGGCGAGCGCGAAGCCGTCGGTCGACGCCTCGAGGGCGCCGAGGCGCGCCTCGGCCTCGGGGGTCGGCTCGTCGGCCAGCAGGTAGCACCACGACGGGTCGCCACCGCGTCCGACCCGGCCACGGAGCTGGTGGAGCTGGGCGATGCCGAACCGGTCCGCGGACTCGACCACCATGACGGTCGCCTCGGGCACGTCGACGCCGACTTCGACGACCGTCGTGGCCACGAGCACGTCGAGGTCGCCGCGCCGGAAGCGGTCCATGGTGGCCTGCTTCTCGGCGGGGCGCAGCTGACCGTGGAGCAGGCCGACGCGGAGCCCGTCCAGCTCGTCGCCGGCGAGACGGGAGGCCTCCTCGACGGCCGAGCGGGCCTCCACCCGCTCGGACCCCTCGACCAGCGGGCAGACCACGAAGGCCCGATGGCCGGCCGCCACCTCGTCGCGCACGCGGGCCCAGGCCGCGGCGACCTCGAGCGGGGTGCGGGCCCACGTCGTCTCGACGGGCACCCGCCCCGGGGGGAGCTCGTCGATCACGGTCAGGTCGAGGTCGCCGAAGAGGACCATGGCCGCCGTCCGGGGGATCGGCGTCGCCGTCATGACGAGCACGTCGGGCTGGGGTCCTCCTCCCCCGTCGAGCGTCCCCTTCGCGCGCAGCGCCGCCCGCTGCTCGACCCCGAAGCGGTGCTGCTCGTCGACGACGGCGACACCGAGGGAGCGGAACACCACGTCGTCGGTGAGCAGCGCATGGGTCCCGACGACCAGGTCGACCGACCCGTCGGCCAGCCCGGCGCGCAGGCGGGCGCGCTCGGACGCCGGGGTCCGGCCGGTCAAGAGCGCCACCTCCAGCGGGCGCCGGCCGGCGAGCACGCCGTCGTCGTCGACGTCGAGGCCGGCCAGCAGGTCACCGAGGGCGAGGGCGTGCTGCTCGGCGAGGACCTCCGTCGGAGCCATCAGCGCCGCCTGGTGGCCACCTTCGACGGCCACGAGCATGGCGGCAGCGGCCACGACCGTCTTGCCCGCGCCGACGTCGCCCTGCAGCAACCGGTGCATCGGCAGCGGTTCCGCCATGTCGGCGCAGAGATCGGCGATCGCGGCGCGCTGGCCCTCCGTCGGCGCGAACGGGAGGCCGTCCACGAAGCGCTCGAGGAGGGTCGGCGTGCCATCGGCACGGGCGGTGACGTGCGGGATGCCGGTCGACCGCTGGCGCTCGACGGCGCGGCGGCGGACGAGGGCGAGCTGGAGCCTGAGGAGCTCGTCGAAGGCGAGGCGGCGGCGGGCTGCGTCGCGGGCGGCGAGGTCGACGGGCCGGTGGATGTCGTTGTAGGCGGCCGTGCGGTCGACGAGGTCGAGCCGCAGGCGCCACCGGTCCTCGAGCGGGTCGGCGAAGGTCCCGGAGCGCTCGAGCGCCTCGCCGACGAGACGGGACAGCCGGGCCGAGGTCAGCGTCGTCTTGTCGGTCAGCGGGTAGACCGGGATGATGCGGCCACGGCGCACGTCGTCCGCGTCGTCCGCGTCGTCCACGCGACCGGCTTCCTCGGCCTCGCCGCGGCGTCGGAGGACCTCGACCGCCGGGTTGACGAGCTGGAGCTCCCCGCGGAACGCCCCGGCCTTGCCCACGAAGAGCGCTTCGGTCCCCACGGCGAGCTGGGCCGCTCGCCACGGCTGGTTGAAGAAGACGACACGACCCGAGCCGCTGTCGTCGGCCACGGCGAGCTCGACCCGCACGGGACCCCGACGGCGGCCTCGTGGAGCCGCGGGCCTGCCCACGCGCTCGACGCGTCCCAGAACAGTGGCGGTCTCGCCGACCGCCAGGTCGGCCCACCGGGCCAGGCGGGTGGCGTCGACCATGCGCCGCGGCGTGTGCCCGAGCAGGTCGAGCACCGTGGCGATGCCGAGGGTCTCGAGCTCACGTTCCGTCAGGGGTCCGACCGTGTCGAGCACCGAAACCGGCAGCTCGGCGAGCTGCCGGAGCCGGCGGCCCGACGCGGGCGAGGAGGCCTCGGGCCGGCCGGGCCCACGAGGCACCGCTCGCCGGCTCACTCGATCGAGAACAGGTACGGGTAGAGCGACTGGCCGCCGTGGTGGACCTCGATGTCCACCGCCGTCCGGTGCTCGTGGAGCCACTCCGTGATCCGCCTGGTCGCAGCCGCCGTCGACCCCTCGCCTTCGATCAGGGTGACGATCTCGTGCTCGTCCCCGACGAGCACGTCGAGCAGCGCGCACGCCGCCTCCGCCAGCGTCGGGGCAACCACCTCGATGCCGTGTCGCGACAGCCCGAGCCAGTCGCCGGCCCGGACGGGCCCGGCGCTGCTGTCGGCCTCTCGGATCGCCTGGGTCACCTCGCCCGGCACGACTCGACGAGCCGAGGCCGACATGGCCGCGACGTTCTCGTCGACGTGGGCCTCGGGGTCGTAGGCGAGCAACGCGGCGAAGCCCTCGGCGATGGTGTCGGTCGGCACGACCCGGACGGTCCGGGTGCTCAGGTCGTCGACGGCGGCCGCCACCGCCTGGATGTTCTTGTTGTTCGGGAGGACGAGCACCTCCTCGGAGGCCACGCCCTCGACCGCCTCGAGCAGCTCGGCCGTCGACGGGTTCATCGACTGACCGCCGGCGATGACCCGGTGGACGCCGAGCGAACGGAAGATCCGACCGACACCCTCACCCGACGCGACCGCCACGACGGCCGTCACCGGGGGTGGCCCGAGGGGGGCCTCGGGGGGCCCGCTGTCTGCTCGAGCTGCGCCCTCGCGGACCCAGCGCTCCTCCTCCACCTGCTCGAGGAGGTCGGTGACCCGGATGTTGCGCGGGCGCCCGGCGTCGAGGCACGCCTCGACGGCCGCGCCGACGTCGTCGGTGTGGATGTGGCAGTTCCACAAGCCGCTGCCTCCCACCACTACGATCGAGTCGCCCAGCCCGGCCCAGACCTCCTTGAAGGACGGGATCGTGTCGTCCTCCGCCTCGAGCAGGTACATGACCTCGTAGCGAAGGTCCGCCACCGACGGCTGCCCACCGTCGGCCTCGACGCCCGGCGGTGCGGGAGCCGACGCCACCGGACCCGTCGGGACGGCGGGCGGCGTCGGCAGCGCGCGGCCGTCCACGACGGCGAGGAGCGCGTCGAAGAGCAGCACGAAGCCCGTCCCGCCGGCGTCGACGACGCCGGCCTGCCGTAGGACGGGCAACAGGTCCGGCGTGTGCTCGAGGGCTTCGGCTGCGCCTCGTCTCGCCGCCTCGACGACGTCGAGGAGGGACTTGCCCGCCGCGGCCGCCTCGGCCGCCGCCGTGGCAGCGCCGCGGGCGACGGTGAGGATCGTCCCCTCCACGGGGCGCAGCACGGCGGCGCGAGCGAGCTCGTCCGCCCGGACGAGCGCGCCGGCCAGGTCCTTCGGCCCGGGCGCCGGCTCGGTGGTGGCGACGAGGCCCTCGGCGAGCCCGCGCAACAGCTGCGAGAGGATGACCCCCGAGTTGCCTCGGGCACCCATCAGCGACCCGTGCACGACGGCCTGGCACGTCGTCGCGAGGTCCGGCTCGTCGTCCCCGGTCCGTGCCGTGGCGAGCTCGGCCACGACGGACTCGAGCGTGAGGGCCATGTTCGTCCCGGTGTCGCCGTCCGGCACGGGGTAGACGTTGAGCCGGTTCACCGCCTCTTGGTGGCTCCGGAGGGCGTCACGGTAGACCGTGACCACCCGGCGCAGCTCCGCCGGGCCGAGTGCGTCGAGGGCGCCCATGACCAGGATGCTAACCTTTCGGCCGTTCGCCGAGCAGTACGAAGGGAAGTCGACGCGAGATGGCAGCGGTCTGCGAGGTGTGTGGCAAGAAGCCCTCGTTCGGGATGAGCATCAGCCACTCCCACCGGCGCACCAAGCGCCGGTGGGACCCCAACATCCAGCGGGTCCGGGCCCTGGTCGACGGTGCCCCCACCCGGCTCGACGTCTGCACGTCGTGCATCCGCGCCGGCAAGGTGACCAAGCCGCCGGTGCGCACTCGCCCGTCCTGACGGGCTGACCGGCACCCGGAGTGCCGGCGTCGGAAGTCCCCCCTCCCCCGCGTCGGCGGTCCCCCTCCCGGCCCGTCTCCGGCCCCCGCCCACCGGCGCGACCACGCGCCCCTGCGCTCCCGCGGGCTCAAAGCGACTTCCAAGGAACTTCCGAGGGTTCTCCAAGGTGGCTCGGCTGGGCTGATCTGCTGTGGCGTCCCGGCCAGACGCCCGGCCGGGACGGCGGACAGCGCCGACGCGGGTGACGAGAGACGAGGTGGTCCGTGCGGTCGAGCCGGAGAGCAGGTGGCAGGCGGCGGTTGCTCGCCGTCGTCGCCGGAGTCGTCGTCGTGGGCGGCGGGGTCGGCGCCTGGCTGGGCACCCGGCCGGCGAGCTCTGCGGCGGCGGTCACGACGCGCGTCGTCTCGGTGACCCCGGGGACGCTCGAGCAGTCGGTGGGGTCCACGGGGACGGTCGAGCCCGCCCAGCAGGCGAACCTCTCCTTCGCCGTCGGGGGCGTCGTGACCGCCGTGGACGTGGCGGCCGGCCAGAAGGTCGGCGCCGGGCAGACGCTCGCCACGCTCGACCCCTCGGAGCTCGACGCCTCCCTCGCCCAGGCCCAGGCCACGCTGGCGCTCGACCAGGCGAAGCTGTCCTCGGACCAGGCGGCCGGCGCGTCCTCGGCACAGCTCGACGCCGACAACGCAGCGATCCTCGCCGCCGAGGCCCAGGTGTCGTCGGCCCAAGCCGACGTGTCGGACGCCACGCTCACCTCGACCATCGCCGGAACGGTGGCGTCGGTGGGCGTGTCCGTGGGCGAATCGGTCGCCGGTGGCGGGTCGGCGACGTCGGGCTCGGCTGCCCTGTCGACGACCGGAGGCTCCGTCGGCGGCACCGCCACGGGTGCGGCCGCCGGGGGCTCCGTCGGCGCGTCCGGCACCTCGAGCTCCTCGGCGCAGTTCGTCGTGGTGAGCACCGGCTCGTTCGTGGTCGACACGTCCGTCGACGACAGCCAGGTGAGCCAGGTCGCCGTGGGCGACCAGGCGGTCGTCACCATCGCCGGATCGACGGCACCCGTCTACGGAACGGTGGGCTCGGTCGGGCTCGAGGCGACGGCGAGCTCGGGCGTGGCCTCCTTCCCCGTCGTGGTGGACGTGACCGGGAGCCCCTCCGGCCTCTATGGCGGCACGAGCGCCAACGTCACCATCGTCACGAAGGTGCTCCAGGACGTCCTCGAGGTCCCGACGTTGGCGCTGCACAGCACGCCGGGCGGCACCGTCACCGTCGACGTCCTCGCCAGCGGGCGCCAGGTCAGCCGGCCCGTGACCGTGGGGCTCGCCCAGGGCGGCGAGACGCAGATCGTCCACGGGCTCACCGCCGGCGAGCAGGTCGTCGTCCCCGTCCTCCGGATCGCCCGACCCGGTGGCGGTGCCCAGGGCCGCGGTGGGGTGCTCGGTGGCGGCTTCGGGGGCGGTGGCGGCTTCGGGGGCGGTGGCGGCTTCGGGGGCGGTGGCGGCTTCGGGGGCGGTGGGTGAGCACCACCGGGCCCCTCGACGCCGGAACGTCGACCGGACCGATCGCCGGCGCCGCGACGGCTCCGTTCGCTCCGGTGATCGAGCTCGTCGACGTGTGGAAGACCTACCGCAGCGGCGAGCTCGCGGTCGACGCCCTCCGCGGCGTCTCTCTCGTGGTGGACGACGGCGAGTACGTCGCCGTCATGGGCCCGTCCGGCTCGGGCAAGTCGACGCTCATGCACATCCTCGGGTGCCTCGACGTGCCGACGTCGGGGACCTACCGCCTGGCCGGGGAGGCCGTCGACCGCATGGGCGAGGAGGAGCTCGCACATGTCCGCAACCGCCGCATCGGATTCGTCTTCCAGCAGTTCAACCTGCTCCCCTCGCTCTCGGCCGTCGACAACGTCGCGCTCCCCCTCGCGTACGCGGGCGTGGAGCGGTCGCGACGCGCCGAGCGGGCGCAGGCGTCCCTCGAGCGGGTGGGGCTGGGTGACCGGCTCACCCACCGGCCGGGTGAGCTGTCGGGCGGGCAGCAGCAGCGGGTCGCAGTGGCCCGAGCGCTCGTCACCGAGCCCGACCTCATCCTGGCCGACGAGCCGACCGGCAACCTCGACTCGACGTCGGCCGCCGACGTCATCCGGCTGCTCGGCGAGGTCCACGACAGCGGACGGACGATCGTGCTCATCACCCACGACCGCGACGTGGCTGCGGCAGCGCAACGGACGGTGCACCTGCTGGACGGGCAGGTGAGCAGGGACGGTGCCGGGGCCGCCGGTCCCCTCGACGTCGAGCCGCCGTCGTGAACTGGCTCGAGACCCTCCGCACCGGCGGGCACGCCATCCTCACGCACCGGCTGCGCTCGTCGCTGACGGTGCTCGGCATCCTCATCGGCATCGCCGCCGTGATGCTCACCGTCGGACTGGGCGAAGGAGCTCAGCAGCAGGTGAACGCCGAGGTCGCGTCCCTCGGCTCGAACCTCCTCATCGTCTCCCCGGGCAGCGCCACCTCGACGGCGGGCATCCGGGGCGGGCTCGGGTCTGCGTCGACCCTCACGGTGCAGGACGCCGACGCGCTCGCCTCGCACGTCGTCACCCCCGACGTCGCAGCCGTGGCCCCGACCGTCTCGCGGAGCGAGACGCTCGTCGCCGGCACCGCCAACTGGACGACGACGGTGGTCGGGACCACGCCGGCCTGGCTCGGGGTCCGGGCGCGGACGGTCGCCGAGGGCCGGTTCCTCTCGGCACAAGACGTCCGCACCGGCGCGGCGGTCACGGTCCTCGCCCCGACGACCGCCCAGGAGCTCTTCGGGTTCCGCGACCCGGTCGGGCAGACCGTCGACGTGAACGGCAGGTCACTCACCGTCGTCGGGGTCCTCACCTCGGCAGGGTCGAGCGCGACCTCCAACCTCGACGACCAGGCGATCGTCCCGATCACGACGGCCGCCACGTCGATCTTCGGCGGGGCCAACCGCGACCAGGTCCAGCAGATCCTCCTCGAGGCGACCTCCCCCGCGACGTTGTCGGCCGCCTACCAGGAGGCCGACGCCGAGCTGCTCGCCCTCCACGGGATCACCACGCCCGCCTCCGCCGACTTCACCATCACCTCGCAGCAGTCGATCCTGTCGACGGCCACCTCTGTCGACCGGACCCTCACCGTGCTGCTCGGCGGGATCGCCGCGATCTCCCTGCTGGTCGGCGGTATCGGCGTGATGAACATCATGCTGGTGTCGGTCACCGAGCGGGTGCGCGAGATCGGGTTGCGCAAGGCGCTCGGCGCCACGCCCTCGCTCATCCGCAAGCAGTTCCTCGTCGAGGCCTCCCTCCTCGGGCTGGTCGGCGGTGTCCTCGGCGTGGCGCTCGGCGTCGTCGGGTCCGCCGTGCTGCCGCCCCTCATCCACGACCCGATCGCCCTCTCGGCAGCGGCGACGGCCGGGTCGATCGCCGTCGCCGTGGTCATCGGGGTCGCCTTCGGCGTCTACCCCGCCAGCCGCGCCGCCCGGCTCGCGCCCATCGACGCCCTACGCAGCGAGTGACGCCGATGACGAGCGCCGGCACCGAACCGATCGAGCACCGTCCCGGGCTCCGCCCGCACCCCGAAGGAGCGCCCATGCACCCGCCCTCCCGCCCCGCCGACGACCGGGCCCGGCACCGCACCGCCCGCCGGGCCGCCTCCGTGGCGACGGTCCTCGGCGCCGCGGCCCTCGGCCTCGCCGCGTGTGGCTCGTCGACAGCCGCCTCGACGTCGGCCTCGCACGGGACGTCGTCGACCGCGGCTCCCAAGGCCCCGACCGCCCCGCCGGGAGCGTCGGGGACGATCGCCGCGCTGACCGGCCAGTCGATGGAGGTCCAGAACCCGCGCAGCGGGCAGACGACCGTCACCTACACGACGACGACGACCTTCACGCAGACCGCGACGGCCACGCCGACCGCCGTGGCCGTCGGCGTGTGCGTGACGGCCATCGCCCCTGCGCCGGCGGGAGGCCCGCCGTCCCCGTCGACCTCGGCGCCGACCACGCCCGCCACGACGGTGACCGCCGCCACGGTGCTGGTCCGGCCGGCCGTCTCGGGCTCGTGCACGGGCGGCGGCCCCGGGTCCTTCGGTACCCGTCGGCCAGGCCGGACGACCCCACCGCGAGGCTCGGTCCCGGCCAACCGCCGACGGGGCGGTCTCTTCGGGACCGGTCGGTTCGCCACGGGCCAGGTGACGACCGTGACCGGGTCTTCGTTCACGGTCGCCGAGACCGACCCGGCGACCGGCGCCCACACCACGGTGACCGTCGTGACCACGACGTCCACACGCTTCTCGCAGACCGAGCCGGCGGGCCCGTCCGACCTCGCCGTCGGCAAGTGCGTCCGGGCGCTCGGCCCGGCCGGCTCGACCGGCGCGGTCACCGCCCGCTCGATCGCCATCTCGTCGCCGGGCCCGAACGGCTGCAGCGCCGGCTTCGGCCCGGGCGGGTTCGGCCGCCGGGGCGCGGGCTCCTCGAGCGGCGCCGTGGCGAGCGCCTGACGGGCGGCGCCGTACCCGTGGCACGCACCTTCGTCCTCTCCGGCAGCTCGAGGAGCCCGCGGCGCCGCGTGCGCCGGGCTGTCCCGTGGCTGGTGGCCGTCGTCGTCGTGACCGGTGGCACCGCCGCCGGCGTGACCCTCCCGGGCGGTGGCGGACCTTCGTACCGCCTCGCCGAGGTCACGACGGGCTCGCCGACCGCCGAGCTGACCGCCGTCGGGACGCTCGTGCCGGTCGACCAGGCCGCCGTCTCCTTCGGTGAGGCCGGGACGGTGGCCACCGTCACGGCGACGGTGGGCGAGCGAGTCACCGCCGGCCAGACGCTCGCCACCCTCGTCGCCGGCCCGCTGCAGGCGTCGGTCGACCGGGCAGGGTCTCAGCTGGCCACCGCGCAGGCCACGCTGGCGGCCGCCCAGGCGAGCGAGACCGCGGCGTCGACCACGTCGAGCACGCAGCCGGGCACGAGCGCCACGAGCGTCGCGTCCGCCCAAGCCGCCGTGCTCGCCGACCAGCGAGCGCTCGACCGGGACGAGCACACGGCCGAGGTCGACCTGACGGCCGCAGAGCGGTCGTGCGGCGCGGTGGTGCCGACGTCGAGCGGGACCGCAGACGGCCCGCTCGCGGCGGTGGGGCCGGCCGCCGAGGCACGACCGGCGCCCGGCACGTCGCCCACCTCGGGTGGAGCGGGCGCCGGCACGTCGCCGACCTCGGGTGGAGCGGGCGCCGGCACGTCGCCGACCTCGGGTGGAGCGGGCGCCG
>CAZSYT010000015.1:42140-50724 GCA_964610905.1 uncultured Acidimicrobiaceae bacterium
GCACGTCGGGGACGACCTGCGCCGGTGCCCTCGGACAGGTCGCCCACGACCAGGCGGCCGTCTCCTCGGACACGGCGACGCTCGAGTCGGACGAGGCCGCCCTCGCCGCCGCTCTGTCCCACTCGTCGGCGACCGGCGGTGGGGGCGCCTCGACGGTCGGCTCGGGCTCCGCCCTGTCGTCGGCCGCTCCTGCGGCCTCGGCGACCGGCTCCCCGGGCGCTGCCACGCCGGCCAGCCCGCAACAGCTCGCCAGCGACCAGGCGGCCGTCGACGTGGCGACGGTCCAGCTGACGGCCGCCCAACGAGCCCTCGCCGACGCCACGCTGACGACACCGCTCTCCGGCACCGTGGCCCAGGTCGGGCTCGTCCCCGGCCAGGGGGTCGCGCCGGGGGCGTCCGGGGGTGCCGCGTCGGCGTCCGGCTCGTCCGTCGTGATCGTGGCGCCCGGAGCCGACGAGGTCGACCTGGCGGTGCCGGTCACCACCCTTCCCGAGCTGTCCGTCGGCCAGTCGGCGACCGTCGTCCCCGACGCCACGGGGAACCCGGTCCGGGGCACGGTGTCGACGATCGGCCTCGTCGCCACGACGTCGTCCTCCGGCGTGACCACCTATCCCGTCACGGTGACCGTGGCGGCGGGCAGCGGCCTGCCGCTCAGCACCGGCGGCCAGGCCTCCGTCGCCATCGTCGTCGGCCACGCCACCGACGTCACGGTGGTGCCGACGTCAGCCGTCCACCGCATCGGTGCGGTCCGCACCGTCGACGTCGACCAGGCCGGGACCGTCGCCGCCGTGCGGGTCACGACCGGCGTCGTGGGAGCCCGCTGGACCGAGGTCACCACCGGCGTGCGCCGTGGCCAGGAGGTCGTCGTCGCCGATCTCGCCGCCCCGCTCCCCACGGCCACCACCGGACGGGGTGCCTTCGGGGCCCTGGCCGGCGTGGGGTTCGGCGGTCCGCGGGGCGCCGCCGGAGCGGGCCGCGCCGGCGGCGGCTGAGCGGGCCGGCCCCGTCAGCCCGCGCCCGTCGGGCTCCCGCTCGCCGCCCCCACCCCCGCGCCCCGGTCGAGCGCGGACTCCGGCGCCTCGTCCCCACCGGTCGTGGGACCGTCGGACGGGGGCTGTGGCAGGCGGACCTCGAAGACGGCGCCCGACCCACCCTCCCCGGGACGGACCGTCACCGTGCCGCCGTGCGCGTGCACCACGGCCTCCACGATGGCCAGTCCCAGCCCCGCACCGCCGGTCGACCGGGAGCGCGACGGGTCCACCCTCCGGAACGGCTCGAAGACGTGGGACAGCTGGTCGGTCGGGATGCCCGGACCTCGGTCGGCCACGACCAGGAGCGCGTCGTCACCGTCGACGGCGGCGCGCACCGTCACGGGGGTCCCGGGCGGTGTGTGGAGAAGGGCGTTGGTGACGAGGTTGTCGGCGACCTGGCGGAGCCGGAACTCGTCGCCGTCGACGGCTACGGGATCGGGCGCGTCGAGCGAGACCGGGTGCTCCGCCTGCCGGAGGCGTGCGGCGTCCACGGCGCGGGCGGCCACCTCGGCGAGGTCGACGGGTTCGCGGGCAAGGGGGCGCTCGTGGTCGAGCTGGGCCAGCAGGAACAAGTCGTCGACCAGGCGCTCCATGCGCGCTGCCTCGGAGCGGATGTGGGCCATCGACCGGGCGAGGTCGGCGGGCCGCTCGCTCACGCCCAGCTCGAACAGCTCGGCGTAGCCGCGGATCGAAGTGAGGGGCGTCCGGAGCTCGTGCGAGGCGTCGGCCAGGAACCGACGGAGGCGGTCCTCGGAGGCGACGCGGGCGGCGAAGGCGTCCTCGATCTCGCCGATCATGGTGTTGAAGGCGTCGGCGAGGCGGCCGACCTCGGACCCCGAACGCCCCGGTCGCACCCGGAGGCTCAGGTCCCCGCCGGCGATGGCGGTCGCCGTGGCGGCAACGTCCTCGATGGGGCGCGTGTCGCGCCGGACGAGCAGCCAGGCCACGGCGGCCAGGCCCACGAGCACGGCGGCGGAGACCACCACCTCGACGACGAGCAGTCGCCCGAGCGTGCTGGTCAGCTCGCTCGTCGGCTGCGCCACGACGAGCGTCCCCCGGCCTCCGGGCACGTCACGCACCATCACCCGGTAGCTCGGGCCCCCGGGGCCGGACGCGACGGTGAAGAAGGCCGGCGAGCCGGTGGCGCTCGGCGTCGGGAGGCCGGCAGGGATCCGCGGGGAAGCCGGCGCCTTGCCGCCGAGCGTGAAGAAGGCGTGGGCGACGACGGCGCCCGACCGGTCCCGCAGCTCGCCGAACGTGCCCGACACGATGGGGCCGTTCCGGCCGAGGCCGCGCCCTCCCCGTGCGGAGGCGTCCCGACGTGCTCCCGCCCCGTCCCCGACCCCACCGGCCGACGGAGCGCGCCGCGCCGGGGGGGAGGGCGCCAGGCCGGCAGCAACGAGAAGCTGGCGCTCGACCGGGAAGGCGGCCACCTCGAGCTGCTGGTCGATCCGTGTGGTCAGGAACGACCGGAGCGACGCGTACGTGACGACATCGGTGACGACGAGGCCGGTGGCCACGACGGCCACCAGCAGGAGCAGGAGGCGTACCCGCAGTGTCACGAGAGCGGTCGCGCCGCGCCGGTCGCTCCCCGGCGACCACCGCTCTCGACGTGCCCGTCGCCGCTGGTCGTGGGCTCGGGAGGCACCCGCAGCGTGTAGCCGATGCCACGGACCGTCCGGATGAGGGGCGGGCCGTGCGCGTCGAGCTTCTTGCGCAGGTAGCTCACGTAGACCTCGACCATGTTGAGCTTGCCGTCGAAGGCGTACTCCCACACCGCCTCGCGGATCTGGGCCTTCGAGACGACCTGTCCGGCGTTGAGCAGGAGGAAGTGCAGGAGGCGGAACTCCGTCGGCGTGAGGTCGATGACCCGGTCGCCCCGCCAGACCTCGTAGGTGTCCTCGTCGAGGCGCAGGTCGGCGAAGGAGAGCACCGGTCCTTCGTCCACCGCCCCGCCGGCCCGGCGGAGCACGGCCGCCACCCTCCACACCATCTCCTCGATGCTGAACGGCTTGGCCAGGTAGTCGTCGCCACCCGCAGCGAGCCCCCGCACCTTGTCGTCGACCCCCCCCTTCGCCGTCAGGAACAGGACGGGCACGGCGGCCGTCCGGGGGTCCCACTGCATGCGGCGCAGCACCTCGAGCCCGTCGAGGTCGGGGAGCATGACGTCGAGGACGACGGCGTGCGGGCGGACGTGCGAGATGGCGTCGAGGGCGTGACGCCCGTCGTGGGCGACCTCGACCCCGGCACCGTGCATGCGAAGCGCCATGGAGACGAGGTCGGTGATGCTCTCCTCGTCGTCGACCACCAGGATGCGTGCACCGGTGAGGTCGGGCCGGCGCGACGCCCCGGGGTCGCCGACGACGCCGCGTGCCGTCACCGTCCCGAGCCCCCGAGCGTCCGGCGCGTCATCACGCCAGTCTGGCCCGATGGCAGCCGGTGCGCTGGCCGCGGCGCTCGTGCCGTGACGGCGCGGCTCACCCGAGCACGTGGCGCCATCCCGTCGGCGGCGCCGGCTCGCCGTCGAGCCGGACCACCCCGGCCTCGGGCGTGCAGGAACCGATGCGCACCGGTGGGCGCAGGCCGGCGGAGGCGAAGGCAGCCTCGAGCCGGGCGGGCTCCGGCGTGACCACGACCAGCTCGTAGTCCTCGCCTCCCCCGAGCGCGTCCTCGAGCGTGGCCCCCGGAGCGACGGGGATGCCCGACAACGCCACGCCGACGCCCGACGCCTCGGCCAGGTGCCCGACGTCGGCGAGCAGCCCGTCCGAGACGTCCACGGCGGCCCGGGCGCCGGCCGCTCGGGCGATCCTCCCCTCCTCCAGCCGGGCGACGGGCCGTCGATGGGCAGCGACCAGCGCACCGACCACCTCGTCCGTGGTCGGTGCGGCCACCGAGGGGGCCGCCGCGCGGAGCCAGGCCAGGCCGGCGGCGGACGCCCCGAGGACCCCGGTGACGAAGACGTCGTCCCCGGGACGGGCGCCCGAGCGCAACAGCGGCCCGTCGTCCCCGTCCGCGCCGGTGCGCCACGGGTCGAGCGACCCGCTGACCGCCACCGAGACGACGAGCACCGGCGAGGCGCTGAGGTCGCCCCCCACCACGGGCGCACCGACCAGGCGCGCCGCCTCGGCCACCCCCTCGCCGACGGCGTCGAGCGACACCGAGGCCGGCGCGGCCACCGACACCAACAGGTGGCGGGGGCGGCCCCCCATGGCGGCGATGTCCGACACGGTGGCCATGACGGCCTTGAACCCGGCGTCGGCCGGCGAGCACCAGCGCAGGTCGGCGTGGACGCCGGCCACCACGAGGTCGGTGGCGAGGAGGACGGGGCCGGGCCCCGGGCGCACGGAGGCGGCATCGTCGCCGATCCACACCTCGCCCTCGGGCGCCCCACCCCCGGCCGCCTCCTCGAAGCGGCCTCGGAGGCGGCCGATGGTGGCGAACTCGTCGCCGCTCGACGTCGCCGGTGGCGAGCCCCGTCCGGACCGGTCACCTGCCATCGTCCCTGCCTAGCACGCCACATGACCGCCTATCCCGTGCCCGCTAGCATGGAGGGACGCGTTCGCCCCGCCTCGGAGCCCTCCGGCGCCGAGGCGCCGCGCGCGAGTCCCGAGCGAGGAGGAGAGCCTTGTCGTTGCCCACCGAGAACAAGAAGCTGATCGCATGGGTGGACGAGGTCGCAGCGCTCACGGAGCCCGCATCCGTCGAGTGGTGCGACGGCTCGGCCGAGGAGTACGACCGCCTGTGCCAGCTCCTCGTCGACCAGGGCACCTTCACCAAGCTCTCCGACGCCAAGCGGCCGCACAGCTACTGGGCGCACTCGGACCCCGACGACGTCGCCCGCGTGGAGGACCGCACGTTCATCTGCTCGGTCAACGAGGCCGACGCCGGCCCCACCAACAACTGGCGCGACCCGGCGGAGATGCGCCAGACCCTGACGGGGCTGTTCCGAGGGTCGATGCGGGGTCGGACGATGTACGTCGTCCCGTTCTCGATGGGCCCGCTGGGCTCGGACATCGCCCACATCGGCGTCGAGCTCACCGACTCGGCCTACGTGGCCGTCTCGATGCGGATCATGACCCGGATGGGCAAGGGGGCCCTCGAGGTGCTCGGCTCCGACGGCGACTTCGTGCCGTGCCTCCACTCCGTCGGCGCCCCGCTGGCCGATGGGGACGACGACGTCGCGTGGCCGTGCGACGCCGAAAACAAGTACATCGTCCACTTCCCCGAGACGCGTGAGATCTGGTCGTACGGCTCCGGTTACGGAGGCAACGCCCTGCTCGGCAAGAAGTGCTTCGCCCTCCGGATCGCCTCGGTGATGGCCCGCGACGACCACTGGCTGGCCGAGCACATGCTCATCTTGAAGCTGACGTCGCCGGCGGGCGAGACCCGCTACGTGACGGGCGCCTTCCCCTCGGCCTGCGGCAAGACGAACCTCGCCATGCTCATCCCCACCCTGCCGGGGTGGAAGGTGGAGACGATCGGCGACGACATCTGCTGGATGAAGTTCGGTGCAGACGGGCGGCTCTACGCCATCAACCCCGAGGCGGGCTTCTTCGGCGTGGCGCCCGGCACCAACAGCCACACCAACCCGAACGCCATGCTGACCCTCGAGACGAACACCATCTTCACGAACACGGCGCTGACCGACGACGGCGACGTGTGGTGGGAAGGCATGACCGACGAGGCGCCGAACCGCCTGACGTCGTGGAAGGGCGAGGAGTGGACGCCGGCGACCGGGACGACGGCGGCACACCCCAACGCCCGCTTCACCGTCCCGGCCTCGCAGGACCCCGCCATCGCCCCCGAGTGGGAGGACCCGGCGGGCGTCCCCATCGACGCCGTCCTCTTCGGCGGCCGCCGGGCCTCCGTCGTGCCGCTCGTGTTCCAGGCACGCGACTGGGCGCACGGGGTGTTCCTCGGCTCGATCATGGCCTCCGAGACGACGGCGGCGGCGGCCGGCGCGGTCGGCAACCTGCGCCGCGACCCCTTCGCCATGCTCCCGTTCTGCGGCTACAACATGGCCGACTACTTCGGTCACTGGCTGCGCATCGGCGAGTCGTCCGATCCCGAGAAGCTCCCCAAGATCTTCTACGTCAACTGGTTCCGCAAGGACGGCGACGGGAAGTGGCTGTGGCCCGGCTACGGCGAGAACTCGCGGGTGCTCGAGTGGGTCTTCGAGCGCGTCGCCGGGCGTGGCGAGGCCGTGGAGACCCCGATCGGCTTCGTCCCGACCCTCGGTGCGATCAACACCGAGGGTCTCGCCGTCTCCGAGGAGGACATGGCCCAGCTGCTCGCCGTGGACCCCGCCGACTGGCGGGCCGAGGTGCCGCTCATCCGGCAGCACTTCGCCACCTTCGGCGACCGGCTCCCGCCTGCCCTCGTCAGCGAGGTCGACCGGTTGGAGCGCGACCTGGGCTGAACAGCGGCGCCGGGTCGGCCCGCCGGCTCGACCCCAGGTAGGTCAACGCGCCCGCGCCGGTCAGCACGGCGATGACGACGTCGCCGACAGGGATTCCCAGGGTCATCACCACCGGTACGAAGGCGCCGATCACCCACATGAGCTGGTAGCCGGTCTCGAAGCGCGAGAAGGCGCGCCCTTGGTCCGCCGGGACGACGCCCTGCTGCGCCAGTGCGTCGAACGACGGCTTGGCCACCGACCCCGCCACACCGACCGACAGGGCCACGAGCACCTGTGCCCACCGGTCGCCCACGACGGCGCCGAAGAGCGCGCCTCCCGTCGCCACGAGCAGCGAACCGAGGAGGATCTGCTGCTCGGAGGCGAACTGGCGGAGACGACGCATCGAGATCACGCCTGTCAGCGCCCCCGCGGTGACAGCCCCGAGGAGGAGGCCGAACCACCAGGTCGCCGCGCCCTCGCGGCGAAGGCCGAAGGCGATCAAGAAGGTGAGGAAGCCCGCGACCAACTTGAGGATCGACATCGGGACACGAGCGCGGGCGACCTCGGGCCCACAGATCGGTCGGAAGACGGCCAGGTCGGCCTGGTCGGCCTGCCACTCCTGGAGCGTCCAGCCGGCGGGCAGGCCCGTCGAGGGACCGTGGCGCCCCGGCTCGTGGGGGTCCACCATGGGCACGGCGGCCACCCGGCGCCGCTTCGGCGCCTCGGGCTCGACCAGACGGGCCGCCCGCACCGGCAGTCGCCACCCGGCGACCGCCGCAGCGGCGAACACCGCGACGTCGAAGGCCAGCACCCACGGCGCGCCGCCCAGCTTCAAGAGGGCGATCGCCGGCAGGGCGGCGGCGAACCCGGACAGCGACGAGAGGAGCCCCAGCCGGGCGTTCACGCTGGCGAAGTCGGTCGTGATCGTGCCGGCGCCGACGCGTGGCTCGCCGGGTGGGACCGGCGGGCGGGCGGCTGGCGTGCCGTAGGGGGGCGTGTCCGGGTCGGGGTCCGACGGCGAGCGGCGCGACAGCTCCTCGTGCGCGGGTCCACCGTCCGGACGCCGCTCGGCGAGCGCCGCCATCTCGGGGACGAGCGCACCCTTGGTCACGAGGTAGACCTTCGACAGGACCAGCATGCCGAACGCCTCGGGGAAGAGCAGCAGGGAGTGGACGTCACGTGTGAGGAGGAGCGACAGCAGCGCCCGGCCCACGGCCGAGGTGACCACCGTGGCGCGCCGTGCGCCCCGGCTGCGGTCGACGAGCGGACCGAGGGCGGGGGCGACCACGGCGAAGGGGGCCATCGTCAACAGCAGGTACAGGAGCACCCGCCCCTGAGCAGCGTGCGGGGAGATCGAGAAGAACAGGGAGCCGGCCAGCGACACGGCGAAGACGGTGTCCCCGGCCGTCACCAGCACCTGGGTGAGCGCGAGCCGGCCGATCGGGTGCTCCTGGTCGAGCAGGTCGGCGAACGCCGAGCGTGCGAGCCTGCGGAACTGGTCGCCTCGCTCCCGGACTCGCACCCCCAAATGCTAGGGCGGTCGTGCCACGGTCCTGCACCGGGACGCCGGCGGGCGGTCGCTACGATAGCTGCAGCCCGAGAGCGGCTCCTGCCGGGGAGCGCCGTCCGTGGTGGAGCCGAGGTGAAGGGAGGCGCGATGACCGTCGCCGCGTACGTGCTCATCCAGACCGAGGTCGGAAAGGCCGCGTCCGTCGCCCGGACCGTCTCCGACATCGACGGGGTGGTCTCGGCCGAGGACGTCACCGGCCCCTACGACGTGATCGTCCGGGCGACGGCGCAGACCATGGACGAGCTGGGCCGCATGGTCGTGGGGCGGGTGCAGGTCGTCGACGGCATCACCCGTACGGTGACCTGCCCGGTGGTCAACCTGTAGGCACCCCTTCGGAGCGGCGCCGGCAAGGAGGAGCGCGTGCCCCGGTCGGGGCACGCGTCGACCGGTAGGCCGTCGACCGGACGCCCCCCGTCAGACGCCCCCCGGTCAGGCGCCCCCCGTCAGACGCCCCCCGGTCAGGCGCCCCCCGTCAGGCGCCCCCCGTCAGGCGCCCCCCGGTCAGGCGCCCCCCGGTCAGGCGCCCCCCGGTCAGACGCCCCCCGGTCAGGCGCCCCCCGTCAGGCGCCCCCCGTCAGGCGCCCC
>CAZSYT010000016.1:0-65 GCA_964610905.1 uncultured Acidimicrobiaceae bacterium
CCATGCCGTCGTCACCATGCCGTCGTCACCATGCCGTCGTCACCATGCCGTCGTCACCATGCCGT
>CAZSYT010000016.1:165-35000 GCA_964610905.1 uncultured Acidimicrobiaceae bacterium
CGTCGGGTCGCCCTCGATGATCGGCTCGGGCACGTCCGCAGCATACGGTCCGGGCGTGACGCCGCTCCCTCTGCCGGCGGGGCGTCCGGTGTCCGGGGGCAGACGGCACCCTGCCGCCCGCCCTACCGGAACGTGGCGGACACAGGCAGGTGCTTCACCCCGCCGACGAAGTTGGCCTGGGCGTGCTCGGGCTCCCCGTCGAGGACGATCTCGTCGACGGCGGCGAGCAGCCTCGGCAGGAGGGTGCGGATCTCGCGGCGGGCGAACGTGGAGCCGAGGCAGAAGTGCTCCCCGCCACCGAAAGCGAGCGTCCGGTTGGCGTTCGACCGCGTCACGTCGAAGCGCATCGGGTCGGCGAACACCCGGTCGTCGCGGTTCGCCGACGGGTACGAGAGCAGCAGGCGGTCCCCTGCGGGCACCTCGACGCCCGAGAGCACGGCGGGCTCGGTCAGGTACCGGAGGAAGTGGCGCACCGGCGACGTCCACCGGATCATCTCCTCGGTGGCGTTGGTGACCAGGCCGGGGTCCTGCTGGAGGAGGCGGACCTGGTCAGGGCGGCGCAGGAGCGCCTCGAGCCCGCCGGAGAGCGCGAACGACGTCGTGTCGTGGCCGGCGGTGGCCACGATGGTGAAGTACCACAGGGTGGCGTCACGGTCCATGGGGCACCCGCCCACCGTGCCGTTGGCGATGACCGTGGCCAGGTCGTCGGCGGGGTGGGCACGGCGGTCGGCGGCGAGCTTGTTGAAGTACTCCTCGAACTCCGCGATGGTGCCGGTCAGCAGGGCGAATGGGTCGCTCAGGTCGCCCAGGTACTCGGGGTCCGCCGCGCCGAAGATCCCCTGGGTCAGGCGGAGCATGGTGGCCTCGTCCTCCTCGGGCACGCCGAAGATGCTCATGATGACCCGCAGCGTGTAGGGCACGGCGATGTCCTGGGCGAAGTCGCAGCGCCCGCCCAGGTCGCGGAACTTGGCCACGAACTGGTCCGCGATAGCGTCGATGGCGGCCTGGCGCTGCGAGACCGCACGGGGACGGAACCAGGCGTTGGCCAGCCCCCGGTGCTGGCGGTGCTCCTCCCCGTCCATGTGGATGAGGGTCTTCGGCTCGATCCCCATGCCGGTCAGCATCTCGAGCTGGAGGTCCGGCCCGAGCACCGAATTGCGCGTGTTGAGGAAGTGCTCGTTGTGACGCGAGACGTCGAAGACGTCCTCGTAGCGGGTGACCGCCCAGAACGGTGTGTAGCCCTCCGCCTCCACCCTGAGCACCGGAGCGTTGTCCCGGAGGTCCGCTGCCACGGCGTGCCACCTCTCCTGGTCGGTGTACGCACCCGGGTCGAGGAAGATCAGGCCCCGCTGGTCGGAGCAGGAGATGGTTGTCATGGTCATGGCTTGCCGTCCTCCGACGGTCGTCAGGGATGGGGCGTCACCCTGAAGTGGACCACGACCGTCGTCGGCGTCGACCGTAGCCCACGGCCGTCGTTCCCACCCGGGCGGCGGTCGGCCGTTCCTCCGGCGGCATTGTCGGCGACACCTCCGACAGCCTTGTCCAGCTGGCGCCGGACGGTGCCGCGCCGCGGGCCCGCACCGGCGGGACGTCACACCGGCTCCCGCGGGGCCGAACGTGCACTGTCGATAGCCTGGGGAGGGTGAAGGGCGACCGCGTCGAGGTCCTCGTCGACATCGGCTCCGGCGTGGAGCGGTTCGAGGTCGACGCCAGCCGTGCCGGCCGCCGGGTGGAGGTGGTGAACGTCCGGGGGACGGTCGAGGTGACCGAGGTGACGCGTACCGGCGTCCCGGTCCGGACGGCCCGCTTCATGGCAGCCAGAGTGGTGGCGGTCGTCGAGCACCCAGCCCGTGCCGACGCCAGTGCGGAGCGGTAGCCGAACGCGTCCGAGCTACCACGTGGCGGCCCGCCACGCGGCGGCCTGCCACGTGCCGTCCGGCGACGAAGCCTCGGGATGGACGGCACCGGGCCGGCAACAGCTGCTCCAGGGCGACACCGGCGACCGCGCTCCCTGGGGGCGTCCGGCCTCCCTCCGGCGCGCTCAGAACGACGGCCAGCCGGGTGCCAGCTGCCCCGTCGGCGGGTTGTTCTGCAGCTTGCCCGGCGGTGCGCCCAGCGAGGCGAGGAGCTGGGAGAAGTTGGCGCCGTACGCGGTCGAGTTGGCCCCCGAGAACTGCCCCGCGTCGCGCGCCATCGTCACCCCGTCCCCCGACGGGTCCGCCCAGCCGGTCTCGATGCCGTCGGGGCCCTCGTACACGGTGCCGAGCGTCGTGCCCGCGGTGACGTGCTCGCCCACCGACACCTCCGGGAGGATGTCCTCGGCGGCGAAGACGACGAGCCCGGCGGCCGGCCCGTCCGACAGCCTGTAGGCGATGAAGGTCCCGCCCGGCCACCCGGTGTTTGTCGTGCTCAACACCGTCCCGTCGCCCAGGGCCACGATCGGGCCGTAGCCGCTGTAGTCGACCCCCTGGTCGACCCGCTCGGGCCACAGGGCTCGCACCGACGCGAGCGGGTTCGTATAGCTGCCGGGAGCCGGGTGGACCGAGACCACGACGGGTTGGCCCGGAGCGGTCCCGCCGGACGGCGCCGGCGCGGTCAGCGCCGTCGGGGCGGCGGAGGCAGTCCGTCTGGCTTCCGCCGCAGCCGCAGCCGCAGCCGCAGCGGCAGCGGCGGCAGCAGCGGCGGCGGCGGCCTGCTTGGCCGCCCTCGCCCGTTCGGCGGCCGCCTGCTGCGCCTGCTGCTGGGACGCGATGGACGCCAGCAGCGACTGGACGTCGCCGTGGACCTGAGCCAGGCGCGTGTTCTCCTGGTTGAGCGCGGACTGCGCGGACTGACGCTGCGCGACGAGGAGCTGCGCGGCCGCGTGGGCGTCCGCCTGTTGGGCACGGAGCCCGGCCTCGGCAGCGAGGGTCTGGCGCTGGTCCGCCTCGACGGCGTCGACGGCGTCGGTGAGGCTGTGGGCGGCGAGGTCCGTGTACTCGTGGTCGACCGCCAGCGACGTCAGGTTGGTGGTGTCGAACCACGCGGGCAGGGTGCCGCCGGCGGTGCCGCCCATGTAGGCCTCGAGGGCGAGCCGTCGCAGCCGGGCGTCTGCGGCGGCGCCGGCCCGGCGGTCGGAGGCCACGCGGGCCTGTGCGACGACGATCCGAGCGGCGATGGCGGCGTTCTGTGCCAGCACCTGGTCGTAGCGTTGGACGAGGTGCTGGAGGGCGACTCCGTCCTGGGCGATCTGCTGCTGCAGCTGGTTCGCCTTGGCCTGGTCGGCACCGACCTGGGTCTTCTCGGCGCCGATCGGCGCTGCCCCCGCCGACGACGGCACGCTGACGACTGCGAGCAGCACCGCGAGGGCGACGCTCCCCAGCACGGCGACGGGACGAGGTCGTCGCCCGTGGTGGACGGCCCGGCGTCTCCGTCCTTCGGCTCGGTCGGCATACGCGCGGCATCGACCGCATCGAGCAGTCCGTGCTCGCGCGGGAGCACGAGATCGCGCTCGCCCTGCTTTCGCCGACACCGACGCAGGTCCCGACACCGACGACCAACGCTACTCGGCAACGTCCCCTACGTACGGGCACCGCCGAGCCTGCCGTCGGAGCGCGCGCGGCGGCACTCGCGTCGCGCTCGTCGAGCGCCGCCCGGTAGAGCCCGCCGAACTCGTCGGCATCGGGGCGTCGACCGGTCACCGCAGGAGTCGTCCCCGACCCGACCACGATGGACCGCTAGACCGCCACCGCCACCGCCTCCGTCGCGTGGAGCTGCGAGCCGTCCGAGAACGTCGCGTCGACGGTCACCTGGTACGTGCCACCGGCCCGATAGGTGTGGGTCTGGGGGGAGTAGAGGCAGCCAGCCTCCGCCGTCTCGTCGCCCCAATTCCAGTCGAGGGACGTGGGCCGCGTTCCCGGCGGCGCCACGACGACACCGCCGATCGTCACCGTGAGCCCCGATTCCGCCGGTGGGTAGAGCCACATACCGCTCTGCGGCCATGGAGTCCCGGCGCGGGCATTGGTCGTCTGGCAGGCGACGGCGGGCTGGCTCGCGGACGTGGAAGGTGGCACTGGCGGAGCCGGAGCCGTCGGAGCGGGACGGGCAGTGCTCGGAGGCGCCGGGGCCGTCGCCGGGGCCGTCGCCGGGGCCGGGCCGTCGGGCGCGACAGGCACCTGCGCGGCCCCTGGCCTCCGGTCGCTGGGAGGCAGCTGGGAGGACCCTAAACGGCACCTAAGAATGCCTCCGGCCAGGTCACCCGTGGGACCTTCGTCCCTATCGAGGCCTGCTCGCCTCCCCGACACTGGCAGCAAGCGGCGTGAGGCCGTGCCATGGCCTGAGGAGGGCACGATGCGCATTCTCGTTCTCGGTGGGGACGGCTACCTCGGGTGGCCGACCGCCCTTCACCTGTCCGCCAGCGGTCACGAGGTCGGCGTGGCGGACAACTTCGCACGGCGGGGCTACGACACCGAGCTCGGTGCGACCTCGCTCGTGCCGATCGCGACCCTCGACGAGCGGATCGCCGCGTGGCGCCGGGTGTCCGGCCGGCTCCTCGTCCCCTACGTCGGAGACCTCACCGACCCGGTGTTCACCCACGACGTCGTCGCTCGGTTCCGTCCCGACGCCGTCGTGCACTTCGCCGAGCAGCGCTCGGCGCCGTACTCGATGATCGACCAGGCGCATGCCGTCTACACGCAGACGAACAACGTGGTGGGGACCCTCAACGTGCTCTATGCCATCGCCGAGCTGAACCCGGCGATCCATCTCGTCAAGCTCGGCTCGATGGGCGAGTACGGGACCCCCGACATCGACATCGAGGAGGGCTGGCTCGAGGTCACCCACAAGGGACGCACGGACCGGATGCTCTACCCCAAGCGACCCGGTTCCTTCTATCACCTCTCCAAGGTCCACGACAGCCACAACATCGAGTTCGCCTGCCGGGCCTGGGGCCTGGCCGCCACCGACCTCAACCAGGGGATCGTGTACGGGCAGGAGACCGAAGAGACCCGCCGGCACCCCGACCTCGCCACCCGGTTCGACTACGACGCCGTCTTCGGCACCGTGCTCAACCGCATGGTGGTGCAGGCGGTCAGCGGGCACCCGCTCACCGTGTACGGCAGCGGCGGCCAGACCCGGGGCATGCTCGACATCCGCGACACCGTCGAGTGCATCCGCATCGCCTGCGAGCACCCGGCGAGCCCCGGGGAGTTCCGTGTCTTCAACCAGTTCACCGAGGAGTTCTCGGTCCGGGGTATCGCGGCGATGATCAAGGAGGCAGCCGGCGGCGACGTCAGCATCGCCACCGTCGAGAACCCGAGGGTCGAGGCGGACGAGCACTACTACCACGCCGAGCACTCGGGCCTGCTCGACCTCGGCCTGCAGCCGCACCTTCTGTCCGACACCCTGGTCGGCTCGCTGCTCGCCATCGCCCGTCGGTACCGCGGCAACGCCGACCCGTCCCTGTTCGAGCCGAGCGTGCAGTGGCGGGCGACGTCGAGCCCCGTCGGCCCGCAGTCGGCGGCGCTCGTCGCATGACGGTCGTCCTCCACCCGTCCGCCGCGCAGTCGGCCGCGGCCGAGACCGCTCGCCGCGAGCCCGCGAGGCTCGCGCGCCTCGGCGCGACGTGGCGGCGTTGGGGGAGGTACGCGGTCACCTCCGGGGTCGCTACCGGCGTGAGCGAAGGGGTCCTCCTGGCCCTCTACGGGGCGCACGTGCTGAGCGCGTCGGCCGCCGCTGTGGTCGCGAGCATCGCCGCGACGGTGCCCTCGTATGCCATGAGCCGGTTCTGGATCTGGCCGGAGGCGGACCGCCGCCGTCCGGGACGCCAGGCCGCTGGCTACTGGGTGGTCGGACTGGTGAGCCTCGCCCTGTCCAGCCTCCTGACCGGCGTGGCGGCGGCCGACGCCCCCTCGGGTCGGACCGCCCACCTCGCCGTCGTCGGCGGTGCGTACGTCGGCACCTACGGAGCGCTGTGGGTCCTCAAGTTCGCCGTGTACCAACGGTTCCTCTTCCGCCCGCCCGCTCCTGTCACGGTGGAGGAGCAGACGGTGGGGAGCGTGGGCGGCCAAGGGCCCGGTTGACCTCACCCGTGCTGCGCACGTGGATCGTGCACCGACGCCGGGCTGCGTGACCGGGCGCGGGTGGTCGAGCCCGGCGACCCGGCCGGCCGGCGACGGCCTCCGCCGCTCCCCGCTCAGCCGGGAGCCGGCCCGGTGTAGACCTCGAAGAACCGGGCGAGCGCCTCGGGCGGGACCGCGAGGTTGGCGTCGTGGTCGCTCCGGACGCACACCAGAGCGGGGCCGGCGGCTGCCCGAGCCTCGCGCAGGGCCGGGTCGAGGTCCTCCAGGCGGTCCACGAAGGAGGCGTGGCACCCGAGACCCCGTGCGACGAGGTCCCAGCGGACCTCCCCGTGCGCCGTGCCGAACGTGCGCCCGTAGACGGCAAGCTCGGCGGGCTCCTCCATCGTCCACGCCCCCTCGGCGAAGACGACGACCGTCACGTCCACGCCCTCGCGGGCCGCCGTCTGCAGCTCCATGACGTTGAACCCCGCGGCACCGTCGCCCGTCACGCAGACCACTGTCCGCTCGGGCGCGCCGAGCTTGGCCCCGATGGCCGACGGGATGCCGGTGCCGAGCATGCCCAGCTCGAGGATCGAGTGGTACGAACGGGGTCGGGTCGGCGGCAGGAGGGCGTGCGCCCACAGCGCGGTGTTGCCCCCGTCGACCGTGTAGACGGCGTCGGAGCCGAAGACGGCACCGATCACCCCCATGGCGTGCGCCGGGTGGATCCCGGGTGCCTGCCAGGCGAGCAGGGGGGCGGCCATCGCCGCCGCCGCCTCCTGGTCGAGCGCGCGGTAGCGGGCGAGGAGGGCGGCGTCGTAGACGGGCCGCTCCGCGGTCCGGAGCCGGGCGGCGATGCCTTCGAGGGCGACGCGCGCGTCGGAGACGATGCCGAGGGCGAGCGGCCGGGTCACCCCCAGGTGGCGAGGGTCGACGTCGATCTGGATGAGCCGTTGGCCCGAGGGGTCGCCCCAGTGGTCGTCGAAGGGGAGGTCGAGGTTCCCCATGCGGGAGCCGGCGACGAGCAGGACGTCGGCCTCCCGTCGGACCTCGTCGGCGGCCGGTCCGACGGACGACACGTAGCTCGGATGGTCGGAGCGCACGGTCGCACGGCCGGCCGTGGTGGTCAGCACCGGGCAGCCGAGCAGGTCGACGACCTCGAGCAGCGCGTCGTTGGCGGCGGCGCGGTCGACACCGGTGCCGGCGATCACCACCGGTCGGTGCGCCTCGGTGAGCAGCCTCGCGGCCTCGGTGAGCTGTGCGTCGGAGGCCTGTGGCCCGGTCCCGCGTGAGGCGCCCGCCACGTGCACCGGCGCCAGGGCCTCGTCTCCGGTCGCGGCGAGGACGGTCATCGGCACCTCGAGGTGGACCGGGCCGGGACGGCCGTTCCACAACTCGCGGCACGCCAGCCGGACCACCTCCGGGATGCGGCCCCACTCGAAGATCGGGCCGCCCCACTTCACCACCGGGCGGAACAGGTCGAGCTGGTCCTGGCCCTGGAAGGTCGAGGGCGGGGTCGGGTAGACGACGCCCATCCGGTGCTGCGCGCTGAGCACGAGCACGGGCACGCCCTCGTGGAGCGCGGTGAGGACACCGGGCACGAGGTTGGCGGAGCCGGGACCCGGGTTCCCGAGCACGGCCGCGAGCTTCCCGGTCGTCTTGTAGAGGCCCTCCGCCATGTGGACGCCGGCTGCTTCGTGGCGCACGGGGACCAGCCGGATGCCGACGTCGTCGAGCGCCGCCAGCAGTGGGTCGACCTCCGGCGACGGCAGGCCGAACACCAGCGACACGCCCTCGGCCGCGAGCGCCCGGGCCAGCAGCGCCCCTCCGGTGATCTCACCCATGGCACCACCTCCGGCCGTCTCTCTCCGCCGACGCTACCCGGTACCGGCCGAGCCCACCCCGGGGCATCCTCCTCACGCGTTGGGCGTGACGAGGTACTTCCTGCCGGTCCCCATGCGGCTGTAGTCCGCCAGGGCGTCGGGGCTCAGTGCCCCGGCCAGCGTCACGGAGTCGGAGAAGCGACTGGCGAACGTCGTCGTCAGGCCGGCGGCCACCCGCTGCCGCATGGCCTCGACCCGCTCGGGCCCCGCGGCGACGAGGAACGGGGTGAGCAGCCACCCGCCCACGCCCCAGGCCATGCCGTAGCTGCGGCGCAGCTCCGTCGGGCCCCGGTCGAGCGAGCCGTAGAGGTAGACCTGCTTGTGCACGGTCGACCCGTACCGGCTGAAGGCGGCCCCGGAGGTGAGGGCCGCCTCCATGGCGGTGAGGATGCGGCTGGCCAGCGTGCCTCCGCCCACCGCGTCGAAGGCCAGGGTCGCGGACGTCGCCCGGAGCGCCTCGGTGAGGTCGGCCATGAAGCTCTCGCTGCTCGAGTCGCACGCGTGGGTGGCACCGGCGGCCCGCAACAGCTCGACCTGGGCCGGCGACCGCACGATGTTCACGAGGGGCACCCCGTCCTCGAGGCACAGGCGGTTGAGCATCTGGCCCAGGTTGGACGCCGCCGCCGTGTGCACCAGGCCGGTGTGGCCCTCGGCACGCATCGTCTCGACCATCCCGAGCGCCGTCATCGGGTTGACGAAGGCCGCCGCTCCCTCCGCGGCGGTCGCCCCGTCCGGCAGCACGAGGCACGCGGCCGCGTCGACGCAGCGGGCCTGTGCGTACATGGCGCCGCCGGCCACGGCCACGAGCTTGCCGAGCAGGGCCTGGGCGGCGGGGCCGGAACCCGCCACGACGACCCGGCCCGCACCTTCGTTCCCCACCGGCATCGGCTCGCCGACCCGCGCCGCGGCGGCGCGTGCGGCACCGGCGTCGAGCGGCGCGGTGACGACGGGGCGCTCGGCCGTGCCGGCGACACGTGCCCGGGTCACGTCGGCGCCGGCGAGCAGGAGGCCGAGGTCGGAGGGGTTGATCGGCGCGGCCTCCACGCGCACGAGCACCTGGCCCTCCGACGGCCCGGGCACCTCGACCTCGGCCAGCGACAGCTCCACCGTCGCCTGTCGGGTCACCAGCGATCGCAGTTGCAGCGCTCGCTCCGGACGTTCCTCGGACATGGTTCCCCCGTTCGTCTCGTTCGCTCCGCTCGCCCCACCCGCTCGACGCCGGCGGCCCAGCATGCCATCCCGTGGGCCGCCTCCCGGCGGCCGGTGCGCTTGCGCCCGGGCGACGCCACGAGCACGATCGGACCATGTCGGCACCGGACGACCGACCGGCGACGACCCCGCGGTCGGGGCCCGGAGCCGAGACGATCCCCGAGCTGCTCGCCTGGCGGGCCGCCCACGACGCGGAGCGGGTGTTCCTCGTCGTCGACGACCGGCCCGTCGCCTTCGGCGACCTCGACCGCCTGGCCGCCCACGTGGCGGCGGGCCTCGGCGACTGGGAGGTCCGCCCGGGGACCGGGTGGCGGTCGCCGCCCCCAACGGTCTGCCGTGGCAGAGGCTGTTCTCCGGCGCCGCCAGGCTGGGTGCGGCGCTCGTGACGCTCAACCCCCGCTACCGCGAGCAGGAGCTCCGGTACATGCTCAACCAGTCGGGCACCCGCCTGCTGCTGTGCCCGGCGACGACGGCGGAGCTCGAATTCGCCGCCTTCTTCGCCGGCTTGCGCGCCGAGGTGCCGACCGTCGAGCGCTACGTCTTCCTCGACCCGCCCACCGGGGACGGCCGCTTCGAGGGGGCCGCCACCTTCGACGAGCTGGTCGCGGCCGGGGCCGGAGCTCTGGCCGGGGCCCCGACGACGAACCCTCGTGCCGGGACGGGCCGGGACGACCCCGCCGTCATCCTCTACACGTCCGGTACCACCGGGCGGCCCCGCGGGGCCGTCCTCACCCACGGCAGCCTGCTCGCCTCCGCCCGGGCCCAGGTCGCCCACCTCGGCTGGGACGAGCACACCTCGACCGTCGGCTCCCTGCCCCTCAACCACGTCGGCGGGCTGACCTGCGGCGCCCTCTCACTGCTGGTGGCCGGTGGCACCGTCGTGCTCCTGCCTGCGTTCTCCCCCTCCTCGGTGCTGGCCGCCACCGCCGAGCACCGCACCACCGTGCTGTCGGGGGTGCCGACGACGTTCGTGATGCTGCTGCAGGCCCTCGCTGCCAACCCGGTCGACACCGGCTCGCTGCGCCAGGTCATCGTGGGCGGCTCGATCCTCGACCCCTCGCTCGCCCGGAAGGTGGCCGCCGCGTGGCCCGACGCCCAGCTGGTCAACCTCTACGGGCTCTCCGAGGGCTCGGGGGCGTCGGTGCTTCGGCCCCGGGCGACGACGCCGACGCGGTCACCCGCAGCATCGGGGTCGTCATCGGCGACTTCGAGGGACGCGTCGTCGACGAGGCGGGCGCACCGGTGGCGCCGGGGACCGTCGGGGAGCTGCAGCTGCGCGGCGCGGCTCGCCGACTCCAAGGTGCCCCGCTACGTCACGGTCGTCTCCGACGTGCCGCTCACCCCGGCGGGCAAGGTGGCCAAGGCCGAGCTGCGGCGCCGGTTCGAGGCCGGGTCCTAGCCGGCCGGCGGCTCCGGGGGGCCGGCCCCGCTCGGTGCGCTCAGCGCAGGCCCAGCCGCTCGTACTGCTCGGACGGCGCCTCGAGCTCGTCGAGGGCGGCCCGCAGGAGCTCCAGCGCCTCGGTCTCCCGCCGCCCGCCCTCGCCGGCCAGGTTGGCCGAGGCGGCGGGGTCGCCGTCGAGGTCGTAGAGGTGGTGGTCGTCCGGCCGGCAGCCGTACGCCCAGAAGGGGAGCAGGTCGCCGGGGACGAACGGCTGGCGCAGGACCGGGACGTCGGAGCCGGGCATGAAGTCGATGGCCGCCCGCCGGTCGGGACGGGGCAGGCGCAGCTGGGGGAACGAGGTGACCGGCATGGACGACCACCGGTTCGACCACATCGACAGCGGGAAGTTCTCCTCGACCGGGGCGCGGGCGAAGAGCCGGTGGTCGTCGACGACCTCCACGTGCCGGCCCCAGATGCCGCACAGCAGCCAGTCGCGCACCCGCTCCGCCTCGCCCGTGAGCAGGGGGACGAGGGAGCGGCCGTGGGTCCGGTGGTCACCGGCCTCCACCCCGAAGACCTCGACCAGGGTGGCGTGCAGGTCGACGCTGGTGGTGAGGGCCTCGACCCGGCCGGGGGCGTGACCGGGCCACGCGACGAGCAGCGGCAGGTGGCCGAGCTCGGGGTAGACGGGCACGCCGGGCTTGCCGAAGAGGTCACGCTCGCCGAGGTAGTGCCCGTGGTCGGTGCACAGGACGACGGCGGTGTCCTCCCACAGGTCGTAGCGGTCGACGACGTCGAGCAGGCGCCCCAGCCAGTGGTCGATGAAGCTGAGCTTGGCGCCGTAGTTGGCCCGGATGTTGCGGGCCTCTGCCTCGGTGAGCTTCCCGCTGGCCACGGCGTCGGTCGTGTACGGCGGCCAGATCAGGCGCGGCCCGTCCCACCCGGGGTCGTAGCGCGAGGCCCACGGCTCGGGGGTGTCGAAGGGCTCGTGGGGGTCGAACTCGTCGACGAAGAGGAGGAAGCGGTCGTGGGCCCCGGCGTTCGCCTCGAGCCACTCGGCCGCCCGTCGCATGGTGCGCGGCCCCGGAAAGTCGTCCTCGCTCCGGAACCAGGTGCGCGACACGTCGTAGGGCATGGGGCGCGGCCCTTCGGCGGCCCTCAGGGCGGGTGCCCCGCTCCACGACGGGTCGGGCCGGGTCCGCCACGGGTCGCCCTCGTGGCCGCGCTCGTACTCCCAGGCGGTGAAGTCGGTGTGGTAGTTCTCGCCACCGGTCTCGAAGAGGTGCGGGTGGTCCGAGACGAGGGCGGTCGTCACGCCGGAGAGGGCGAGCGAGCGGACGACCGACTGCTCCCACACCTCGATCGACCCCCACGGTCGCCACAGGAAGTCGAGCGCGCCGACCAGGATGTCGTGCCGTGCCGGCATGCACGGCAGCGAGCCGGCGTAGTGCCGGTCGAAGCGGACCGAGCGGCGGGCCAGGCGGTCGAGGTTGGGCGTCTCGAACTCGGTGCCGCCGTAGGGACCGGTCATGCGCCGGTTGAGGCTGTCGAGGAGGACGACGATCACGTTCCTCGGCACGACCGCTCCTGCGCCGGTGCCGGCGGCGTCACCGTCGTCGGCGTCGATCCCGCGACGGAGCACCTCAGCGACCGGCCGGCCGGGGCCCCGCTGACGACCGGCCGGAGCGTCTCCGCTCCTCGTAGGAGCGGGCCCAGAGGTCGAAGGCGGCGGCGGAGTCGATCGGCCGGTAGCCGAGCTCGCGCTTCAGCAGCTCGTTCGAGAGCACGGGCCGGTACCGGAGGAAGTCGACGTGGTCGGCACCGTTGGCCGTGCGCCCCAGGGCGTGGAGCACCCACAGCACCCCCCGGAGGAGGGAGGCCGGCACGGGCAGGTACGGCTTGTGGAGGCGCCGGGCGATGTCGCGCGGGGCGAGGACGCCGTCCCCGGCCAGGTTGTAGACGCCCTGGCGTCCCCCGAGGACGCCGAGGAGGACGACCTCGACGAGGTCGTGGTCCCAGATGAACACGAACGGCGAGTCGGACCCCCGGATCCCCAGCACGGCCGGCCCCTCGAAGAGGTCCGTCACCGGGCTGCTCGTGCCCTCGCCCACGATGGTGCCGGCGCGGAGCACCAGCTGGGCGAGCTCGGGGTGGTCCCGGCGGTGCTCGGCGAGCATCGCCTCGACGAGCCGCTTGTGGTGGGCGTAGGGGATCCCCTCGTTGCCCCGCAGCGGGTCGCCCTCCTCGAGCCACTTCGGGTTGTCGGCGTGGTAGCCGTAGGCCGCGCCGCTGCTCGTCACGACCAGCTTCGTCACCCCGGTCGAGACGCACGCGTCGAGGACGTTGCGGGTGCCGACCACGTCGACGCGGTACGCGAGGTCCTCGGGCGCGCCCGGTGGGACGCGCAGGATCGAGGCCAGGTGGACGACGGTGTCGACCCCGTGCTCGCGCAGCAGCCCGGCGAGGTCGGCGGTGCTCACGTCGGCGACCACGTACGTCACGTCCGGGTGCCGCCGCGCCTCGGGGACCTCCTGCACGTCGAGCGCCACGAGGCGCTCGAGCTCGTCGCGCCGGGCGGCCAGGGCGTCGAGCGTCAGGGTGCCGACGTAGCCCGCCGCCCCGGTCACGAGCACCGACGGGCGGCTCACTCCACCGGCTCCTGGTGCATCTCCTTGAAGTCGAGGAGGCCCGGCGCGAACAGGTGCTTGGACGGGTCGACGTCGACGTGGACGACGGCCGGCCGTCCCGAGCCGAGGGCCCGGCGGAGCGCCGGCTCGAGGTCGGCGGGCGTGGCGACGCGCTCGCCGTGGGCTCCCATGGCCCGGGCCACCTCGTCGTAGCGCACCTCGCCGAGGTCGGCGTTGATCGTGCCCTCGGTGTCCACCCCGAGCACCTCGCGCAACGGGCCGAGGCCGACCTGCTGGGTGAGCTTCACCATGCCCCACTGGCGGTCGCAGAGGACGACGAAGCAGACCGCGAGGTCCTCGCGGACGGCCGTCTCGACCTCCTGGACGTGCATGCCCATCGCGCCGTCGCCGAGGACGCAGTAGACCGACCGGTCCGGGCGCGCCGCCTTGGCCCCGAGGGCCTGGCCGAGCCCGGCACCGAGCATGCCGAACTTGAAGGTGGAGAACACCGAGCCCGGCTGCGTGTGGGCGTCGTACATGGTGGTCCACACCGCCGTGTTGCCCCCGTCGACGACGAGGAGGGCGTCCTCGCCGAAGACCTGCCGGGCCACGTGGGGGACGAGGGCGGGGTGCAGCGGCGACCCCTCGTCGAGCAGCGCCACGTCGAGCTCGGCGCGCAGCTCCTTCGTGCGCGCCTCGAGGGACGTCGCCCACCGCCCCCGGGCCTCGAGCAGCGCCGGGGCGACCGGGTGCCGGCCCAGCGCGCCGGTCACCTGCTCGACGAAGACGCCGACGTCGCCGAGCACGGCCACGTCGACGGGCTTGTTCAGGCCGAGCACTTCGTCGTCCGCGTCGACCTGGACGACCGTCTTGGCGGGCCCGCCCCACCTCCGGCCGCGACCCCACCAGTCGGTCTCCCCCACCCGCGACCCGAGGACGAGGAAGAGGTCGGCGTCCGTGCGCGCCGTCGTCGCCACCTCGAGCGCGCTCAGCGGGACGCCCAGGGGGTGCCCGACCGGGACCGCCGCCTGGGCACCCCAGCTGGTGGTCACCGGCGCCTGGAGCAGCTCGGCCAGCGCGACGACCGCCGCCTCGGCCCGGGCGTGGACGGCGCCGCTGCCGACGTGGAGCACGGGACGCTCGGCCCGGGCGAGGAGCTCCGCCACCTGGTCGACCAGGCCGGGGTCGGGGACGACGGCGCCGGTGTAGCGGTAGGAGGACGGGGGCCGGCGCCACCCCTCCTCCACCTCGAAGGTGCCGTTCAGCACGTCCTCGGGGACGTCGAGGTGGACGACGCCGGGCCGGCCGTGCCAGGCGGCGCGCAGCGCCTTGCGGAACAGCTCGGGGACGCGCTCGACCGAGGCGGCGTGCCCGCTCCACTTGCTCATCGGCCGCACCACGGCGCACTGGTCGAAGTACTGGTAGGTGCCGCCGCGGTCCGGCTCCACGATCGCCTGGCGGCGGCTGCTCGTGAGCAGCAGGACCCGGTTGCCCTCGCCCTGCTCGACCGCCACCCCGGGCAGGACGTTGGCGACGCCGGGGCCGTTGCTCGCCATGCACACCCCGAGCCGGCCCGTGGCCCGGGCGTAGGCGCCGGCCATGTGGGCGGCGGTCGTCTCGTGGCGCGGCGAGCGCAGCGTGATGCCGTACTTCTCGAAGCTCGAGAAGAGCCCCAGGTAGGTGCCGTCGACGATGCCGAAGACGGTGTCGACGCCTTCGTCGGCCAGCATGGCCGCCACGACCTCTCCGCCGACCACCTGCTGCATGGGGCCTCCCGGGTGCTCGTCGGTGCCACTCTCCCACGCCCGCCCGGCACCCGACCAGCTCGGGACGGACGGCCCGGACGGCTCGCTCCCCCGGGTGCGACCCCGGGGCCGCCCGACCCGAAGGCGGCCCGTCGTCGACGAGGCGGCCCTGGTAGCGGCCTGTGGTGCCCCTGTCGCCGCGCGTCGGTCGCCGCCCCCGGGACCGGTGCCAGTCTTCCGTCACCGCACCGGGCCCGGGTGCGCCTGTGCAGGCTGTCCTCGACCCGTTGCTCGTCAGCGTGGTGTCCCCCTCGGACTTCTGGCTCCTCGGGCTCACGCACTGCTCGGCGCCGACGGGGCAGTGCGCGGCGTTCGAGCGGACGACCGACGGGGGCAGGACGTTCGTGCCGCTGCCGGCGCCGCCGGCGAAGATCGGCATGGCCGGCGCCGAGGCGGGGATCACCGGGCTCCGGTTCGTCACCGCCGAGGACGGCCACGCCTTCGGCACCTCGTCGACCGGGCCGCTCTGGCTCACCGACGACGGCGGCGAGCAGTGGCAGGCGGCGCCGTTCGGCGACGTCCTCGGCTTCGCCGCCACGTCGAGCCGGGCCTACGCAGTCACGGCGACGTGCAGAGCGGCCGACTGCGGCCGCCCGATGCCGTGGGACGCCCCGGTGGGCACCGACCGGTGGGCGTCCGCCCCGCTTCCTCTCGCGGCGATCGAGCCGACCGTCTCGGTGACGGCCTCCGGCGGCACGGCGTGGATCGCCGCCACACGGCCGTCGCTGGTGTCCGGACCGGTGCTCCTACGGTCGACCTCCGGCGGTCGGCAGCTGCGCCGCGTGACGGACCCGTGCACGCTTCCGACGCTCGCCGGCTGCGACGTCGCCGCCGCGTCACCGAACGTCGTCTGGGCGTTCGGAGGCCCTGCTCCTTACGGCACCGGCGCCGTGTACCGGTCGACCGACGCCGGCACCTCGCGGACCCGGTCCGACGTGGGCAACGGTGCCGACGCCGGGCTCGGGGCACCGGTGGACACCGCCACCGCCGTCGTGGCCGTCCGGTCGGGAGCGCTGTTCCGGACCACCGACGACGGGAGGCGGTGGCGCGAGGTGGCGCCGCCGACCGACGGGCGCGCCTCCTGGTCCCAGATGGCCTTCGCCACGACCGGGTTCGGGCACGCGCTCGAGGTCCCCCGGTTCCAGCAGTCCACGGGGACGATCCAGCCCCTCGAGCCGAGCCAGCAGCTCCGCTTCACGGTCGACGGCGGGCGGCACTGGACCTCACCCGCCGCGGTCAGCACCTCCTGACGAGGGGTCCCCACCGGCTGGGTCTCGGTGCCCGGGCGGGGTGCGCCTACCCGAGGGCGGCCTTGACGGCGGCGACGAGGTCGCCGGCACGGCGGTCGTCGGTGTCCATGCGCATCCGGTCCATGACGTAGGCGACACCGGTGCCGGCCTCGGGGTCGGCGAGGGCCGCCGAGCCGCCGGCTCCCTGCTCGTCACGCTTCCCGCGACACCCGCCACGCCTCCGCCCCGAGCCGGTACAGCACGTGGCGGCGCAGCCAATGGCACGCGGGAAGGCTCGGGTGGTCGAAGTCGTCCGCAGGGTCGCGCGTCATGCCGAGGCGCCGCATCACCGCGCGCGAGCGCTCGTTCCCGAGCGAGGTGAACGAGACGACCTCGGCGAGCCCCACCCGGCCGAAGGCGTCGTCGAGCGTGGCCGTGGCCGCCTCGGTCGCGTACCCGTGGCCCCAGGCAGCGCGGGCGAGCCGCCACCCCACCTCCACCGCCGGGGAGAAGTGGGCGGTGAAGCGGGGCACGGACAGCCCGGTGAAGCCGACGAACTGCCCGGTGCCGGCGACCTCGACGGCCCAGAGCCCGAAGCCGTGCTCGTCGAAGTGGGCGTCCGCGGTCTCGGCCAGCGCGTCGCTCGCAGCCCGGTCGAGTGTGGAGGGGAAGCGGGCCATCACCTCGCGGTCGGCGTTGAGGGCGGCGAACGGCTCGAGGTCCTCGGGCCGCCACCGGCGCAGCACCAGCCGGTCGGTGCGGAGCCGGACCGGGGCCGTGCCCCCCGGCACCGTCGCTACGTGGGCGGGGCGCATCGTCCACACGCGCTCGGCTGGCCGACGACGGCCGCCCACCGGGCGAGCGCCCCGTTCCCCTCGCGGCTGGCCGGCCACCGTTCGAACAGCGCGGCGAGGTCGTCGAGGGCGAGGAGAGCCGGGCGGGCGCGGCTGCGGAAGTGCTCGATGGCCCGCTCGACGACCGTCGTCCGCATCTGGCAGTCGACGACGGTGGCGACCAGGTTCACCAAGACGTCGTCCTCGAGGTAGTCCCCGGTCGGCTCGGGCAGTGAACGGCACGCCTCCGCCACCGCTGCGACGTCCGCCTCGTCGACCACGCCCGGCAGGCTAGGCGCGCGCCGCCCCGTCGTGCTCGCCCGTCGCAGGTTCCCACGCCGCGGCGGCGACGCTCCGTAGGATCAGGGGCGTGCACGTGGCCCCACCCGACGAGACGCTCGGCGAGGACGAGTGGCGCCCCTTCGTCGAGGCCCAGGGCTTCGGCCACCTCGTCGCCCCGGGCATCGGGCTCGACTACCCCGTCGTCGTCCCCACCCAGTTCGTGCTCGACGGCGCCGAGGTGCTCGCCCACGTGACCGCGCCGGACCCGGTCCTGAGCGCCCTGACGGCGAACCCGCACGCCGTGCTGTCGGTGGCCGGCGACTGGGCCTACATCCCCTCGACGTGGAAGGCCGTCGGCGACGAGGACCCCGCGCTCGGCATCCCGACGACCTACTACGCCGCCGTGCAGCTGGCCGGCCGGGCCGAGGTGCGGAGCGACCCGGCCGAGGTGGCTGCCGTGCTGCGGCGCCAGCTCGCCGTCCTCCAGCCCGCGGTTCCCGTCGTCGACCCGCTCGAGGCACACCCGACGCTGCTCAACGGCATCCGGGCGATCGTGCTCTCCGTCGACACGGTGACGGCGAAGTTCAAGTACGGCGGCAACGTGGACGCCGAGCACCGCCACGCCGTGGTCGACAACCTCCTCGAGCGTGACGGCCCCGGCGACCGGGCGGCGGCCGCCCACACGGAGCGCCGGCTCGCCGCCGGGCACTGACGGTCCGCGCTCCCGCGGGCCGTCCCGCCGTCCCGCCGGCTCGGTCCCCCGCCACCGTCCCCTACGGGTCGAGGAGCTCGAGCTCCATGGTGTCGAGGTCGAGCCGGCGGTAGAAGCAGTTGCGCGGCTCGCCCCGGGCGTTCTTCGTGTGGCAGATCCCGCCGCGGCGGGGCCGGACCTTGTAGACGAGGGAGTTCTGCTCGCAGTTGACCAGTACCTCGACCACGTCGAACGTCTCGCCCGAGGTCGCCCCCTTCTCCCACAGCTCGCCCCGCGACGTGCTCCAGAAGGTGGCGAGACGGTGCTCGGCGGTGTGCCGGAGGGCACGCTCGTTGACGTAGGCGACCAGGATGACCTCGCCGGTGTCGACGTTCTGGACGGCGCACGGCACCACGCCCGTCACCCGGTCGAGCTTCCCGAAGTCGAGGTGCAGCGCCGTGCCTTCCTCGAGCTCCTCCACGCCGTCTGTCATGCGACGAGTCTCGCATCCCCGGTGCGCCCCTCCGCCACTCCTGCGGTTGGGTCCGCCATCGGGGCACGCGGAGCACCACCCCGGCGCCCGTCGAGGGCCCGGTGGTAGCGTCCGCTCGTGCGCTCGGCCGCCCGCCGGCACCCGGCCCGTCTGGTGGCGACCCTCGTCGCCGTGGCGACGCTGCTGGCCGCCTGCCGCATCCCCCTGGCCGGCGCGGCCCCGGCCCGCACGCGCGCCCTCGACGGCGTCCACGTCGTCCACCCGCCGAGCGGCGCGCCGTACCTCGCCGACGCCGCCGGGCACGCGGTGCTGCTCCGCGGCGTCAACGACAACAGCCTCGTGCAGTACCCGTCCACCTATGCCGAGACGGTCCCGCCCACCCGGGCCGACTTCGCCGAGATGGCCGCGTTCGGCTTCGACTTCGTGCGGCTGCCCGTGTCGTGGAGCCGGATCATGCCCGAGCCCGGCGTCCTCGACCACGCCTACCTCGCCGAGGTCCACCGGGTCGTGCGCTGGGCCGAGCAGGAGGGCCTGGGCGTCCTCGTCGACCTGCACCAGGACAACTACAGCGCGGTCGCCTACCCGGGCCACGAGTCCGACGGCGCCCCCGCCTGGGCGACGGTGACCGACGGCACGCCGTGCACGCCGATCCTCACCACCACGGCGTGCGCGCTGGCGGCGTTCCGCAACTTCTGGGCCGACACGGCGGTGGCCGGCAAGCCGCTCCAGCAGTGGTACCTCGAGGCCGCCGTGGCGGTGGCGAGGGCCGCCGGGGCCGCGGTGCCCGCCGAGCGCTCCCGCGGCGTGGTGGGCGTCGAGCTGATGAACGAGCCGTGGCCGGGCGGGCCCTCACCCTTCGAGCAGACGTCGCTGTACCCGTTCTACGAGCGGATGATCGCGGGGCTGCGGGCGGCCGGAGTCGGGGTGCCGCTGTGGTTCGAGCCCTCGATCGTCCGCGACCTGACGAACGACGCCCTGCCCCAGGCCCAGCCGTTCTCCTCCGACCCGAACCTCGTCTACGCCGTCCACGTCTACACCGGGGTGTTCTCACCGCCGTACGGGGCGGCGGCCTCGGCGGCGGCCATGCGCACCTCGTACGCCAACGCCGTGGCCGAGGCGGCCCGCTTCGGCGTCCCCCTCGAGGTCGACGAGTACGGATCGAACGCCACCCCGTCGTGGAACGCCTGGCTCGCCGAGCAGCTCTCGCTACAGGACGCCGACCTCGCCGGCTCGGCGTTCTGGCTCTGGAAGCAGCAGCCGGGCTTCTACGGGTGGAGCGTCGTCAACCCGGACGGCTCCCTCCGCGCCGGCACGCTGCGCGCCCAGCTCCTCGGCCAGCCCCACGTGGACACCGTGCCGGGCCGGCTGGTCGCTGCCTCGGCGTCGGCCGAGTCGCTGTCGGCCACCGTCGACGGCCCCGGGGGCGTCGCCCTCCTGTGGGGCGGGACCGTCGTCCGGCACGGCGGACCGACCGTGACGGCCCGCACGCTGCGCCAGGCCCGGGTGGACGGCCGGCCGGCGCCGACCCGGTGCACCCCGGTCGCCTTCACCACGACGGCCGTGTCGCTCGGCGGGTGCCTGCTCGCCGTACCGGTCCCGCCCGGCCGCCACGTCGTCACTGTCACCCCGTAGCGCCTGTCACCCCATCACCCGCGGACAGGGCCTGACGGCGAGGCACTCGGTCGACCTGCGCCTCACGCCGTGCCGGCGTCGCCCGTCTCGCCCGAGTCGCCGCCGTGGCCGTCGCCTTCGACCCCGTGGGCGGCGTGAGCCGCGTCCCGCTCGGCCTCGGCAGCCTTGATCTCCTCGATGAGCCGGGACACGGCGTCGGGACCGGCGCTGCCGCTCCCCGTCGTCTCGGCGTAGACGGCCTCGCCGAGGTCGCGGAAGAGCGCGTCGACCCGGCGCTTCGCCTGCACGTCCTCGAGCTTGGCCTGGCCGGCCCGACCGGCCTCCTGCGCCTTCTCGGCCACCTGGGTGGCCTGCGCCTTCACCTTGTCCAGCAGTCCCATCTGCGCTCCTTCCCGCTCTGGCCGCCCGTCGTGGCGGCGCCCACGGTCGTCTGCGAGCGCCCACCGTCCGCGTGCCCACCGGGCCGCGCACCGTCGCGCTCCCTGGTCACGTTATGGGCGGGGGGACTCGCCCGGTAGGGCCGATGGTCCGCTCCCGGGCACCCGGGGCCCGGTCGGCCCGACCGCGCCGGACCTCGGCCCGGCGGCCCCGCCGGTGACGACCGGCGCGCCCCGGTCATAAGCAGACCTTTGGACCCCATAAGCACGACAGGGGTTCCTGCGACCGAACCGTGACCGTATGGTCACGAGGTGACGGTCGTCGAGGAGCCCACAGCCGCCCCCCGCTGGGTCAAGGTCCTCGACCAGACCCGCTGCATCGGGTGCCACGCCTGCACCACGGCCTGCAAGTCCGAGAACCAGGTGCCCGTGGGCGTCACCCGCACCTACGTCAAGTCGGTCGAGGTCGGCACGTTCCCGCAGGTCCGGCGGGCGTTCCAGGTGACCCGGTGCAACCAGTGCACCGACGCCCCCTGCGTCGCCGCCTGCCCGACGGGCGCCATGTACCGCCGCCCCGACGGCATCGTCGACTTCGACAAGCGCGTCTGCATCGGGTGCAAGGCCTGCATCGCCGCCTGCCCCTATGACGCCATCTTCATCAACCCCGAGGACCACTCGGCCGAGAAGTGCAACTTCTGCGCCCACCGCCTCGAGGTGGGGCTGGAGCCGGCCTGCGTGACGGTCTGCCCGACCGAGGCGATCCTCGTCGGAGACCTGAACGACCCGGCCTCGAAGGTCGCCCGGATCGTCCAGCGGGAGCCGGTCGCCGTGCGCCGCCCCGAGAAGGAGACCCGCCCCGGCCTCTTCTACAAGGGCGCCCACCAGGCCACCCTCGACCCGCTCGCCGCCCGCCGCCCGACCGGCGGCCTCTTTGCCTGGGCCACCCAGGGCGGCTCGGGCCGTCCGGCGGCGCTCAGCCAGCACGTGACGTCGGGGCACCCCCGCCACCCCAACTCGAGCGCCGCCACACTCCTCTCCTACGACGTCCCCCACCAGGCCCCGTGGGGCTGGCGGGTCAGCCTCTACACCTGGACGAAGGGCGTCGCCGCCGGCGCCTACCTCGTGGCCCTCATGCTCGTGCTGGCCGGCACGATCTCGTGGTCGAGCACGCTGTTCCGGTGGGTGGCCCCGTCGGTCTCGCTCGGCTTCCTCGCCGTCACCGGCGCCCTGCTCGTGTGGGACCTGAAGCACCCCATGCGGTTCTGGATGCTCTTCCTGCGCCCGCAGTGGCGCAGCTGGCTCGTGCGCGGCGGCGTGGTCATCGCCGCCTACGGCGCCGTGCTCACCGCCCAGCTCCTCGCCGGCGCCGCCGGCTCGGTCGAGGCGAGCAAGGTGCTCGCCGGCTTCGGGCTCCCCCTCGGCGCCCTGACCGCCGCCTACACCGCCTTCCTCTTCGCCCAGGCCAAGGCCCGCGACCTGTGGCAGAACCCGATGCTCGCCCCCCACCTCGTCGTCCAGGCCGTGCTGGTCGGGAGCGCCGTCCTCCTCTTCGCCGCCGATGCCCTCGGCGCCCACCACGCCGTCCACGACCTGACGCTCGCCCTCGGCACGGCAGCCGGCGCCCACCTCGCCATGCTGGTCGGCGAGACGCTCCCCCACCACGCGACCGCCCACGCCGAGCTGGCCGTCGACGAGATGACCCTCGGACGCTTCGCCGCCTTCTTCTGGGTCGGCGCCCTGCTCGTGACCGCCGCCGTGGCCGCGCCGTGGATCGGCGTGGCCGCCGCCCCGCTCGCCCTGGTCGGGCTGCTGGCCCACGAGCACGCCTACGTGCAGGCCGGCCAGTCCGTCCCGCTCGCCTGAGGAGGCCCCGTGCCCGACGCCACCGGCCCGACCAAGCACGACGCCACCGGCGCGACCGAGGGGACCGCCGCCCCGAGCGACGCCGGCGCCCCCGGCCTGCTCGACGCCCTGGGCACCCGGGTCGTGGCGGCGCGTGCCGAGGCCGAGCGGCGGGGCGAGACCTTCTACCCGGGGGCCAGCGGGGTGCACCTCGCCGCCTTCCCGCCCAAGGAGCGGTGGGACGACTGGGTCGAGCTCGACTCCCGGGCATGGCCCGAGCGCGTCGAGCACCGCTCGATGCTCGTCCCCACCACGTGCTTCAACTGCGAGTCCGCCTGCGGTCTCCTCGCCTACGTAGACCGCGACACGCTCCAGGTCCGCAAGTTCGAGGGCAACCCCGCCCACCCCGGGTCGCGGGGGCGCAACTGCGCCAAGGGGCCGGCGACGATCAACCAGGTCACCGACCCCGACCGCATCCTCCACCCCCTGCGCCGGGCCGGCGCCCGGGGCGAGGGCCGGTGGGAGCGGGCCACCTGGGACGAGGCGCTCGACGCCATCGCCGCCCGGATCCGGAGGGCGATCGTCGAGGGTCGCCAGAACGAGCTGATGATCCACATCGGCCGTCCCGGCGAGGACGGGTTCACCGAGCGGGTGCTCGCCTCGTGGGGCGTCGACGGGCACAACTCCCACACCAACGTGTGCTCGAGCGGCGGGCGCACCGGCTTCCAGTTCTGGACGGGGATCGACCGACCGAGCCCCGACTACGCCAACGCCGAGGTCATCTTCCTCATCTCCGCCCACCTCGAGACGGGCCACTACTTCAACCCCCACGCCCAGCGGATCACCGAGGCCCGGGCCAGGGGAGCGAAGCTCGTCGTCCTCGACACCCGCCTGTCGAACACCGCCACCCACGCCGACTACTGGCTGTCCCCCCGCCCCGGCTCCGAGGCCGCCATCAACCTGGCCATCGCCCGCCACCTCATCACGACCGACCGGGTCGACTGGGAGTTCGTCCGCCAGTGGTGGAACTGGGAGGAGTACCTCGAGGCCCGCCGACCCGGCGAGCCCCGGACGTTCGACACCTTCCGTGCCGCCCTCGCCGAGGAGTACGACGGCTTCACCTTCGACCTCGCCGCCGCCGAGTCCGGCATCCCCGCCGGAACCATCGCCGAGGTGGCCGAGGTCGTGGCCAAGGCCGGCCACCGCTTCGCCTGCCACAGCTGGCGCTCGGCTGCCGCCGCCAACCTGGGCGGCTGGCAGGTCAGCCGCACGCTGTTCTTCCTCGCCGCCCTGCTCGGGGCCGTCGCCACCGAAGGCGGCACCTTCCCGAACGCCTACACCAAGTTCGTCCCGAAGCCCATCTACACCCCGCCGCATCCCGGGGTGTGGCAGGAGCTCTCGTGGCCGGTCGAGTTCCCGCTCGCCCAGAACGAGCTGAGCTTCCTGCTCCCGCACTTCCTGAAGGACGGACGGGGCAAGCTCGACACCTACTTCTCGCGCGTCTACAACCCGGTGTGGACCAACCCCGACGGCCTGAGCTGGATGGAGGTGCTGACCGACGAGGAGACGGTCGGCTGCTACGTCGCCCTCACCCCCACGTGGAACGAGTCGGCCTACTTCGCCGACTGGGTCCTGCCGATGGGCCACGCCTCGGAGCGTCACGACACCCACTCCTACGAGCAGTACGACGGCCAGTGGGTGGGCTTCCGTCAGCCGGTCCTCCGCGCCGCCCGGGAGCGCCTGGGTGAGACCGTCACCGACACCCGCGAGGTCAACCCCGGCGAGGTGTGGGAGGAGAACGAGTTCTACATCGAGCTGTCGTGGCGCATCGACCCCGACGGCAGCCTGGGCATCCGCCAGTACCACGAGTCGCGTGCCCACCCCGGCGAGAAGCTCTCCGTCGACGAGTACTACGGCTGGATGTTCGAGCACTCGGTGCCCGGGCTCCCCGAGGCGGCCGCCGCCGAGGGGCTCACGCCGCTCGAGTACATGCGCCGCTACGGCGCCTTCGAGATCGCCCGCGACCGGGGCGCCGTCTTCGCCGAGCCCGTCGCCGGGGACGAGCTCGTCGACACGGCGACGAGCCCGCTCGGCCGCGTCTACACCGCGGCGCCCAAGCCCGACGACCCCAACATCGTCCCGATGGGCGCCCCGTCCCCCGACGAGGCGGGCCGTCGGGCCGTCGGGGTCGTGGTCGACGGCGTGGTGCGACGGGGGTTCCCCACCCCCTCTGGACGGCTCGAGTTCTACTCGTCGACGCTGGCGGCGTGGGGGTGGCCAGAGCACGCCCTCCCCGGCTACATCCGCAGCCACGTCCACCCCGACAACCTGGCCCCCGACCAGATGGTGCTGCTCTCGACGTTCCGGCTCCCCACCCAGATCCACACCCGCTCGGCCAACGCCAAGTGGCTCGACGAGCTGTCCCACACCAACCCGGTGTGGGTCCACCCGAACGATGCCGCCCGGCTCGGCATCGCCGCCACCGGTGACCTGGTGCGGGTCGAGACCGACATCGGCCACTTCGTGGCCAAGGCGTGGATCACCGAGGGGATCCGACCCGGGGTGGTCGCCTGCTCGCACCACATGGGGCGGTGGAAGCTCACGGGCCACGACCTGGTCGGCCCCGGCGGCATGATGGCGACCGTCGCGCTCCGGCGCGAGGGCGACCGATGGGGGATGCACACGACCGAGCGGGTCGGGCCGCACGACTCGGCCGACCCCGACAGCCGGCGCATCTGGTGGTCCGACACCGGCGTGCACCAGAACCTCACCTTCCCCGTCCACCCCGACCCGATCTCGGGGATGCACTGCTGGCACCAGGCTGTCCGGGTCCGCCCCGCCCAGCCCGGCGACGCCCACGGCGACATCGCCGTCGACACCGAGCGTGCCCGTGCCGTCTACCGCGAGTGGATGGCCCGCACCCGGCCGGCCGGGACCTACACCCCCGACGGCACCCGGCGGCCCGCGTGGCTGATGCGCCCGCTGCGCCCGACCGCGGCCACCTTCGCCCTGCCCACCTCCCCGCCGTGACACCGGCCGGCCAACCCGTGGCCGGAGCCGTCCCGACGGACGCCGTCACGGCAGGCCCCGGGCACTGGGAGCTGCTCCGGGCCCTCGGCGCCGTGGTCGGTGCCGTCCCCCCGACGGCCGACCACGTCCTTCGCGCCCTCGGACTGCCGCTGTGGTCGCGTGCCGAGCACACGCAGGCCTTCACCCTCGAGCTCCCGCCGTTCGCCGCCGTCCACCTCGGCCACGAGGGCAAGCTCGGCGGCGAGGGCGCCGACCGGGTCGCCGGGCTGTGGCGCGCGCTCGGGCTCCAGCCCCCTGCCGACGCCGACCACCTGGGGAGCCTGCTCGCCCTGCTCGCCGAGCTCGGCGAGGCGGAGACCGGCTGCGCGACCGACGCGGCGCGACGGCGCCTCGGCCACGCCCGGGCAACTCTCTTCTGGGAGCACCTGTGGAGCTGGGTCCCCGGCTACCTGACCGCCGTGCGCCGAGGTCGCCCGACAGCCGCCCCGTGGGCCGACCTCACCGGCCGGGCCCTCGCCCGCGAGGTCGCCGCCACGACACCGGCCACCGCCTTGCCCCTCGCCCTCCGGACGGCCCCGCCGCCGCTGTCGGTCGGAGTCCCTGCCGGCGAGCTGCTCGACGCCCTCACCGTCCCGGTGCGCACCGGCTTCGTGCTCACCGCCTCTGACGTTGCCGCCGCCGCCGGCGCCACCGGGGGGGGCCTGCGGCGGGGCGAGCGCCGCTTCGCCTTACGAGCCCTCCTCGAGCAGGACCCGGCCGCGACCCTCCGGTGGCTGGCCGACCACGCCGCCGAGTGGGCGCGGCGTCACCGGTGCCAGCCGCCGGTCGCCTGCGACCCGGCACCATGGTGGTCGGCCCGGGCGTCGGAGACCGCCGGCGTCCTCGCCGAGCTGGCGGTGCTCGCCCAGGACGGCCCCGCGGCCTGAGCCCGGCCCGGGCGGACGGGCTGCGGCTGCGATCGGCTCAGTGCGAGGGCGGCCGGCGCCTCGCGCGCCCAGGCACGGCCGGCGGACACCGTGGCGCCACCCCTCGCGCTCGGGAGCGGAGGGAGGCGCGGACACGGACGAGCAGTCGCAGCGCGTGGAAGCCGACGACCGCACCGATCACCAGCGCGACCGCCGGGTCCAGCCAGAAGGCGCTGCCGGTCGCCGCGATGACGGCACCGGCCACGGCGACGCCCGAGGCACCCGCCGCGTCGGCGACCGTGTCGAGCAGCACGGCTCGCACGCCCAGCGCGCCGCCCTCGTCGGGGCGCTCCCCGGCTTCGGCCGGTCCACGAGCGAGGAGCAGCGCCCCTGCGGCCATCACCGCCGCGGTCACGCCGCTGGCGACGAGCACGGGGACCCCGTGCACGTCGTGGATGCCCGTCGCAAGACGGTCTGCGGCCACGGCCACCACCGCTGCCGTCAGCACCAGCAGCCAGCTCGCGTTGACGAGCGCTACCTGCCGAGTGGCGCGTGGCCGCCCCTCCGGACGGCGCTGCGTCGGAGCTTCCACGCGCAGTGCGAACAGCGCCGCCCCGATGGCCGCGGCGTCGCCGAGGTCGTCCACCCCCTCCGCCCACACCCCGACCGAGTGGGCCGCGGCTCCGACGACCACGAGGCCAGCCACGAGGGCCAGGTTGGCGACCAGCACGACCCCGAGGCGGCCCCCCTGGTTCACGACGTGGAGCCCACCGGAGAGACGAGCGGGGGCGAGACGACCGGGGGCAACGCTACGGCCGCCAGCTGGTCGAGCACGGTCCCGTCCGTCTCCGAGGAGGGCTCCATGCCGGCGATCCTCCCACGGAGGGCCGCCGGCGGCGGCGGACGCGTCCTCGTCGACCCGCCGGCTAGGGTGCCGGGCGGCAGAGCATCTGCTGGCCCCCCGACGCGAGCAGCCGGCCCGCCGCGTCCCACACCGAGGCCGTGCCCGCCACCAGCCCGTCGGCGGCCGCAGGCGAGCGGGCCTCGACGAGGAGCCAGTCGGCGCGTCCCGCCGCGTCGAGCCGGTGGAACCGGCAGGCGAGGTCGAGGCTCGGGGCGATGTGGCCGAGCGACGCCGACGCGTGACCGCGAGCGGCGGCGGGCCACTGGAAGGTGTCGACCATGACGAGCAACCGCCCGGCGTCGACCCACGGGTCGCCGTAGGTGGCGGTGGGGCGGAACCGGTACCACGACCGGTGCACGGGCTCTCCCGCCGGCCGCTCGTCCCAGTCGGCGACCCAGTCGAGCGGCCGTTGCTCGAGGTTGGCGAAGAACGGGTGGGCGTCGTGCTCGACGCCGTGGGCGAGCTCGAGCTCCTCCACCGAGGCGAGCTCCTCGGGGCCGGGGGCGGCGGGGGGCGGGGCGGCGTCGTGCGTCATCCCGTCGAGGTCGTCGCCGACCACCCAGGCGAGGCCCTCGAGGATCGGCCGGCCGGCCTGGGTCATCGAGACGCGCAGCGACTCGGCCCGCTTCGCCCGGCGGACGGGCTCGACCTCGAGCTCGACGGGCCCGAACGCAGCCACGTCGAGGAAGTGGCAGAGGAAGCTCGCCGGGCGCGGGAGGCGGGCCCGGGCCCCGACTGCCCGGAGGGCGACGGCGGCGAGGTAGCCGCCGTTCGGTCCCCAGATGGCCCACGCCTCGGAGAGCTCGGCCGTGAAGCGGCCGTCACCGCCCTCGACCGCGGTGTCCCGCGCCAGATCTCCCACCGGTCACTCCGCGAGCTTGAAGCGGGCGACGGCCGGCACCTCCGGCGGTGCGCCCGCCGGCTCGGGGGTGCCGGCGGGCCCGGGCCGGGGCGGGGCGGCTCCTCGCTCGGGGACGCTGTCCGGAGCGGCGCCCGCCGCGGGCTCGGGGGCGACCTCGGCCGGCACCGGCTCGCCCCCGCCGGCCGCACCGGCCGCTCCGCCCCCACCGGCCGCACCACCCTCACCAGCCGCACCGGCCTCCGGCCCGGCGCCGGCGTGGGTGCGGAGGTGGATCTCGGGGAGGAGCCAGGTGAGGAGGAAGGCCGTGGCCCCGATGGGCACCGACACGAGGAACACCGTGTCGATGGTCGACGAGTACGCGCTGGTGACCCCGTGGTGGATGGCAGGGGGTAGGTGGGCCAGGAGGCCCGGGTTGACGGTCGCTCCCAGGTTCTTCGGGATGTGGATGCCGCGCAGCGACGACGCCAATCGGCTCACCAGCACGTTGGCGAAGATCGCCCCGAACACGGCCGTGCCGAACGAGCCGCCGATCGAGCGGAAGAAGGTGGCACCGGCGGTGGCGACGCCGAGGTCGCGATGGTCGACGGCGTTCTGGACGGCGATGACGAGGACCTGCATGACGCCGCCGAGGCCGAGGCCCATGAGCAGCATGAACGCGTACATGAGCAGGTTGGGCGTGGTGGCCGTGACGGTGGAGAGCAGGTAGAGGCCGAGCGTCATCACCGCGCTGCCGACGACGGGGAACACCTTGTACCGGCCCCACCGGCTGATGAGGAAGCCTGCGACGACGGAGGTGATCAGCATGCCGAGCATCAGCGGCAGCAGCTGGATCCCCGACGTGGTCGGGTCGGCGCCCTTCGCCACCTGCAGGAACACGGGAAGGAAGGTGACGGCGCCGAAGAGGGCGAAGCCCACGACGAACCCGACGACGCTGGCCGCCGAGAAGACCCGGTTGGCGAAGAGCTTGAGCGGGAGGATGGGCTCTGCCGCCCGCCGCTCGACGAGCGCCCAGACGACCAGGAGGGCCGCGCCCGCCGCCGCCATGGCGATGATGGGCGACGACGCCCAGGCGAACGTCGTGCCGCCGAGGCTGGCCACCAGCGTGAGCGCCGTGACGGCCAGGGTGAGCAGGGCGCTGCCCGCCCAGTCGATCACCCGCTTGACCCGTACCTGGTCGCTCGGCAGCACGGCAGCCGTCACGACCAGGGCAACGGCCCCGATGGGCAGGTTGACGTAGAAGACCCACCGCCAGCTGGCGTGCTGGGTGAGGAAGCCGCCGATCAGCGGACCGACCACGGTCGTCACGGCGAAGACCGCCCCGAAGAGCCCCTGGTACTTGCCCCGCTCGCGCGGCGAGACGACGTCGCCGATGATGGCCTGGGCTCCCACGATCAGTCCGCCGGCACCGAGCCCCTGGACTGCCCGGAACACGATGAGCATGCCGAGGGTCTGGCTGAGGCCCGACATCGCCGAGCCGACGAGGAAGATGACGATCCCCGCCTGGAAGAACCACTTGCGGCCGTAGAGGTCGCCGAGCTTGCCCCACAGCGGTGTCGACACGGTCGACGCCAGCAGGTACGCGGTGACGATCCAGGCGATGTGGGAAGCCCCGCCCAGGTCGCCGACGATCGTGGGCAGCGCCGTGGCCACCACGGTCTGGTCGAGCGCGGCCAGCAGCATGCCGAGGAGCAGGCCGACGATCACGACGAGGACCCTGCGGTGGTCGATCGTGACCGCGGGGGCCCCCGCCGCGGCGGTGCCGCCGGCAGCCGGCTCCCGCGCCCCCTCGGCCGACGCCGGGGAGGCGCTCACCGACCGGCTCCCCGCGGCTCGGGCAGGCCGGCACCGAGGAGGTCGAGATGCTCGGCCATCACCTCCCCGAGGGGGACGCGCCCGCGGTCCTCGCACCACGCCATCAGTGCCACGCGGCTGGCGGCCAGCACGCTCGCCGCCACGAGGGCCGCGTAGCGGTCGGTGGAGGGGTCGGTCCCCCGGCGCTCGGCGAGGGCGGCGACCAGCTCCTGCTCGGTGTCGCCGAAGCGCAGGGCGTGGTGGGCGACCAGGTGGTGGTCGGATCGGATCACCTGCAGCCGTCGCAGCAGGGCGCGGTAGTCGCCGTCGCCCGGCGAGATGACCTCGGCGACGGTGTGGCGGACCGCCTCGACGGGCGGCTCGTGGGGCGGGCGGCGCCGGAGGTTGTCGGCCAGCTCGGCGATGACCGACGGGTCCCAGCCGATGATGGCGTCCTCCTTCGTCGGGAAGTAGTTGAAGAACGTCCGGGTCGACACCCCGGCCTCGGCGGCGATCTCCTCCACGGTGACGCCCGACAGTCCCCGCGCCTCGACGAGCGCGACGGCGGCGTGGCGCAGGGCCGTCCGCGTGGCCCGCTTGCGTCGGTCCCACCCCGACTCGGCGTGCACCGACGCCGCGGGCGCGCCCGCCCGGCTCGCCACGGCCGCCTCGGGACGGTCGGTCGTCGTCGTCACGATTGCAGTCTATGCAGCTTTCACTTGATGCAAGACAGCAGTCGTCCCCCCTGCTCACCGGCGTGTCGACCCGCGCGACCCGTTCCCAGGCGAGCCGTCGCGGGGCCGGCGGTCCGGTCGTCCGCCTGCTCAGGCGGGCGCCGAGCGGTGGCGCACCAGCGCGGCGCGCCCGGAGAGGACGACGAGGGCGGCGCCCAGGGAGGCTGCCCCGTCGAGCGCCCACGCCGCCCCGAAGGACACGTGGGCGGCGACCAGCCCGAACGTCACAGGCCCGAGCGCCCCGGCCAGGCGCCCGCCGACCTGGGTGATTGACGTCGCACGTGCCGGCGCGTCGGCGTGGAGGCGCACCACGGCGAAGTTGAACACCCCGTTCCACCCCCAGCCGAGGCCGTAGGCGAGCAGCGCGCCGAGCACGTAGAGCGCCGGCTCGGCCGTGGCCGATCCGACGGCCACCGCCGCGTACCCGGCACTGCCCACGGCGAGCATGAGGGCCACCGCCACGAGGTGCGCCCCACCCCGGCGGTCGGCCCGGGCGCCGGCGACGAGCCGGCCGACGATGGCGACGGCCCCGCCGAGGGCGGCGAGCAGCCCGGCCGACGACGACGACATGCCGTCGTGGACCGCCGACGTGACGACGAACGCCGTCATGCCGGTGGCGGCGAAGATGCCGAGCCCGAACCCGGTGGCGAGGATCACCAGGGGGCGCAGCGACCCCGGTGCCGGCGCGGCGGCCGGCCGCCTGCGCCGCTCGGCCAGGCTCGTCCGCGGGCGGGGGACGGCGAGCGCGGCCAGGGCGGCCAGGACGGCGGCGAGGGCGAACGCCCACCGCCATCCCACGGTCAGGGCCAGGGCGGGGACGGCGGCGCCGCCGCAGAGGGCGGCAAAGGGGACGGCCGCCTGCTTGAAGCCGAAGGCGAGGCCCTGGCGGGTCGGGGGGGTCCGGCGGGCGAGGAAGAGGTTGGCCGCCGGCTGGATCGCCGAGCTCGCCAGGCCGGCGACGAAGAGCAAGCCGACCAGCACCCCCCACGACGACGCCACGAGGCCCACGAGCAGCTGCACGGCCGCCGCCGCGAAGGCGGCCGCACGCATCACCCGCACGCCGCCCACCGACTCGGCGAGGCGCCCGAAGGGGACGGAGCCGAGGCTCGCCCCGAGGTAGTAGACGGACACGGCGACCCCGAGGGAGGCCGTGCCGAAGTGGAGGGTGGCGCGCATCTGGACGGCGAGGGAGCCGACCAGGAACACGGTGAACGACCCGGCGACCGTGGCCGCCGTCGCCGAGCCCACGTCGCGCAGGACGCGGTGCCGACCCGGTGGCTCGCCGGCCCCCGGGAGGGTGCTGCCCGTTCCGTCTCCGTCGGGCGCGTCCAGCCCCTCCCCGGGCACCGTCATCGTGTCCGCCCTGCACGCCTCCCGGCCGTCACGGTGCGCCGGCACCCACGGAGGGTGCGCCGGCACGGGTGGCCGCCGGGCCCCGAGGGCCCTCGACCACGTCGGGAACGGCGAGCGGCGGCATCGCCACGATCCTGCCACCTGCGCCGGCCCGCAACGGCACACGGTGCCGGGGTGGAGCCCAGCGGGCGGAGCGGCCCCGGGGCCCGGCGTCGTGCGGGCCGCGTCCCTAAGCTGCGACCTGCTCCGCGCGCCGAGCCGAGGGAGGCACCGTGCCCATCACGCACCGCACCGTGGAGGCCAACGGCGTCCACCTCCACGTCGCCGAGGCCGGCGAGGGGCCCCTCGTCCTGCTGCTCCACGGCTGGCCGGAGCTGTGGTACTCGTACCGCCACCAGCTCGAGGCGCTGGCCGCAGCCGGCTACCACGCCGTCGCCCCCGACCAGCGAGGCTACGGGCGCTCCGACGCCCCCGAGGACGTCGCCGCCTACACCCTCCTCCACCTCGCCGGCGACGCCGTCGCCCTGGCCGACGCCCTGGGCGCCGACCGCTTCGCCGTCGTCGGCCACGACTGGGGCTCCCCGGTCGCCTCGGCCGTCGGCCTCTTCCGTCCCGACCGGGTGCGCGGGGTGGCGCTCCTCAGCGTCCCCTACACCCCGAGGGGTGACGTCGACCAGCTCACGGGGCTCACCCGCCGGCTCGGCCCCCACAACTACCAGGTCTACTTCCAGCAGCCCGGCGTGGCCGAGGCCGCCCTCGAGGCCGACGTGCGCGCCTCGGTGGTGACGCTGCTCGTGGGCCTGTCGGGGGACGCCCCCCGGCGCGGTCTGCTCGCCGAGGTCCGGACCGCTGCCGACCTCGTCCCCGACCTCGGCGGCGTCGCCCTGCCGACGTGGCTCACCGAGGAGGACGTCGACGTCTTCGTGGCCGAGCACGGGCGCACCGGCTTCCGGGGCGGCCTCAACTGGTACCGGAACGCTCGGCGGAACTGGGAGCTCCTCGCCCCCTGGCACCGCGCGCCGCTCCGCGTCCCCTCGCTCTTCGTCGGCGGGGACCGCGACCCCGTGCTCGCCTGGCCCGGCTTCGCCGACCTCGTGGCGTCCCTGCGGGAGCACTCGATGCCGGGGCTCACCCGGGCCGTCGTCCTCGAGGGGTGCGGGCACTGGACCGAACAGGAGCGGCCGGACGAGGTGAGCGGCCTCCTCCTCGAGTTCCTGGCCGGGCTGCCGGCCTGAGGCCCACGCGACGCCGGGCTTCCCGGCCGCCGACGCCGCCCGCCGGGGGGTAGGTTCCCCCCATGTACCCCGGAGCCGTCGCCGCCGCCACACCCGACAGGACCGCCTACGTCATGGCCGGCAGCGGGGAGACCGTCACCTACGCCGAGCTCGACCGCCGCTCCAACCAGCTGGCCCACCTCTTGCGCAGGCGCGGCCTCCGGCGCGGCGACGTGGTGGCGATCTTCATGGAGAACAACGCTCGCTACTTCGAGGTGGCGTGGGCCGCCCAGCGCTCGGGCCTCTACTACACCGCCATCAGCTCACGGCTCACGGCCGGCGAGGTCGCCTACATCCTGGACGACTGCGGCGCGCAGGTGCTCGTCACGTCGTGCGCGAAGGCCGAGGTGGCGACCGAGGCCGTCGCCCGTGCACCCGGTGTGCACACCCGGCTCATGTGCGACGGCACGGTGGACGGGTTCGAGCCCTACGAGGCGGTCCGGGACGCCGAGGACCCCGGCCCCATCGCGGACGAGTCCGAGGGGCTCGACCTGCTCTACTCGTCGGGGACGACCGGGCGCCCCAAGGGCGTCAAGGTCCCCATGCGCGAGGTCGTGCCCATCGGGACCCCTTCGGGCGTCCACACCCTGGCGGTGGCCCTCTACGGCCTCCGCCCCGACAGCGTCTACCTGTCGCCCGCCCCCCTCTACCACGCCGCCCCCCTGCGCTTCACCATGTCGTGGCTCCGGGCCGGTGCGACGGTCGTCGTCATGGAGTCGTTCGACCCCGTCGAGTTCCTCCGGCTCGTCGAGCGCTACGGGGTCACCCACACCCAGGTGGTGCCGACGATGTTCGTCCGCATGCTGAAGCTGGACCGGGCGGTGCGGGAGGCGTTCGACGTCTCGAGCCTCGAGGCGGTCGTGCACGCCGCCGCCCCCTGTCCCATCCCGGTCAAGGAGCAGATGATCGAGTGGTGGGGGCCGGTCCTCCACGAGTACTACGCCGGCACCGAGGGCAACGGGTTCACCGCCATCGACACGCCCCAGTGGCTGGCCCACGAGGGGAGCGTCGGCAAGGCGCTCGTCGGCACCGTCCACATCGTGGGCGACGACGGCGAGGACCTCGGCGCGGGGGAGACGGGCACGGTCTACTTCGAGGGCGGCGGCGAGTTCGAGTACCACAACGACCCCGAGAAGACGGCGGCGTCCCGTACCGAGAAGGGCTGGTCCACGCTCGGCGACATCGGCTACCTCGATGACGAGGGCTACCTGTACCTGACCGACCGCCGGGCCTACATGATCATCTCGGGCGGCGTGAACGTCTACCCGCAGGAAGCCGAGAACCTGCTGGTGACCCACCCCAAGGTGCTCGACGTGGCCGTCCTCGGGGTGCCCAACGACGAGATGGGCGAAGAGGTCAAGGCAGTGGTGCAGCCCGTCGACATGGCGGAGGCCGGTCCCGACCTCGAGCGCGAGCTGATCGACTTCTGCCGGGCCTCGCTGGCCTCCTACAAGTGCCCGCGCTCGGTCGACTTCGAGGCCGAGCTGCCCCGCCACCCCACCGGCAAGCTCTACAAGCGCCTGCTGCGGGACCGGTACTGGGCCGGCCGCGACGGCCGGCGACCCGCGGCGAACCCGACGTGAGCACGCGGCCCGGCCCCGCCCCGAGCACGCGGCCCGGCCCCGCCCCGAGCACGCGGCCCGGCCCCGCCCCGAGCACG
>CAZSYT010000016.1:35100-50603 GCA_964610905.1 uncultured Acidimicrobiaceae bacterium
CGGCCCCGCCCCGAGCACGCGGCCCGGCCCCGCCCCGAGCACGCGGCCCGGCCCCCCGGTTGGCGCCCGAGGCGCGACCTTGCCAACCTGGTGGCGACGGACCAGGGGGGTTCGCATGCAGTCGACGACGCCAGCGGGGACCGGGGCACGACCGCCGGGCCCGACCGGCGGCCGGGGGGAGGTCTGGTGACCATCACGCTCACGCCCGAGGCGCGCGAGGCGCTCCACGCCCGCTACCGCGCCGAGCGCGACAAGCGGCTCCGGCCCGACGGGAACGACCAGTACCTCGAGCCCACCGGGCGCTTCGCCCACTTCCTCGACGACCCCTACGTCCCTCGCACCGAGCGCGCCCCGCGCCACGACGAGGTGGACGTGGCGATCATCGGCGGCGGCTTCGCCGGGCTGGTCGCCGGGGCACGGCTCCGCCAGGCGGGGATCGACGGCCTGCGCATCGTGGAGGGCGGCGGCGGCGTGGGAGGTGCCTGGTACTGGAACCGCTACCCGGGGGCCATGTGCGACACCGCGGCCATGGTCTACCTGCCCCTCCTCGAGGAGACGGGAACGGTCCCGTCGATGAAGTACACCTACGCCCCCGAGATCCTCGCCCACGCCCAGCGCATCGCCGAGCAGTTCGGCCTGTGCGAGGACGCCCTCTTCTCGACCGAGGTCGAGCGGCTCACCTGGGACGACGACGACGCCCGGTGGGTGGTGCGCACGAACCGCGGCGACGAGTTCCGGGCCCGCTTCGTCACCGTGGGGACGGGCCCACTGCACCGGCCCAAGCTGCCGGGCATCCCGGGCATCGACACCTTCGCCGGGCACTGCTTCCACACGAGCCGGTGGGACTACGCCTACACCGGTGGGGACCCGTCGGGAGCGCCCATGACGAACCTGGCCGGCAAGCGGGTGGGCATCATCGGCACGGGGGCGACGGCGGTCCAGTGCATCCCCCACCTGGCACGCGACGCCGGCGAGCTCTTCGTCTTCCAGCGCACCCCCTCGTCGATCGACGTCCGCGGCAACCGCCCCATCGACCCCGGGTGGTTCCTCTCCCTGGGGCCGGGCTGGCAGCAGCGGTGGCTGCGGAACTTCTGCACCCTGCAGACGGGTGGGTTCGCCGACGAGGACCTCGTGATGGACGGGTGGACCGACATCGCCCAGCGCATCCGCGACCGGGTCGTCGCCCTCGTGGAGGCGGGCGCCGAGCTCGGGCCCGACACCATGCGGCTCGCCTACGAGGAGAGCGACGACGAGAAGATGTGCGAGATCCGCGCCCGGGTCGACGCGGTGGTCGCCGACCGGGCCACGGCCGAGGCGCTCAAGCCGTGGTACCGCCAGCTGTGCAAGCGCCCGTGCTTCCACGACGAGTACCTCGAGGCGTACAACCTGCCCTCCTGCCACCTCGTCGACACCAACGGCAAGGGCGTCACCCGCATCGACGAGGGCGGCGTCTGGGTGGGCGACACCTACACCGAGGTCGACTGCCTGGTCTTCGCCTCCGGCTTCGAGGTGGGCACCGAGTACGCGCGGCGCTCCGGCTTCGAGACGGTGGGCCGCGGCGGCGAGACCCTGAGCCAGCACTGGGCCGACGGCATGCGCACGCTGCACGGCATCCACGTCCACGGCTTCCCGAACGCCTTCGTCGTCGGGCTCGCCCAAGGGGCCAACCTCGTCTCCAACGTCACCCACAACCTCGTCGAGGCGGCGACGACGATCGCCGCCGTCGTCTCCCACGCCCTCGCCACGGGGGCGGACGAGGTCGAGGTCACGGGCGACGCGGAGGCGGCGTGGGTGGCCCTGCTGCAGAGCAGCGAGCGGGGCTTCCTCGGCAACCCCGAGTGCACACCCGGCTACTACAACAACGAGGGCCGGGCCATCGGGGCCAAGGAGCGGCTCGGCATGAGCGGGTACCCCGACGGCCCGCTCGCCTACTTCGACCACATCGACGCCTGGCGGCGCACGGGCGCCTTCGAGGGCCTCGCCTTCCGCGTCCGCTCCTGGCCCTGAGCCCGAGGGTCCGACCGCTCAGGCGGGACGGCGACCCCACGCGCTCACGAGCGGCGCGGTGGCAAGGTCCATCGCGCCGGCCGAGACGTTGCGCAGGTGCTCGTCGACCTCGGCGTCGGTGGCGAGCCCTGCCGCCACCATGCGGTCGCGCACCTGGGCGACCGTGGCCAGCTCGAGCTGCGTGCACGCGGGCGAGGCGATGGGGAAGAACGCCTCGGCGCGCACGTCCTCGAGCCCGCGCTCGCGCAGCAACCGGGGGAGTGTCCGGCCGAAGGCGAGCTCGGCGCCGCGCTCGGCGAGCAGGGCGCGGAACCCTCGGCGGAGCCGGTTGGCCAGTGCCTGCGCCGGCCCGGCCTCGTCGGGGCAGGCGAGGGGCTGGAGTGCCGGGTCGGCGTCCTCGACCACCAGCCAGCCGCCGGGGCGTACGGCGGAGACCAGGGCGTCGAGGGCGCGTGCGCGCTCGGGGACGTGCACGAGGACGAGGCGGGCGTGGACGAGGTCGAAGTCCGTGCCCGGCGGGTCGTCCGTGCCGACGTCGTGCTCGAGGACCGAGAACGCGGCGTCAGGTGGCAGTCGTGACGTGTCGACGTCGGTGGCCACCACCGCGCCCGACGGGCCGACGCGACCGGCGAGCCAGGTCGGCACCGAGGGACCGCCGGCCCCCACCTCCCAGCACCGCCACCCCGGGCCGGTCCCGAGGGCGTCGAGGTGCCGGACGGTGACCGGGTCGAAGAGGTACGTGAAGGCGTCGAAGCGCGTCCCCGCCTCGGTCTGCCGGTTGTCGAGCAGGTAGCCGTCGTCCGCACCCACCCCTGCAGTCTGCCCGCTCGTGGCGGCCCGGCGGCGCGCCCGTTGGGTCAGGCGCGGTGCTCGTCCGACTCCCAGCCGAGCACGCGGCCGACGACGGCTGAGAGCTCGGGCGTCCCAGCCAGGCGGGACCGGGCCGCCTCGGGCTCGTGCCACGCCAGCTCGGGCCCGAACTGTCTCCCGGCCGGACCGCTCGTCGGGTGAGCGGCAGGGGTGGCGGTCGACAGGTCGGCCTGCGTCCCGGGCTCCGGCCACGGGACGTCCCACACGGCGAGGGCCAGGCCACGCTCCTCCACGAGCCCGACGGGTGAGTCCCCCGGCACGTGCACGGTGGCTCCCGCGGCACGCTCGAGCCCGTGGCGAACCGTCGCGGCGTCGGCCTCGCCGGGTGCCACCACCCAGCACGGGACCGGGCCCCCTGGTGCAGTGGCACCCCCGGTGCCGGGGGTGCCGGGGGTGCCCCCTAGCCCGGGAGCGCGGAGCAGGACGCGGCCGGTGGCGTCGTGCACGACGGCTCCCGCCCAGTACTCGACGCCCAGGGCCGCGGCGAGGATCCGGCGCAGCCCGGGGTGGGCGAGACGGAGCCCCACCGCATCGGCGAGGGTGCGCCACCCGACCTCGTCGTGCTCCTCGGGCGCACGGTTGGTCGCCTCGCCCTCCCATCGGCGGACCTCCCACAGCCGGAAGTCGACGTCGCGACCGAGCAGCGTGGCGTCGGGGAGGACGGTGGGCTCGTCGACGTCGACGCCGAGCTCCTCGGCGAGCTCGCGCCGGAGGGCGGCAGCGGGCTCCTCGCCCTCTTCCACGTGGCCACCGGGGACGTCCCAGCAGTCCGGGTAGTAGGCGCGACCAGGGCTGCGGTGGCCGAGGAGGACCCGACCGTCGCGTACGAGGAGCCCGGCGACCACGACGTCACGCCCGTCGAGGTTCAGGACCGGTGTCATCGGCCGCTCCTGGCCGGGGCGTACGTCGACGGGAGCGCGCTCCTGTCCGGGCCGCCGCCGAGGCCGGGGCCCGTGGCCCTCACCCCTGTGGGTCGGCGTGGCCGAAGGTGACGAGCTGGTGCCACCGCTCGGCCGCCGAGCGCGACGGGCGCGATGGCTCGGCCGTCCCGTCCGAGCTGAGCCAGCCGCGCCGGCGGAAGAGGACGACGAGGCCCACCACCACGACGACCTGCACGCCGATGCCGACGCCGGCGAAGACCGGGAAGCCCGTCAGGCGCGTCACCAACCAGCCGAAGTTCTGCCCGAAGAAACCGGTGAGGAAACTGAGCGGCAAGAACACGGTTGCGATGATGGTCAGCTGCTTCATGACCACGTTGAGGCGGTTCGACACGGTCGAGAGGTGGGTGTCCATCGCCCCGCTCAGCAGGTCGCGGTAGCTGTCGACCAGGTCGCTCACCCGGATCAGGTGGTCGTACAGGTCGCGGAAGTAGTGCTCGGCCTCGGGGGTCATGCCCGGTACCAGCTCGGGAGCGCTGGTCAGCGAGGCGAGCAGGTCGCGCTCGGGCGTGACGACCTTGCGCATGGCGATGAGCGAGCGCTTCATGTCGAAGAGCCTCCCCAGCTGCGCCTCGGTCGGCCGCTGCAGGATCGCGTCCTCGAGGGCGTCGATCTCGTCGTCGAGGGAGGCGAGCGTCGGGAAGAACCCGTCGACCAGGGCGTCGAGGACGTGGTGGAGCAGCATGGCAGGCCCGGGGAGCGGCGCGCCCCGGCGCTCGAGGCGCTGGGCCAGGGCGCCCAGCTCGGGGCACGGATCGTGGTGGAGCGTCACGAGGAAGTGCTCGGTGAAGAAGCAGTGGACCTCCACCAGTCGGCCCCCGGCCGTCGCCCCGTAGGCGACGAGGACGCTCGAGGTCTCGTAGGCGTCGAGCTTCGGGCGCTGGCCGAAGTGCTCGGCGTCCTCGACGGCCAGCGCGTGGAAGCCCAGCGTGTCGCCGAGGAGGGCGGGGGCGTCGGTGGCGTCGAAGCCGTCCAGGTCGAGCCAGAAGTCGCTCCCGCCGGCAAGGAGCGCCCGCACGGACGCCGTCGTGGCGTCGCTGGTCGAGACGTCGTGGGCGGAGACGTCGCGGGCGGTGCCCTCGGCGGCGAGCAGGTGGCCCTCCATGTCGCCATTGTGGCCGGCCCGCCCGTCCGACGGGCCGATCCCCCTCGGGGGCCCCCGCTGCGCCGCGGCGCTGCCTGCGAGCCCTCGCGCGCTCGGTCGCAGGGCGGTCCGGGTAAGTTCGACGGGCGTGGCCGGGTGGCCCCGGCCGCGCCCATGGTCCCGAGGCGGACCGGAACCGGAAGGAGCGGGATGGCCGAAGCCCCGACGACCGCCACCGACACCCGGCTCACCACGGCGTTCCCCGCCGTCCGCGCCCTCACGGAGGCGCTGGCCGCTCCGCTGTCGGCCGAGGACCAGACCGTCCAGTCGATGCCCGATGTCAGCCCCACCAAGTGGCACCGGGCCCACACCACGTGGTTCTTCGAGACGTTCGTCCTCGAGCCCCACCACCCCGGCTACGAGGCGTTCCACCCGGGGTACGGGTTCCTGTTCAACTCCTACTACGAGGGCGTCGGACCACGCCATGCCCGCGCCGAGCGGGGCCTCGTGTCCCGCCCCGGTGCCGCCGAGGTCGCCCGGTACCGTCGCGCCGTCGACGACGCCATGGGAGGGTTCCTCGACGCACCGCTCGAACCGGCGATCGCCGCCCTCGTCGAGCTCGGCCTCCACCACGAGCAGCAGCACCAGGAGCTCCTGGTGATGGACGCCAAGCACGTGCTGTCCCGCAACCCCCTGCGGCCCACCTACGTCGACTGGCCGGCGTCCCCGCCGGGTGAGGTGCCGCCGCTCGGGTGGCTCGAGCACGGCGGCGGCGTGGTGTCGGTGGGGCACGGAGGTGCCGCGTTCTGCTTCGACAACGAGCTGCCGCGCCACGAGGTGCTGCTCCCGCCCTTCGCCCTCGCCGAGCGCCCGGTGACGTGCGGCGAGTGGTGCGCCTTCATCGACGACGGCGGCTACCGCCGACCCGAGCTGTGGCTGTCGGAGGGGTGGGCAACGGTGGTCCAGCAGGGCTGGGAGGCACCGCTGTACTGGGAGCGCGCGGATGGCGACTGGCACGTGTTCACGCTGGCCGGCACCCGCCCGGTCGACCCCGCCGAGCCCGTGTGCCACGTGAGCTACTTCGAGGCCGACGCCTATGCCCGCTGGGCGGGTGCCCGGCTCCCGACCGAGCAGGAGTGGGAGGCCGCGGCGGCCGCGGCGGCCGCGGCGACGAGCATGCCCGAAGGCGACTTCCTCGACCCGGCGCGCCCCCACCCTCGGCCGCTCGGGGACGGGACCGACGCCACGGGTGGGGCGACGCGCGGCCTCCTCGGTGGCGTGTGGCAGTGGACGTCCTCCGCGTACGCCCCCTACCCCGGGTTCGCCCCCGCGCCGGGCGCGGTGGGCGAGTACAACGGCAAGTTCATGGTCAACCAGTACGTGCTCCGCGGCGGCTCGTGCGCCACGCCGCCCGGGCACGCCCGGACCACCTATCGGAACTTCTTCCCGGCCTCGGCGCGCTGGGCGTTCAGCGGCCTGCGGCTGGCACGGGGCAGCTGAGCGGTGGCACCCCCCCGCGGCGAGGTGGTCCCTCCGGTGCTCGACGTCCACGTGACCGCCGCCGACCTGCGCGCCGTCATGGAGCGCGACGTGCGTGAAGGGCTCACCGCCACGCCCAAGTGCCTTCCCCCCGTCTACTTCTACGACGACCGGGGCAGCCGTCTCTTCGACGCCATCACCCGCCTGCCCGAGTACTACCCCACCCGCGCCGAGCGCGGCATCCTCGAGGTGTCGGCCAAGGAGATGGCCGAGCTCGCCGCCGCCGACACCCTCGTCGAGCTCGGGGCGGGCACCTGCGAGAAGACGAGGGTCCTCCTCGACGCCATGGCGGCGACCGGCCGCCTGGAGCGCTACGTCCCCTTCGACGTGAGCGCCACCACCATCGAGCGGGCCGCCGCCGAGCTGGCCGACGACTACCCGGGCCTGCGCGTCCACGCCGTGGCCGGCGACTTCCACCGCCACCTCGGGCGCATCCCCGGCGGGGGGCGGCGGCTCTTCGCCTTCCTCGGCGGGACGATCGGCAACCTCGACCCTGGGCAGCGGCGCCGGTTCCTCGCCGACCTCGACTGCGTGATGGACCCCGGCGACCGCCTCTTGCTCGGCACCGACCTGGTGAAGGACCGCGGGACCCTGATCGCCGCCTACGACGACGCAGCAGGAGTGACCGCCGAGTTCAACCGCAACGTGCTCCACGTCTTGAACCGCGAGCTGGGGGCTGACTTCGTGCCGGGGGCCTTCTCCCACTCCGCCCGGTGGAACGAGGACGACCAGCGCATCGAGATGTGGCTGCGGTCCAGGCGGCCCCAGCGGGTCCGCGTCGCGGACCTCGGCCTCGAGGTCGCCTTCGCCGAGGGCGAGGAGCTGCTGACCGAGATCAGCACCAAGTTCACCGTCGACGGCCTGGCCGCCGAGCTGGCATCGTGCGGCTTCGTGCTCGAGGAGCAGTGGCTGGCCGACGACGGTGCCTTCCTGCTCACGCTGAGCCGCCCCTACTGCTGAGCCCGGACGGGCCGGGCTCGCTCCTCGGCCACGCCGGGACCCACGACGACCACGGGGCGCACGGGGCGGCGCGCGGGGCGCACCCGCCGTGCGACGGTCAGGGGCACCGCGTTCCGTTCACCGGTGGCCGTAGCGACACCAGGTAGCTGGTGACCAGGGTCCGCATGCAGCCGTCGGTCGACCCGTTGAGGAGCCAGGTGTGGCCGTACCCCTCCCACTCCACGAGCACCCCGCTCGCCAGCTGGTGCGAGAGCGCCACCGCCGCCGAGAAGGGCGTGTTGGGGTCTCCCTCGTTGCCGACGACCACGATGGGCGGTGCCCCGGCGGCCCGGCTGGCCGTGACGGGCTGGGTCGGTCGCGGCCACGAGGTGCACCCGGCCAGGTTGACCGTCACCGAGAAGGCCCCGAGCAACGGGTAGCGCCGGTGCAGGGAGGTGGCGAGGGCGCCGGCGGCCCGGGGTCCGGGGTGGTCGGCTGCGTCCTGGCACAGGTACGCCCACTGCGGGCCGACCAGCGACGCTCCGTTCAGGTCCTCCCAGAACCCGACCGAGAGGGCGCGCAGTGGCCCGCCGTTGCCGTGCTCGGCGGCCACCAGAGCCGACGGGTACGACGAGGCGAACGCCGGCACGCTCAGGTAGTAGAGCGTGGCGCTGTCGAGGTCGCCCACCGTCACCGGCACGGTGTCGCCGTTGCCCGGCGCCGGCAGCGGGTGGGTGGCCAGGGCGGCGTGGACGGCCGCGTAGGTGGCCGCCGGGTCAGGGCCGGCCGGGCACGACGGGTCCGCGGCGCACGTCGTGAAGAAGTGCTGCAGGGACGCCTCGAGCGCCGGAGCCTCTGCCCGGGCCTCCGAGGCCAGCGACTGGCCAGGCACGACGGCACCGTCGAGCACCATGGCCCGGACGTGGTGGGGGAAGAGCGCTGCATAGGCGGCACCGAGCAACGTGCCGTAGGAGAGGCCGAGGAAGGTGAGGCGGCGCTCGCCGAGCGCCTCGCGGATGCGGTCGAGGTCGCGGGCCGCGTTGGTCGTGTCGATCGAGGAGAGCACGCCGGGGTGGCTCGCCGTGCACGCCGCCTCGAAGGTCCGGTAGACGGCGGCGGCCGGCAGCGGGTCGCCGGGTGCCGGTGGCAGGGAGAGCGCGCTCGCCGCCTGGGCGGGGGAGGGCCCGCAGTCCACCGCTCCGCTCTGGCCGGTGCCGCGCTCGTCGAAGCCGACGATGTCGAAGCGGGCCACGACCTCGGGGGGCAGGAGCGCCGCGACCACGGGGAGGAGCTGCACCCCGCTCTCCCCCGGACCGCCGGGGTTGAAGACCAGCGCGCCCACCCGCTGGCCGGGGTCCGTCGCCGGGTGCTCGGCCAGAGCCAGGTGGAGCTGGGGCCCGCGGGGATGCGCGTAGTCGATGGGCACGGCGACCGTCCCGCACCGCTCCCCCGACGACCCTGCACAGGCGTGCCAGGCGACGGGTGGCGGCGGTGGGTCGAACGGGAGCGTGCCCTGCGCGTTGCCGTGCGCCGCCGAGGGCTGGGAACCTCCGCACGAGGCGAGCACCGCAGCCACGAGGACGACGGTTCCCGCCCGGGCGACCGCGGCCGCTGCGCTCCGCCGAACCCGCACTACCGCCCGCCACCGCCTGCCGCGTCGTCGTCCGGCCACGACGCAGCGTACCGTCGCCGGGACGTCTGCACCTGCAGGCCGGACTGCCTCGTCGGTGCCAACGCGGGCCCCGGTGCACCCCCGCACGCCGCGGGAGCTCGGTGGACGCCACAGAGGGCTAGTGACCGTAGCGGGAGACGACGTCGTCGAGCACGGTCGTGCAGACGGCGTGCTCGGCTGGAGGCAGCGTGCACGTCGCCACGTGGGTGTAGGGGGCCGACGAGGCGGGCGTGTACGTCACGACGCCGTTGGCCGGGTACGGGCCGCCGGACGGGACGCCCCCTCCGGCCACGCCGGGCGGGTCCTCGAACAGCGTCACCGTCGAGCTGAGGTGCTCCACCGTCTCGCCACGGGGCGGCGGTGCGCACCCCTTTTCGAGGTCGCGCCGGGTGGCGGCCGCCGCCGAGGCGAAGTACGGGCACGCGGTCGCCGCCGCCTGCACCTGGCTCCCGCCCGTCTCCGTCACGGTGACCGCCTCGTCCGCCGACGGCGGCTCGAGCGGCCCCGTCCGCGCTGCGGGATCGTCCGCCGGCACCGTCTCGCCGGGAGCGTAGAGGGCGACGCCTCCGCTCCCGTCGGCGGCGTAGCTCGCGACGCACGTCCAGCCCTTCGGGCCGAGCAGGCGGGTGAGGTCGGCCGTGTCCGCGTAGACGGCGAGCTGCGACGCCTGCGCGGCCGGCACCGTCAACGCCTCCGAGTGCGGCAGCGGCACGGCCGCGGTGGAGACGACGAACCTGGTGGGGCAGGCGACCACCGGGAGGTCGGCGGTCGTCGTCGCGCCCGGTGACGACGTGGGCGGTGCCGTCGTGACCGTGGGTGCCGTCGTGACCGTGGGTGCCGTCGTGACCGTGGTCCGCGATGGCTTCACGCCCGCCGTCCTCTCACCGCTGCTGCACGCCGCGGCGAGGAGGGCGACGGCGACCAGGACGCCTGCCGACCCCCACGACCTCCGTCCCGTCGACGTGGTCCTTCCCGTCACGTTGTCTCACCTCCCAGTCGCCACTCGAGGAAGGTGTCCCACGTCCCTTCGGGCGTACCCAACCTAGGCCAGTGCGCACCGAGCCGCACGAGACCGGAGCACCACGGCCGCCCGGGAAGTACCCGGCAGCGGCCGGCGTTGTGATGGCCATGACCGTACGAGCGAGCTGGAACGGCACGGTGCTGGCCGAGAGCGACCGGACCGTCGTCGTCGAGGGCAACCACTACTTCCCGCTCGAGGACGTCCGTGCGGACTTCCTCGAGCCGAGCGACACCCAGACGACGTGCCCGTGGAAGGGCGTGGCCAGCTACCACTCGGTGGTGGTCGACGGCGAGCGCAACGTCGATGCCGCATGGTTCTACCCCGAGCCCAAGGAGGCGGCCGCGCAGGTCACAGGCCGCATCGCCTTCTGGCGCGGCGTCGAGGTGACCGGGTCGTAGGCCCCGGGTCGTAGGCCCCGGGTCGTAGGCCCCGGGTCGAGCACTCACCGGGCGGCACCTCCACGTCGCACCGTGGTCGTCGCCGCTCGACGGGGACCAGCAGCCACCTCGGGGCGTCTCGGTGCCGGAGGAGTGCCTGACGACGGCGGTGACGAGCCGGCCGTCGGGCGACGAACCGGGGGGCTCGGTGTCGGGGTCGTCGGGGTCGTCGGGCGGGCTGAGGCGGGGGTGCCGCCCGGGGGGTGCCCGGAGGTGCCGGCGACCGGCCGGCGGTACGTGGACGGGAGCGGCTGCAGTTCGCAGTGGAGATGGATATCGGTTGTCGATATCGATCTCCGATCACGCACCACGGCGGGAACACAGGAGAGGTGGAACGAGGTCCCGGCACGCGGGCTCGCGCACCCCCGGCGAGGCGCGGGATCGTCCTGCAGTCCCCCTCGAAGCACATTCCACCGCTCGTGCTCAGTCGAACGGGTCCGAGACGACCGGCTCGAGCGGCCCCTCGGGGGAACGGGCCACGACCACCACGCGGTGGCGCCGCCCGGCGCGCAGGTCGGGGGAGAACCAGCGCACCCGGTACCGGGAACCGGACCCGGTGAGCCCTGTGGTCGTCACCTCGATGTCGGCGTGGGCGTCGTCGACCGCCGACCCTCGGTGGGTGGCGGGCACCCACGGGCCGTGGCCGTCTTGGGACTCGACCGCAACGAGCGGCTCGTGCCACACGAGGTCGCCGGGGGCCCGGTCGACGAAGGTGAGCTCCCAGAAGCCGTCCTCGGTGACCGACGGGGGGACGAACCGACCGGGGCCGCACCACCGTCGCGGCGCCGTCTCGCCGGTCGGCCATGCCAGGTAGCGGCGCACGGCGAGGGAGAACGACCGAGCCGGGCGGAGCGGAGGCGTCGTGCCGTCGCGCAGGGCCCGGGCCAGCGCCCGGGCGTTCCCCTCGAGGAACGCCAGCGTGGCGGGCCCGTAGAGCGTGTGCCCGCCCTCGTAGTACTGGAGCGCGTACTCCTCGGGCGTCGTGACGTACCCCGAGTACTCGTTGGCCACCGACGACACGACGGCGTCCCCGACCCCGACCTGCTCGAGCTCGCGGCGGACCGACGCACCGATGCGGCGGCCGGCCTCCACCGTCACCTCGAAGGGGATCCCCACCACGGCGACCGGGCCGATCCGCAGCACCTGCAGCGGCAGGAGGCGCGGGAAGACCCGGGGCGGCAGCACCAGTGGTTGGAGCCACCGCGAGCCCAGCACCCACTTGGTGCCCTGTGGACCGCGGGGCCTCCGCTTCCCCGACCCGGCACGGAACGGCGGGATGCGGTGGACGACCGGCGTGGTGTTCTCGTAGGCGCCGGCCACCAGGGCGGCGCCCACTGCCGGCCGGGCCGGCAGTGGGACCCCCTCGACCGAGGCACCGGCAACGTCGACCTCGGCCAGCGCCGAGGCGAGGGTGACGGCCCCGGTGAGCCGGGGCTCGAGGTCGTCGAAGAGGGCGGCGGCCACCTCGGCGATACCCGTCCCGATACGGCGAGCCTCGAGGTAGCCGGCGGCACCCGGGCGGACGGCGGGTGCGACGTCCGCGTGGGTCGCCTCGAGGGCGCCGACGACCGGGCGCACCCCCGTCGAGCGCGCCACCCGGTCGGCGAGGCTGGTCGTGAGGTACGCCCACAGGTCGGCGTTGTACTCGCGCGACGCCATCGAGACCCCGGTGCCGTGCACCGAGAAGAGGACGAGGGCGGCGATCGGGCCGTCCCCCGAAGCTGCGTCCACCCGGAGCAGGTGGAGCCGGGGATCGACCTCCACGAAGACCCGCTGGGGCGCGGTCCGCTTGTCGGCGACCGAGGCGTTGGCCACGTGGGGAGCGAGCGAGCGGTTGCGGGTATAGCCCCACACCTCGGTGCTGCCCCACGCGGCCTTGGCCGGCTGGCGATGGTCGAACGCCTCGACGGCGGCGTCGGCCAGCTGGACGGCCAGGAAGTGGGCCCATGCCGGGTCGAAGCCGGGCCGGTTGGAGGCGAAGCGGTTGTAGAAGTCGGTGCCGAGGAACTGGCCGGGGCCGGCGTGGGTGTGGGTGGCCCCGACGAGGAGGCCCTCGAGAGGCACGTCGGTGCGCTCTGCGAGCGCTCGGGCGACGAGATGGTGGAGGACGGCCGAGCCGCCCAGCAGGTCGCACTGGAGGACGAGCTGGGCGGTCCCACCGGCCGCCAGGTACAGCGCGCGGGCTCGCAGCCTCGTCCGGAAGCCGTTGCCGTCGTTGGCGTTCGACGAGTACCCGGCCTTCGGCATGCCCGGCGGTGGGGTGATGTCGCGCTCGGCCGCCCCGGCGAGCAACCCGACCACCGGGTCGGCCGGAAGGGGATCGGCGCGCTCGATGGCGAAAGTGGCTCGGCCGCGACCGTCGTCGAGGCCGAGCAGGGGGCTGTCGGCGGCGAGGCTCCACGGCCCGCCGGTCACCGGACCCCGCCCGCCGGTCCCGTCCGGCGCGTCAGGCGTCCCCGCTGCCGCGGCGCCGGCCGAGCCCGCGGACCGCACCTCCCCTGCGTCCTCCTCCCCCACACCGCCATCTTGGCCGACGGGCGGGCGTCCTCGCAGAATTCCCCGCAGGGGTCGCTCGGGCGGGCGGAGGGGGACCTGGGTCCCGTCGCCGTCAGGTGCTGCCGGGCCCGCCGACGGTGACCGGGATCGGCGGGCTGGTGGCGGTGCTGCCCAGGTCGTCCTGGGCGAAGCTCGTGAGCTCGTACGAACCGGGGGGCACACCGGAAAGGTCGGCGGTGGCGATCCACCCGAAGACGGTCAGTCCGGCGGTGCCGATCGTCACGGCGCCGGTCGACGGCCCCCCCGAGAGCTCGAAGCGCACCGAGCTCACGTCGATGACGCTCGTCGCCGCCGCGTCGAGCACGGATCCTGTGCGGAGCACCGCACCCGGGCCCGGCACGAGCACCGTCGTCGACAGCGGGCGGTTGTCGATCGTCACGGTCACCGGGGCGCTCCACACCACCGCACCGAGGACGTCGGTGACCTGGGCACGGAGCTGGTACGTGCCGTTCGCGAACATGGGCTGGTTGACGCCGTTCACGACGCCGCGGGTGGCGGCCGTGTCGAAGGCGGAGACCCAGCCGTCGAGCGTGGGGACCCCCTCGGCGAGGTCGACCGGCGAGCTCCCGACGGCGTTCACGAGGAACTCGATCGACTGGACGCCGACCACCGACGACGCACCGGCGTCGAGCCAGGCGCCGGACGACAGGACCGCCCCTTGCGCCGGGGTGAGCAGCTCGACCGACGGCAAGACGTCGACCGTCACCGTGAAGGTCCCGTGGGCCTGCCCGCCGTGGTCGTCCGTGACGGCGCACGTGACGACGGTGACCCCCAGGGAGAAGTGGGACCCCGACCCAGGCGTGCACGTGCCCGGCGTCGCACCGCTCACCGCCGGCGGAGTCGACCACGTCACCACGGTGCCGCTCGTCGCGGTCGACGTGGCGGACGCGTCCGCCGGCACCAAGCTGGTGCCCGTCACGTCGGCACCGGCCAGGTTGGCACCCGTGAACGCCACCGCACCGCAGCTGCCCCCACAACCGGACAGCGTGGCGTGGGCGAGGTCCGCGTCCTCGAGGTCACTGTCGGCGAACGTGGCGGTCGAGCACGAGGACCCGGAGAAGGTCGTCGTGCACGCCGCCAGGTACGCCCCTGCCAGGTCCGCGTACGCGAGGTCGAGACCGTTCAGGCCGGCGCCCTCCAAGTGGGTGCCGGGACAGCTGGTGTGGTCCGTCGGCGTCGGGTTGGCGACGATCGTGCAGCCGTCGGCGACCGTCGCCGCGGCAGCCGGCGGGCTCGACGCCGCCTGGACGGCAGCCCCGCACACGGCGACGGCCACGACCACCGCCGAAGCCAGACGGACCACCCGCCAGGGTCGCCGCCCGAGCCCCGCTCGGGTGCCGCCGCGCGCAGATGGGGACGTCGCATGGGTCCGCTCGTGCCGAGGTTCCACTGCCCGCCTCCGATCACGCGATCGACCGCGAGCGGAACGCTAGACCCGGGTGGTGGAGCGAGCAACGAGCAGCCTCGGTCGACCCCGCGACTTGCGGACGCCCGGCCCTCGCCGTCGTCCCGACGGGATCGCCCCCTGCGGTGCGCCCTCCTCGGCGGGTGGGCGCTCGGGGTCCGTCACGCCGTCGAGCGCCCCCCGGCGGAGCGCACCCGCGCCAGCTCGAAGCAGGCGATGGCCCCGGCGGTGGCCACGTTGAGCGACTCCAGCGCCCCGTACTGGGGGATGGAGGCGAGCTCGTCGCAGCGCGCCCGGGTCAGCGCGGCGAGCCCGGAGCCCTCGGAGCCGAGGACGAGGGCCACCGGCTCGTCCCCCACGGTCACGTCGTAGATCGAGCGGGGCGCTCCCTGGTCGAGGCCCACCGACCACACCCCGAGGGCGGTGAGGCGCCGCAGGACTGCAGGCACACCGGGGACGACGGCCATGGGGAGGTGCTCGACGGCCCCGGCGGCCACCTTGGCCACCGTCGGGGTCAGGTGGACGGCCCGGTGTCGTGGCAGGACGACGCCCGTGACGCCCGCGCACTCGGCGCTGCGCAGCACCGCGCCCAGGTTGGCAGGGTCGGTCACGCCGTCGAGGACGAGCAGGAAGGGCACCTCGCCGCGGGGCGTCGGACCGCAGAGGTCGTCGAGCGGCACCTCCTCGACCGGTGCCGCCCGGGCGACCACCCCCTGGGGACCGTCGGTCCGGGCGAGGCCGTCGAGCCGGCGGCGGGGGACGACCTCGAGGCGCACCTTGCGCCGGCGGGCCAGCGTCTCGATGTCGTCGAGGACGGGCGAGGGCTCCATCCCCTCGGCCAGGTAGACGACCCGAACGGCACGGGCGCCCGCGGCCAGCAGCTCGCGCACGGCCTGGCGGCCCTCGACCTGGTCGCCTCCGAGCCCCGAGCGCTCGGCGCCTCGACCCCGGGCCGACCCCGCACCCCGGGCCGACCCCGCACCCCGGGCCGACCCCGCACCCCGGGCCGACCCCGCACCCCGGGCCGACCCCGCA
>CAZSYT010000017.1:0-49861 GCA_964610905.1 uncultured Acidimicrobiaceae bacterium
GTCGGGGGGGGCGGCCTCGGCCTTGGCTGCGCCGGCCTCCTCGGCAGCGCCGGCCTCCGCGCCGGGGGCGGCCTCCGCGACGGGGGCGGCCTCGGCCTCGGGGGCGCCCGCCTCCGCGACGGGGGCGGCCTCGGGGGCGCCCGCCTCCTCGGCAGCGCCGGCCTCCGCGACGGGGGCGGCCTCGGGGGCGCCGCCGGCCTGCTCGACGAGGGCCGACAACCCGTAGGCGAGGTTGCGGGGCAGGGCCTCGAACAGCCCGGCCAGCTGGCGGAGCGGCGCCGCCAGGGCACCGGCCAGCTGGGCCAGCAGCACGTCACGCGAGGGGAGGTCGGCCAGCGCGGTGACGTCCTGGGCCGACAGAGCCCCGGTGCCCACCATCCCGCCCTTCACGACGAGGTGGGGGTTGCCCCTCGAGAAGTCGCGCAGGGCCTTGGCGACCGCGCTCACGTCCCCGTGCACGAAGGCGATGGCGGTGGGACCGGTGAGCAGCTCGAACAGGCCCTCCTGGGGCCCGCCGGCGACGGCCAGGCGCACCAGGGTGTTCTTGTAGACCTTGTAGTCGCCGCCCGCGGCGGCAAGCGCCTGGCGGAGCTGGGCCAGCTCGGTGACCGTCAGGCCTCGGTACTCGGTGAGCAGGGCCCCGTCCGCGTCGGCGAGGCGCTCGCGCACCTCGTCGACGACGGCGACCTTCTCGGGCCTCGGATTGTCCATGGTCCCTCCGCCGGGCACGGGGCCCGGTCAACGGGCCGCAGACGGCCGACGGCGGACGGACGCGGGACCCCCCCGGGGGGATCCGTGCGAACGCTGCCTCGTCGGGCGGACCAGCTGGTCCCTTCGGCACCGCCTGGGCGGTGCACCGGAGGTCTACGGCGGTTCGATCTTCTGGTGTCGGCGGCGATGCTAGCGCGTGACCGCGGGCCGGCTCGAGCGGGCCGAAGGGACTGGCGCGGGCCCGGACGGCCCTCAGGCCCCGACGGGCACGTCCTCCTCGGCGGCCAGACGGGCGGCCGCCGGGTCGACGTGGACCCCTGGGCCCATCGTCGAGGACACCGTGACCGCTCGAACGTAGCGCCCCTTGGCCGAGGCCGGCTTCGCCCGGTGGAGCTCGTCCATGACCGCCCGGAAGTTGGCCATCAGCTGGGCCCGGTCGAACGAGGCCTTGCCGATGCCCAGGTGGACGTTGCCCACCTTGTCCGTGCGGTACTCGACCCGGCCACCCTTGAACTCCGTGACCGCTCGGGCGACGTCTTCGGTGACCGTGCCCGTCTTCGGGTTGGGCATGAGCCCCCGGGGCCCGAGCACCCGGCCGAGCGCCCCGACGTGCGCCATCAGGTCGGGCGTGGCGATGGCCACGTCGAACTCGAGGAAGCCCTCGTTGGCGACCCGGGCCACCAGGTCGTCGGCGCCGACCACGTCGGCCCCGGCGGCCCGCGCCTCGGCCGCCTTCTCGCCGGCGGCGAAGACGGCCACCCGGGCCGTCTTGCCCGTGCCCGCCGGCAGCGAGAGCGTGCCGCGGACGATCTGGTCGGCCTTGCGAGGGTCGACGCCGAGGCGGACGGCCAGCTCGATCGTCTCGTCGAAGGAGGCCTTGGCCGTCGCCTGGACGAGGTCGAGCGCCTCGGCCGGCGTGTAGTGCTGCTGCCGGTCGTACTGGGCCGAGCTCGAGCGGTACTTCTTACCCCTGGACATGCGCTTCTCTCCGTGTCGGTCAGCGTGGGGAGCGGGTCTGGTCGGCGTCGGCTCAGCCGACGACGGCGATCCCCATCGAACGGGCGGTGCCGGCCACCTGGCGCTTGGCCGCCTCGAGGTCGGTGGTGTTCAGGTCGGGCAACTTTACGGTTGCGATCTCCGCCAGCTGGGCGTCAGTGACCGAGGCCACCTGCGTGCGCCCGGCGGTGGCCGCGCCCTTCTCGAGGCCGGCGGCCTGGCGGAGCAGCACCGGGGTCGGCGGCGTCTTCAGGACGAAGGAGAACGTCCGGTCCTCGTAGATCGTGATCTCGACGGGGACGACCGAGCCGCGCTGAGACTCCGTCGCCGCGTTGTACTGCTTGCAGAACTCCATCGTCTGGACCCCGTGGGGACCGAGCGCGGTGCCGACCGGGGGCGCGGGTGTCGCGCCCCCCGCCGGGAGCTGGATCTTCACCATCGCAAGCACGCGCTTCTTCGGGGCCATCGGAGGTGCTCCTCGTCGTCGTGATCGGGACCGGGGGACCCGGCCTACAACTTTGCCACCTGGCTGAACTCGAGCTCGACCGGCGTCTCTCGCCCGAAGATGTTCACCAGGACCTTGAGCTTGAGCTGGTCTTCGTTGATCTCCGCGATCTGGCCCGAGAAGTCGGCGAAGGGTCCTTCCTTCACCCGGACCGTCTCGCCGACCTCGTGCTCGAGGCGCGGCCGGGTGCGCTTGGCCGGTGCCTCGGCGCCCTCGATCTTGACCTGCAGGATGGACTCGACCTCACGGCGCGACAGGGGGGTCGGCTTGGTGCCCGGGCCGACGAAGCCGGTGACGCCGGGCGTGTTCCGGATGACCGACCAGCTGTCGTCGTCCAGCTCGCAGCGGCACAGGAGGTACCCGGGGAAGACCTTCTTCTGGACGACGACCTTCTTGCCGTTCTTGAACTCGACGACGTCCTCCATGGGGATCTCGACCTCGTAGATCCGGTCCTCCATGTTCATCGACGCCGAACGGCTGTAGAGGTTGGACTTCACCTTGTTCTCGTAGCCGGCGTACGTGTGCACGACGTACCACCGGCCCGGCTTGTCGTAGGGACTGACCGTCGTCGGGCGGACCTCGCCGTCCTCGCCGTCCTCGCCGTCCTCGCCGTCCTCGCCGTCCTCGCCGTCCTCGCCGTCGAGCTCGCCGAGGGCAGCGCCTCCCTCGGCAGGGTCGTCGAGGTCGTCGACGACCTGCGCAGGGACGGGAGCGGCGTCGGTGGGCGCGGCCGGGTCACTGGCGTCGGGGACCGGCGCTTCGGCGCGCTCCTCCGCTCCGGGGGCCGCGCCTCCCGGTGGGGAACCGCTCGCTGGTGTCTCAGCTTCGCTTGGGGTCACAGTCACACCGATCACGTCGTGAACAGCCAGAAGACGCCCTTCGAGAAGGCGTAGTTGAGGAGGAAGATCAAGATGATGAGGGCGACCAGGGTGGCGAACGTGACCGTCGTGTAGTTGACCACCTCGGCACGGTTGGGCCACGCCACCTGGCGCAATTCGGATCGTACCTCGCGCACGAACTGGCCCACGCGGAACGGCTCGCGCCGCGGCGGGCGCCGGGGGGGCTGGGCCGTCCGCCGCGGAGGCGCCGTCCCCTCGACGTCGTGCCCCTGGCGCTGCAGCATGCGCTTGGTCTCTCGGTTCACGTCGTGCCCTCTGTCGCTTCGCTTTCCCTGCCGCCGTCCCTGCTCGCTGCCACCCGCCACGCTCCCGCAGCACCACCGGTGCGCTCGGGTCGGTCGGCTCCGGCCGACGCCGCTGCGCCCGGCGGACGACACGCCTCGGTCTCCGACCTCCCGGCGGCGAGCAGGGCAGGAGGGACTCGAACCCCCAACCGCCGGTTTTGGAGACCGGTGCTCTACCAGTTGAGCTACTGCCCTCGGTGGGCGGGAGCCGGAAGAGGCCCCGCCACGTGGGCGGAGCGCGAGGCTACCACCGGTTCCCGGCACCGTCCGACGCGCCCGCCGGCTGCCCCGGCACCGAGCCCACCGGGACCGTCGGTCAGCGGGTCTCCTTGTGCAGGGTGTGCTGGCGGTCCCACCGGCAGAACTTGCGCATCTCGATCCGCTCGCGGTCGTTGAGCTTGTTCTTCGTGGTGATGTAGTTCCGCCGCTTGCACACCTCACAGGCCAGGGTCACCTGGACCCGCTTCTCGTTCTTCGCCACGGTCGCTCCTTCCCGGCGCCGAGCCGGCCGGTCGGCCCGGCCCGTCGCTCCTCCTCCGGCCCCCAGGGGCCGGTCCTGCACGCGCCAGCGGCGCGTCCCCGACGTCACGCCGCCCGGGTCGACCCGGGCGGACCTCCAAGTAGCGGCGGCCGGACTCGAACCGGCGACCCCACGATTATGAGCCGTGTGCTCTGACCAACTGAGCTACGCCGCCAGGGCGAGCCCCCTGTCGGAATCGAACCGACGACACCAGCCTTACCATGGCTGTGCTCTGCCGACTGAGCTAAGGGGGCGACGCGGCTCGACCGAGCAGCGACAGGCCATCATAGCCGCGCCCATGCCGGGGCGAAAAGGCCCCTCCGGCGCCCCCGTGGCCTCCGAGCAGGCCCGAGGCACGACCTGACCGGCCCGGGCCAGCACCAGGCCGGTGCCCGGCGGTCGCTACCATCCCACCATGCACCTCCGACTCGCCACGGCGGCGGACGCCGAGGCGATCCGGGCCATCTACAACGCCGAGGTCGTGGGGTCGACGGCGACCTTCGACCTCGTGCCCCGCTCCCTCGAGGAGCAGGAGGAGTGGATCGCCAGCCACGACGGTGTCCACCCGGCGGTCGTCGCCGTCGCCTCGGGGGGCGCCGTTGCCGGCTTCGGCTCGCTCTCGCCCTACCGCCACCGGCCCGCCTACGCAACGACGGTCGAGGACTCCGTCTACGTCGACCGTGCCCACCGTGGAGCGGGAGCCGGCCGGGCCATCCTCGAGGAGCTCGTCCGGCTGGCGACCAGCCACGGCTTCCACACGATGGTCGCCCGGGTCGCCGGCGACAACGAGGCGTCCATCGGCCTCCACCGGGCGTGCGGGTTCGAGCCTGCAGGCGTCGAGCGAGAGATCGGTCGCAAGTTCGGGCGTTGGCTCGACGTCCACGTGCTCCAGCGGATGCTCTGACGCCTCCGGCGGGTGCGCCGGCGCGAGCGCCGTGGGCGTCCGGCGCCTCCGGGCGGACCGACCGGGTGGCTCACCTGACCGAGGCGGCCCCGCCTCCGGGTGGCTCGGTCTCGCCACCGGGGCGGGATGGTCCGGCCCCCGCCGGCCCGGCCCCCGCCGGCCCGACCCCCGCCGGCCCGACCCCCGCCGGCCCGACCCCCGCCGGCACGACCCCCGCCGGCACGACCTCGGGCGCGGCGGTCGGCGCCTCGCCGTCGCCCGAGCCGCCTCCGGGCCGCCCAGCCGACGCGGCGCCGGTGGGGTCGCCGACCGGCCGGCGTCGCCGGCGCACCTCCGGGACGACGACGACGGCCACGACGGCGAGGGCGGCCACGACGGCGAGGACGAGTCCGTCGGTGAAGAGCTGCGGCCAGTACCACACCACGACCACGTGGCGACCGGCGGGCACGTCGGCCTCGAGCATCATGCGGTCGTAGCGGTGGAGGGCGAGCGGTCGCCCGTCGAGGGTGGCGCGCATCCCGGCGACGTCGGTCAGGTGGAGGCGGAGGACCGAGGGCCCCGCCGCGTCGACGGTGAGCCTCCACCGTGACGGTGACGGCTGTCGGACGGCCACCGGCGTGCCCGGCCCGCCCGGCCCGGAGCCCGGTGCCAGCGTGGCGACCCCGGCCCCCGGGACCCGCCAGAGGGTCTCGCCCGACAGTCGAGCGACGAGCACCGTGCCAGGGGGACCGGCCGTGCCCGTCGGCTCGAGGAGGTAGCCGATGCCGAAACGCCGGGCCTGCGCCGCCGAGGTGACGGCCGGACAGAAGAAGTTGGCCGCCGCGATCCCGCCGGGGTTGCCGGCCGACAGGCCCCACTCGGCGAAGTAGCTCGTCGGCATGATCGGGTCGTAGACGGCGAGCTCATGCACCCCGTAGACGTCCTGGACGTTGGGGGTGAACCCGAGGTGGCAAGTCGGCTCGCCGAAGCCGACCCTGGCCTGGCCCACCACGGCTTGGAGCCGGGCGATCGACGGGCTCGTCCGGTAGCCCTGGGCGCTCGACTGCACGAGCGGCGCACCCGAGGCGAGGAGGAACGCCGTCTGCCCGCCGAGGAGGACGACGCCGGCGGCCGTCGCCGCCAGGCGGGCTCGACGGCCCGGTCCCGCCCGTCCCCCGACCACGAGGACGACGACGGCGGCCAGCCCCACCCCGACGAGGACTGCCGGCCACACGAAGGCCTGGTCGCGCACGACGTGGCTCATGGGCTCGGTGGTGAGCGGCTCGGTGGGCAGGTGTCCCTGGCTGGCCCAGAAGAGGAGGCCGAGGACGACCGCGCCCACGGCCACGGCGAGCCCCAGCCCTCGGGCGGTCCGGCGCAGGTCGGCGGCGCGCACGACGGCGTCGACACCGACGCCGGCGAGCACCGCGAGGGCGAAGGCGAGCGGCATGAAGGCGCGCAACCAGTCGACCTTGCCGGCGAAGGGAACCGCCTCCGCCAGTGCCGTCACCGGCTCCACGAAGAGGACGGCGAGGCAGGCGACCACCACGGCGCCGAGCGCCCACACCTCGGGCCGCCGACGCCGGGCGACGAGGGCGAAGGCGGCGAGGACCACGACACCGAGCCCGACGTAGGCGGCCGACTCCGAGTAGAAGAGCCACGAGAGCCCGAAGCCGAGGTTCCCCCGCTCGGGCAGTCCGTCGTACCCCTGGAAGACGACGTACGCCAGGTAGTGCAGCGAGAGGGCGTGCGTCCCGAGGGCGCCGGTCCGGACCGACTGGGAGGTCGTCTGGAGCCCGGGGAGGACCAGCGGGGCGGCGAGCCCCGCCCCGGCGGCGAGCCCGCCCGCCAGCCAGGCGGCCGGGCGGAGGACCGGGCCCTCGCCCCGGAGCCACCGGGTCCGGCTCGCCAGAACGACGACGAAGAAGAGGACGACGGCCAGGAACAGGACGGTGGCACCTTCGGGCTGGCCGCCGAGGAAGGCGAACGCCGTGCTCACGGCCAGGCCGACGAAGGCGAGCCGGCGCCGGCGTCCCGCGAGGAGCAACAGGCCACAGGCGAGGATCCACCCGGCCTCCCCGATGACCGCCGGGAACGGGTACCCCAGCCACGCCGCCACCGGCCCGCTCAGCTCGAGGACCGTGCCGATCGTCGCGGCACCGAGCGCCCCGAGCCCGAGGACCCGGCCGAGCACGTACCCGCCGACGCCGGCGACGACGAGGTCCACCACCAGCTGGACCGTAAGGACGTCGCGGAGCGGGAAGGCGTAGCCGACCAGGGCGGGCAGGGAGAACACGCCCGACTGCCAGTTGAAGGCGAGCGGCAGGCCGAGCCCGCCGAAGGGGTTCCACAGCGGCAGGTGCCCGGCGTGGACGTCGCGCCAGGCCAGGACGTCCCAGGGGATGAGCGAGTCGACCAGGTCCTTGTTGCCGAAGACCCGCATCGAGGTCCCCTGCACCGAGCTCAGCCCGTCGTGCCCGAGCATGGCGTAGGCGCCGAAGACCCGCCCGTGGGCGAGGGCGGGGGCGAGCAGCGCCACGGCTGCGCCGACCACCCAGGCGATGCCGAGGACGTGCGGCGCGACCCGGCGTGCCCGCTGCCAGCCGACGCTCCCCCCCGTTGCCGCCATCGCACCCCCCACCGGTACCCGCGTCCGACGGGCATCCACCCTAGCCACCACGGGGCACCGGCGACCGCTGCGCCCGGGCACGGGCCCGGGCACGGGAACGCAGCGACCCGGACGCCGGAACCGCCGCTCGTGAGCCGCTCGTGGACGAGCCCTCGTCGCTCGACCGCACCGGACGGCCGGCGGTCAGCCCAGTGCGGCTCCCGACAGCTCTCCCGTCGTGCGCGGGCCGACGGGCCCCGTCGGGGTCGACGCGTGGTCGAGGGTGGAGAGCGGCACGGTCAAGACCACGAGGAGCCACAGCAGCGTCAGGACGATGGACAGCGGGTCGCCGTGGACGAGGCTGCCGATGAGCTGCGTGGCCCCCGGCAGCGACAGGAAGGCCGAGAACATCGACAGGCCGATGAGCGCCGAGCGCAGCCGCCCGCGGGCCACCGGGGCGAGGGCCACGAGCCCCCACGTCAGGTACCACGGCTGGTCGACCGGTCCGAGCAGCACGATGACGAGCAGGGTCATGCCGAGCGCACGGAGCGAGCCGATCCGGTCGCTGTTGCCGAGCAGCCACAGGCAGAGGACGCCGCCGCCGAGCATGCCGAAGAACCGGGTGACCGACAGCACCGTCCCCATGTGCACGCCGAAGCCGACGAGGTGGGCGACGTCCGTCGCCAGGTAGGCGGCCGCCGTGGTCGGCGCCATCCACGAGCGGACCACCCCGGGGCTCAGGAGGCTGCCGATCCACCCCCAGCCGAGCCCGCTCGTCATCGAGAAGAAGCCCATGACGCCCCCGCCGATCAGCCCGGCGGTGACGAGGGGCCGTATCCGGTCGCGCACGGGCACGTAGGGGCCGAGCCACGTCCACCCCACGTAGAGGGCGCCCACGGCGGCTGGCGCCTTGACGGCGGTCGCCACCGCACAGAGCACGAGGCCGACGACCGGGCGGCCCTCCTTGGCCAGGGTGATTCCGGCCACGAGGAACCCGAGCATGAGGGCGTCGTTGTGGGCGCCGCCGATGAGGTGGAGGATCACGACCGGGTTGAGGACGGCCAGCGTGAAGACCTCGGCCCCGTCACGGTTGTAGAGGCGGGCGAGCCGGGGGATGAAGGCGGCCATGAGGACCACCCCGGCGAAGGCGAGGAGGCGCAACAGGACGACGGTGGCCAGCTCGTTGTGGCCGGTGACGCGGGCGAAGAACCCGTCGATCTCGAGGAAGAGCGGGCCGTAGGGCGCAGGCGCGTTGCCCCACAGCGGGTCGACCGGGGCCGTGAAAGAGTTGTTGCCCAGCTCGAAGGGCCCGTACTGGTACGGGCTCAGGTGGCGCGAGACCATCTCGCCCTGGGCCGCGTACGAGAAGATGTCGCGGCTGAACAACGGGGCGATGACCAGCATGGGGAGCGCCCAGAGCAGGAAGACCCACCACAGCTGGGAGGTCGACACCCCGGGTGAGCGGGCGTAGAGGCGGGTCATCCCCCACCACACCCGCATCAGCAGCAGGAGGCCTCCGTAGACGGCGGCGAGCGAGAAGTAGACGCCCCAGTGGCTGGCGCCGCCGTGGGCCGGCACCCCGAAGAACCACGTGTGGGGCATCTCGAGCTTGAAGGGCGAGCTCGGCAGCGACGAACCGACTGCGACGGCAAGGAGGGCGACGAAGCCCAGGAGGGCGGGGCGGAGGACGAGCCCACGCGGGGCGGGCTGCGGAGGGCGGTCGTGGGCGTCGACCGGCCCGAGCACGGGGAGCGCCGGGCGAGCCGGCAGCCCGAGCAGCGTTGAGACCCGCTGGCGGGCGTCGGCGACGGCGCTTGCCACGCGTCGAGCGCCACCGGGCGGCGGCGGCACGGACGTCGTTGCTGCCTCGGGGTCCTCGGGTGGCATTGGCCGGGTCGCTCCTCGCTGGTCGTCGGGTGCCACGGGGCACCGGGCGGGCATCACCTCGGAGGAACCTCGCAAGGGGCCGGGCTCCGACGGACCGAAGCACCCTCAGGTCGATTCCGTAACGGCATTGTAATGTGACCTCGCCGGTGCACAAGGGCGACCCCGATGCCCGCTGCCGAGCCCCGGGTCGGGTCCGGGCCCACGGCCCTCACCCCTCCGGGCCGCTGTCTCCCAGCCAGGCCCCGTAGCGGTCCCGGACGGCCGCGAGGTCGGCAAGGGTGTCGACGTCGCAGGCGGCCCCGACGTCGTCGCAGTCGACGAGGGTGACGAGCTCAGGGTGGGCGCCGAAGAGCCCTCGCGCGCCGACGTCGCCGGCGGCGGAGGCCGCCACGGCAGGCCAGAGCGTCCGGTCGAGGACGACCGGGGTCCGTCCCTGCCCCCCGAAGGCCGCACGGGCGGCACGGGCGCCGGCCTGCCAGGCGCCGACCAGCCTCGCGACGAGCTCCGGCGTCACCACCGGCTGGTCGACGGGCAGCACCAGCGCCGCCGCGGCACCAGCCGCCTCTGCCTCGGCGAGCCCGAGGCGCAGCGAGCTCCCCAGGCCTTCGCCCCACGCGTCGTTGACGGCGACGGTCGCCCCGCCGAGGGCGGCGCGTCGTCGCACCGTGCGGGCGGCCGCCCCGAGGACGACGACGACCGGCCGGCAGCCGCCCGCGAGGAGGGTCGTGGCACCGCGCTCGACGAGCAGACGGCCACCCACCTCGGCGAGGGCCTTGGGCGCCCCGAACCGTCGTCCCGGGCCGGCGGCGAGGAGCACACCGGCCACGTCCCCGGTCACGTGGGGCTGCGACCGTGGATCGGCCCGGTGCCGTCGCGCAGGGAGATGCCGGACCGGTGCCCCGTCCGCACGGCGACCATCTCGGCGAGGATGGCGACCGCCGTCTCGGCCGGTGTGCGTGCCCCGATGTCGAGGCCGACCGGCTCCATCACCCGGTCGAGGGCGTCGTCGCCGAGGCCTGCGTCGCGCAGGCGAGCCCGCCGGGCCGCGACGGTCCGACGCGAGCCCAGCACCCCGACGTAGCCGACCTCGGTGCGCAGGGCGGCGGCGACGGCAGGCACCTCGAACTTCGGGTCGTGGGCGAGCACGCACACCGCGTCACGAGGCCCGAGCGTCGCCCCGATCGCGGCGAGGTGGCGGTCCGGCCACTCCACCGCGAGGTGGTCGACGGCGGGGAAGCGAGCCGGGCTGGCGAAGACCGCACGCGGGTCGCAGACGGTGACGGCGTAGCCGAGGACCTTCGCCACCGCGGCGAGGGCGATCGAGACGTCGCCGGCTCCGACGACGACGAGGCGCGGCGGTTCGACGAGCACGTGGACGAACACGGTGGCGCCCTCCCGCCCGCTGTCGGGGACGGCCCCGACCTCGCGGACGGCCGACGTGCCCGCCGCGAGCTGCTCGCCGGCGACGCGCTCGACGGCGCGGTCCAGCCCCGTCGTCCCGAGGGTGCCGACGGGTGACGGGCGACCGGGGACCACGAGCAACGAGGCACCCAGCGCTCCGTGGTCGCCGGGTGGCCCGCCGACCACGGTCACGAGGGCCGCCCGCCCGCCCGCACGTAGCTGGTCGTCGAGCTCGGTGGCGACGGCGTCGGTGCCCGGGCCGGGGAACGGCTCCACGAAGACGTCGAGCGCGCCCCCGCACACGAGCCCGACGTCGAACGTCTCGTCGTCCGCGCCGCCGAAGGAGCACCGGCGCGGCCGCCCCGAGGCCAGCACCTCGAGCGCCACTGCCACCACCGCCGACTCCACGCAGCCGCCCGACACCGAGCCCGCCACCTCGCCGTCCCCGTTGACCGCCATCGCGGCACCCAGCTCGCGGGGCGCCGATCCCTCGACGGCGACGACACGGGCGAGCGCCACGGGCCGACCCCCCGCCCGCAGTCGGTCGAGGTCGGCGAGGAGCTCCCGCACGGCTCACCCGTCGCCGAGCGGGGCGGAGGCGGGCAGGCGGTGCCCCGGCGTGAGAGGGAGGTCGCGCAGGCGGTGTCCGGTGGCGTCGGCCAGCGCGTTGGCGAGCGCCGGGGCCACGGCGATCATCGGGGTCTCGCCGGCGCCCGCCGAGGGCAGGTCCGGACGGTCGCACAGCACGACCTCGACCTCGGGGACGTCGGCGAAGCGGGGCAGCGGGTACGAGGCGAGCGACGCCTCGGCGAGCCGGCCACCGCTGACCGGAAGGGCTTCGAGCAGGGCACCCCCGAGGGCCATCACCGTGGCCCCCTCGATCTGGTTCACCACCGTGTCGGGGTTGACCACCGTGCCGCAGTCGTAGGCGGTGACGACGCGGGTGACCGCCACCCGGCCGTCCGGGCCCACCCGGACCTCGGCGCACGTCGCCACTCGGCCGTCCTTCTCGAGGCCGACGGCCAGGCCCCGCCCCGTCCGCACGCCGTCCCCCTCGGTCACGCCCGCCCCGCCGGCCGGACCGCCGAGCGGACCGCCGGGCGGACCGCCGGCAGCTGTGCTCGTCCCGGCGCCTCCCCAGCCGAACCGTTCGGCGGCCGACCCGAGCACGGCGACCAAGCGCTCGTCGTCGAGGCGGGCCAGACGGAACGCCAGCGGGTCCTCGCCGCGGCGCAGCGCCAGCTCGTCGATCGCCGACTCGCGGGCGAAGTTGTTGGCGTTGGCGGCGAGCGCCCGGTACGAGCCTTGGTGGAGCGGCGAACGAGCCGGCTGGTAGCGGACCCGGCGGGTGGCGGTCCGGTAGGGGGGCACGAGCGCGGCCGCGCCGGCGTTGACGTCGAGCATGTCCCAGGCCGCGAGCTCGCCGTCGTCGTCGAGCCCGGCGGCGACGTCGACCACGGCCATCGGGCGGACGGTCCCCCACGCCAGCTCCTCGGCCCGGCTCCAGTGGACCCGGACGGGCCGCGCCGCCGCCCGGGCGAGGAGCGCGGCCTCGGCGGCGACCTCGCCCGCGTGCTTGCCCCCGAAGGCGCCACCGGTCGGCGGGACGACCACCCGGACGTCACCCTCGTCGACCCCGGTGGCGGCGGCCACCCGGCTCCTCGTGCCGAAGGGGACCTGGGTGCCGGTCCACACGGTGACCCGGCCGCCGTCCCACTCGGCGAGGGCGGCCCTGGTCTCGAGCGGCACGTGGGCCAGGTAGGCGGTGGTGTAGGTGGCGGTCATCGTGTCGGCGGCCGCGGCGAGGGCGCCGGCCACGTCCCCGGTCGCCTCGTCGACGGGGCGCTCCCACCCCTCGTCGGCGGCCGGGTGGGTGCGCAGGTACGTGGCCAGGTCTCCGTCGACCGGGGGCGGCTCGTCCCACTGGGCGTCGACGGCGGCGACAGCTCGGCGGGCGGCGCCAGGGTCGTCGGCGACCACGCCGACGAACGAGCCCTCGTGGACCACCGTCACCCCGTCGAGGGCCGCCGCCCGGGCGTAGTCCACCGTCCGCAAGGTGGCGCCGGGGACGGCCGGCCGGAGGACGGCGCCGTAGCCCATGCCGGGGCGCACGAGGTCGGAGACGAACCGTCGGGCACCGGTGACGGCGCCGACCCGCCCGGCCTGGTGGCCTGGCCGGCCCACCAGGCGCCGGGCCTCGCTCGCGACGAGCGGCGGCTCGGCGTCGAGCACCACCAGCCGGCACCCGACGCCGAGGGAGCGCGGACCGCCGAGCTCGTCGACGGCCCGACGGGCGCCGGCCGCCGCCCTGCGCAGCGCCTCGCCGCTGTCGGGCATCGACCGGCTGCCGAACGTGCCGACGTCGAAGGGGCACACGTCGGTGTCGCCCTCGACCACGGTGACGACGTCGAGGTCCACCTGGGCCTCCTCGGCGACGAGCAGGCGGAAGGCCGTCCGGTTGTCCTGCCCGACGTCGACCTTTCCGCTGAACGCGGTGAACCTGCCCGAGGGTGCGACGTGGACCCAGGCCCCGCCCAGGACGGCCCAGCCCCCGGGCGGCCGGGTCGCCGGCCAGACGCACACGAGCCCCGGACCGAGGACGGCCTCGTAGTCGCGCTCCCCCGGAGCGACGAGGTCCCACGGCCTCCGGGGCCGGGGCAGGAGGCGGGTGACCTCCGTGGTGGCGAGCGTGCCCGTCCGACCGGCCCGCTCGGGCTCGCGGCGCAGGACGGCAGCCCGGTGCACGGCTCGACGGATCCGCGGGTAGCACCCGCACCGGCAGAGGTTCCGCCCGAGGGCCTCGGCGACGGTGGCGTCGTCGGGGTCGGGGTCGGCGTCGAGCAGGGCGGCGATCCGCAGGGCCATGCCGGGCGTGCAGTACCCGCACTGGGAGGCCCGCTCGTCGACCAGTGCCTGCTGCGCCGGGTGGAGGTGCCCGTCGGACGCCAGGCCCTCGATCGTGGTGACCGAGCGCCCGGCGAGCCCGGCGAGGGGCGTCTGGCACGAGAGCACCGGCTCGCCGTCCACGAGCACCGTGCAGGCGCCGCACTCGCCCTCGCCGCACCCGGGCTTGGTGCCGGTCAGCCCGAGCGTGGCGCGCAGCCAGTCGATCAGCGTGCCGTCGGCGCCCTCGAACGGGTGGGCGCGGCCGTTGACGACCACGACTGCCATGCCCGCGACGCTAGGCGCCCCGTCGGCGCGTGGGAAGGGCTGGTCGTCAACCGCGACGAGCCGGCGCGGCGGGTCGCTCAGGTCTCGCCGGACGGTCCGGACGGTGCAGACGGATCCCGCTTCCCCGGGCCGGGCCGGCCGTCGGCGAGGACGGCACGGACCGACCGGGCGGCGGCGACGAGGTTGGCAAGGGCGGCCACCGTCTCGTCGTAGCCCCGGGTCTTCAGGCCGCAGTCGGGGTTGACCCACAGGCGGTCGGCCCCGACGGCGTCCACGGCCCGCCACAGCAGCGCCTCGACGTCGGCCGCCGAGGGCACGAGCGGCGAGTGGACGTCGTAGACGCCCGGGCCGACGTCCCCCTCGTAGGCCGCTCCCTCGAAGGCGGCGAGGAGCGTCAGGCGCGAGCGTGCCGCTTCGAAGGAGACCACGTCGACCTCCATCGCCGCGAGGGCGTCCACCACGTCGGCGAGCTCGGCGTAGCACATGTGGGTGTGGACCTGGGTGGCCGGGTCGGCGACCCGGGTGGCGAGCCGGAACGCCCGGGTCGCCCAGGCGAGGTACGTGTCCCGCTCGGCTCGGCGCAGCGGCATCCCTTCGCGCAGTGCGGGCTCGTCGACCTGGACGACGCGGATCCCCGCCGCCTGAAGGTCGGCGAGCTCGTCGCCGATCGCCAGGCCGAGCTGGGCGGCGGTCGCCGACGGAGGCTGGTCGTCGCGCACGAACGACCAGCGCAGCATGGTGACGGGACCGGTCAGCATCCCCTTCGTGGGCGCGTCCGTCCGGGACTGCGCGTACGCGGCCCACGGGACCGTCATGGGGCCGGGCCGGGAGACGTCACCGTAGAGGACCGGGGGACGCACGCAGCGGGACCCGAAGGACTGCACCCATCCCTCCTCGGGCAGGGCGAACCCGGCCAGCTTCCCGGCGAAGTAGCGGACCATGTCGTCGCGCTCGGGCTCGCCGTGGACGAGCACGTCGAAGCCGAGCGCCTCTTGGAGGTCGACGACGCGGTCGACCTCGGCCCGGAGCGCCGCGGTGTACTCGTCGTCACCGGCGCGGCCCGAGCGCCAGGCGGCACGGCAGGCTCGGAGCTCGGCCGTCTGGGGGAACGACCCGATGGTCGTCGTCGGCAGGGGCGGGAGCCCGAGGCGGACCTGTTGCAGCGCCCGGCGGTCGGCGGGCGACGCGCTTCGCCGTGGGTCGGGCGGTGCCGCCTCCACCGCCCGCCGGACCGCGGGATCGGCGACGAGCGCGGAGCGACGTCGGCTGGCGAGGGCGTCGCGATTGGCGGCGAGGTCGTCCTCGACGGCCGTCGACCCCCCCTCCATGCCACGGGCCAGCACGACGAGCTCGGCCAGCTTCTCCTCGGCGAAAGCGAGCCAGCTCCGGACCACGGGGTCGAGGCTCGCCTCGTCGGCGAGCCGGTCGGGGACGTGGAGGAACGAGCAGGAGCTGGAGACCACCAGCTCCCCGCACCGCTCGCGCAGCCGGTCGAGGAGCCTCAGCGAGGCGTCGAGGTCGTTTACCCACACGTTGCGCCCGTCGACCACCCCGGCGAGGAGCGTCTTGCCGGGCAGGCCGCCGGCCCGGTCGAGGAGGTCGAGGTTCTCGGGCCCGGCGCAGAAGTCGAGCCCCACGCCGTCGACGGGCAGGTCGCGCAGCACCGCCAGGGCGTCGACTACGTGGCCGAAGTACGTGGAGACGACGAGACGCGGCCCGGTGCCGGCGCCGGCGCCGGCGATGCGCTCGTAGGCGCGCCGGAAGGCGGCGAGCTCGTCCGCACTGCGGTCCTCGACGAGCGCCGGCTCGTCGAGGCGTACCCAGGTGGCACCGGCGGCTGCCAGCTCGGCGAGGAGCTCGACGTAGACTCCGGCCAGATCGTCGATCCGTCCCAGCGGGTCGGCACCCGCCGTGCCGGCGCTCCGCACGAGGAAGGTGAGCGGGCCGAGCAGCACGGGCGTGGTGTCGATCCCGAGCCCTGCCGCCTCGACGAGCTCGCCGACCGCCTTCGCCGGCCTGGCGGCGAAGGCGGTTCCGGGCCCGACCTCGGGCACCAGCTGGTGGTAGTTGGTGTCGAACCACTTGGTCAGCTCGAGGGGTGCCACCGGCTCCCCGGCGAGCTCGCCGCCGCGCGCCATGGCGAAGTACCCGTCCAGGTCGACGCGAGCGGAGGCGCTCACACCCTCCCCGACGAGGTCCGGGCGGAACCGCGCGGGGACCGCCCCGACCGCGACCGCCGTGTCGAGCACGTGGTCGTAGAGGGAGAAGTCGTTGGAGGGGACGACGTCGACGCCCGCACCGGCGAGGAGCTGCCAGGTGCGCCGTCGGACCGCCGACGCCGTCGCCTCGAGCTCGGCGGCGTCGATGCGCCCGGCCCAGTAGCCCTCGAGCACCCACTTGAGAGCGCGGCGCTCGCCCATGCGCCCCATGCCGTGCACGGCCGTCCTCACGCCACTGCACCCCCGTCCTCGACCACCCGGGCGCCCCGGTCGGCCGTCCGGCGGGGCAGTGGCATCCGGCCACCGGTGCCGACGTGCCCCGCCGTGGCGAGGGCGTCGAGCAGCAGGTGGAAGTAGACGAGCCCGGCCAGGGGCCACCAGGCCTCGACGAGGTCGGCGACCTCGGCGTAGCCGGCGTCGGGGGCGAGGCCGAACCGGCGTCGCAGGCCGTTCCGGGCACCGACGTCGTCGCCGGGGAGCACGTGGAGGCGGCCGAGCCCGCGCAGCAGCACGTACTCGGCACTCCACCGACCGAGCCCCGGCACCGACACGAGGCGTGCGCGTGCCGCCTCGTCATCGAGGAGGGCGAGCCCCTCGAGGTCGAGCTCCCCCGAGGCGACCCGGCAGGCGAGCGACACCACGGTCGCCGCCTTCGCCCCGCTGAACCCGAGGGCCCGGAGCTCCGCCGGGTCGGCGGCGGCGAGGCGCTCCGGGCCCGGGAACCCCGGCGGGGAGCCGGCCGGGCCCACCCGCGGTCCGAACCGCCGTGCCAGCCGGTTGAGGAGGTGGACGCCGACGTCGAGGGAGAGCTGCTGGCAGGCGACCGCGTTCACCACCGCCTCGAAGAGGCTCGCGAACCGCGGCGGCCGCATGCCGGCGAACCGCCCGGCGAGCCCCGCCAGGCGCCGGTCGCGCCGGGCCAGGTCGGCGAGCCCCCGGGTGTCCGCGTCGAGGCCGAGGACCCGGGTGAGCAGCCGGTGGGCGGCGACCACGTCGGGGTCGCCCGGCGTGCCCCGGCGCCGCCGGACGGTGACCGCGAGGACCGGGGAGCGCCGCTCCTGCCGCTCGCGCACCTCGAGGAGCACCGGATGACCTCCCAGCTCGGTGGCCCGGCGGTAGGTGGCCCCGTCCCAGGCGTCGACGGTGTTGTGCGCCCGCCGGCGGAGTGCCCACACGGTGAGGTCGAGGCGGAACGGGGCCACCACGGCGAGCTCGAGCGTCGCGGCGCCCACTCAGCGCCCCCCGCCCGGCCCGGTGCGCGCTCCCCCGCCCGGCCCGGTGCGCGCTCCCCCGCCCAGCCCGGTGCGGGCGAGCACGTCGGCCAGCACGGCGGCGCCCGACCGGCCGACGTCGCGCGTGGCAGTGAGCAGGACCAGTCGTCCCCGGCGTGCCCGGCCCGCGAGGGCGGCGACCACCGACGCGGCGGGCTCGTCGGCGAGCTCGGCCACGTACCGTCTGGCGAACTCGTCGAACCGCTCGGGGTCGTGCCCGTACCAGCGCCGGAGCTCGGTGCTCGGGGCGACGTCCTTCGCCCACTCGTCGAGGTCGACGGCCGCCTTCGCGACGCCCCGGGGCCACAGCCGGTCGACGAGCACCCGGTGCCCGCCTGACGACCGCCCCGGGTCCTCGTAGACGCGGACGACGTCCACCCGTCCCACGCTCCACCCTCCCCGGACGGTCAGCGCACCCGGAGCCCGAGGGCCCCGGCCGCCTCGGCGTCCATCATCGCCGGGCTCCACGGTGGCTCCCAGACGACGCGCACGTCAACGGGGACCGTCGCGGCGACGGCATCCGCCACGGCAGCCCGGGCCAGCTCGGGGAGGCTCTCGGAGGCGGGGCACCCCGGCGTCGTGAGCGTCATCTCGACCACCAGCGTCCCCTCCACGTCGGCGACCCCGTAGACGAGGCCCAACGACACCACGTCCAGGCAGAGCTCCGGGTCGACGACGCCGGACAGCGCGCCCCACGCCGCCTCGACGGAGCCCCCGGTGGCCGGGGGCTCGGCCCTGTCGGCCCTGTCGGCCCTGCCGGCCCCGGTGGCCGGGGGCTCGGCCCTGCGACGGGTCCAGACGGCGCTCACGACGGGAGGCGGAACGTCACCCGCCAGTCGCCCCCGTCGAGCTCCTCGGCCTCGTAGGCGAAGCCCTGCGAGGACAGCACGCCCTCCAGCGGGACCGGTTCGAACGGCGCCAGCACCACCAGCTCGTCTCCGTCGGGCAGCGTCGAGACGGCCGCCATGATCGTCTCGAACGGCTCGCCACCTGCTGCGATGATCGGTCGGGCATCGACGGTGGCCATCGTCGCCTCCTCTCCCCGGGGCCCACCGGCTCCCCCGGCAGGACCCTGTTCGGCCATATTTATCTAGTTTTAACTAGAACTTAGTACGCGGCACCGCCGGGCGCCAGGGCCGCCCTCTCGCCGTGCGCCGGGCCCCGTCGCCGGGCACGACCGCCCCCCCGGCGGCCCGGAAGGCTGCTCTTTTGTTCTGCTCTGTACTAGATATATGATGCGTGGGTGAGGAGCGGGCCGACGGGAGGACGCCACATGGGCGACGAGGGACGCGATGCCGGCTGAGGCACACCAGCGCGGCCGGGACGTGCGTCCCGACGTGGTCGTCGAGCTCCTCTGCGCCGTGCTCGGCGACGTGACGGCCGAGCAGGAGGGCTCGGCGCGCCTCGCTGCGGTCGGCGTCGAGGACGTGAGCCTGGCCGCACCGTGGGGCACGGTGTGCGAGGAGCTCGCCGAGCACGGCGTCGGCCCGGAGCTCGAAGCCGGGGCCTTCGAGGTGTCGACGACCCTCACGCAGGTGGCGAACGTGTGCCCGGAACTGCTCCGCACGGCAGACGGCCATGCGCGCTGACCCGGCACCGCTCGGGGGCTCGGAGCCGGCTCCCCGCTCAGGACCCGGTCCCGCCGCGCGGACCGGGTCGACGGCGACGGCCGGTGCCTGGCCGGGGCGGCCGCCCGGGCTGCCGGGTGCCGTGCCACCTCCGTCGGTCCCCCTCGCCTTCCTGGCAGCGGCGTCGCTGGGGCTCGTCGCCTGCGGCGTCGCCTGGGCGTGGGCGCGGGGGTGGGCGAGCAGCGACCCGACCGCCGACCCCGTCGTGGCCGCCGTGCACCTGGGCGTGCTGGCGACCCTGGCGACGGGCGTGCTCGGGGCGGTCCACCAGTTCGCGCCGGTCATCACCGGGAGGCCGCTGCGGTCGGTCCGCCTGGCCCGGCTGGTCTTCGTCACGTGGCTCGGGGCGTCGTGGCTGCTGCCGCTCGGCGTCGCCACCGGGCAGGTCGCCGTGACAGCGGCGAGCGGCGGCCTGGCGGGGCTGTCGGTCGTGCTGCTCGCGCTGAACCTCGCCGGCCCCCTCGCCGTGCGGGGCAAGGGGACACCCGTCACCGCCTTGCGGCTCGGCCTTGCCGGTGCGGTGGCGACGAGCCTCCTGGGCGTGGCTTTCGTCGGCGACCGCCAGGGCGGCTGGTTCGTGCTCTCCGGGCACGTCGACCTGGCGATGGGGGTGCTCGGGATGTTCGGCTGGCTCGGGCTCACCTACGTCGGCGTCGCCGAGAAGCTCTGGCCCATGTTCCTGCTCGCCCACCTCCCCGGGCGCCACCGGTCGGGGCGGGTCGCCGTCTGGTGCCTCGCAGGGGGCGTGGCGCTCGCATCGCCCGGTCTGGCCTGGCGCGCGGACGGTCTCGCCTGGGCCGGTGGCGCCGTCGCGGCGGTCGGGCTGGGCGCCCACCTCGTCTCGCTCGCCGTCCACGTCCGCCACCGTCGCCGTGCCGTCGACCTCCACCTCGTGTTCGTCCTCACCGCAGCGGCGTGGGTGCCGGTCGGTGCCGGGCTCGCGCTGGCGGCCGCCCTGGTCGTCCCCCGGCACCACCACGCCGGGGTGGCACTGGCGGCGGCGGCGCTCTCGGCGTTCGGCGCCTGGCTGCTCGAGGCACTGGTGGGCCACGCCCACAAGGTGGTGCCGTTCGTCGTGTGGTCGGTGCTGCGCGCCCGGGGGATCGCGACGGGCCCGACCGGTCGGCCGCTCCTCTTCGCCGACCTCTACGACCACCGCTGGGCGGCGGTGTCCTACGGGACGCTCACGTGCGGCGCCGCCGCGCTGTGCGCGGGGCTCGGGGCGTCGGCGCCCCCGCTCGTCGCGGCCGCCGGCGTCCTCTTCGTCACCACCGGCCTCGTCGTGGCCGCCAACCTGTCGGTGGTCCCGGTCCACCTCCTCGGCCGGGCGGCCGGGCCAGCCAGCGCGCCGGCAGCCGGCCCGAGGCCGGAGGGGCTCACCCCCTGACCGCGGGTGGGCCACCCCGACCGGTCCCGGGTGGGCCCGCTACACCGCCGCGGCGGGACGGCCGATGCGCACCCGCCAGGTGCTCGGGCCCGCCTCGAGGACGTCCCAGGTGTACGCCCCGGCGTGCTCGGCCTCGAACTGGTAGCGGAGGGGCTTGGGGTCGTGGTCGTTCACCAGCACGAACCCCGTGCACGGACGGAGCGTGCCGTAGGAGTCGAAGATGACCTCGTGCCGCCGGGCCGGTGCGAGCGCCCGCACGTCGAGCACCGGGTCCGCGTCGGACCCGGCCGGCCGCTCGCCGCTCGCGAACGCCACGGGCCGGGCGGTCGCCGACCGCACCAGCCGGTGCAGTGCCACGGTGACCTCCGACGCGAGGTCGGGGCGCGGCACGCGGACCGCCGCCCATGCCTCGGCGGCGAGCCGGCAGGCGTCGTCGGCCCCGCCCGCGTCGGCCAGCCGCCTCGTGGCGTCGAGCACCACACCGACGAGGAGGGTCTCCACGTCGCGCGCGACGAGCTCGTCGGAGGTCTCGGTCCCGCTCGGGGGCGCCTCGGTGAACCGCTGCAGCCGGGCGAGGAGCCCGGCGAGGTCCATCGTGGGGTCCGAGGCCAGCCGGGGCAGGATCCGCTCGTTCTCCCCGGCCACGTGGGAGGCGAAGAGGGCCCCGAGCGCCTCGGCCTCGGCCACGGCACCCGGTCCGTCGGAGGCGGTCGCCAACCGGTCCACCAGCGACGCGAGACGGCGGTGCTCGCCGACCATCCCCGCCACGGTCTCCGCCAGCTCGGCGACGGACGCGGCCGCCCGGTAGATCGTGTGCTCCTCGGCCACGGCGTGGGGCAGGACCTCGTCGGCCACGTAGGCGACCAGCGCCGCGGTCGCCGGGCCGTGGGCCGAAGAGCGCCCGGCGGACGCACGGACGGCCGCCACCCGGCGAGCGACGCCGTCCTCGAGTGCTGCGTGGTGCGCCACCATCGCCTCGACGGCTGCGCTCTGGGTGGTCGTCATCGCTCCTGCCTCCTCGTGCGCCGCGGTCGCTCCGCGAGACTATCTCTAGTCTACGCTAGACAAATATTCCGGCGCCAGCCGTGGTGCCGGTCACTTGGGGGGCCCGGCCGTTGGCCCCCTGACGACCGGGAGGACCCCACCATGGGCACGACGATGCTCGGCATCCACCACCTCGGCCCGCCGGTCTCCGGCGTCGGCGCAGACCCGCGGATCAGCCCGGCCGCCGCCCTCGGGCGGCGCGCCACTCCGGCGCGTGGCCCTCGGCCTCGACGGCCCCGCACGCCGGGCAGACGAGGTGCGCCCAGCAGGCGGGGTCGCCTCCGACGTCGTCACCAGGCTCGGTCCCGTCGAGCGGGCCCTCGGGTCTCACGGCCGCCCGGGTCCGCTCAGGACGCGACGTCGAGCGGGCCCTCGCGGCGCAGGACCAGGCGGCACCCGGCCCGACGGGCGTCCTTGGCCACCAACCGCTCGACGTGGAGCCCGCCGAGGCCTTCCGCCAGTCCCTCGGCGAGGCCGAGATGGAGCTGGCAGACCGTGCGAGGGTCGGACTCGGCAACCTCGACGAACGGACAGCGTCCGAGCACGAGCTCCAGCGTGCGCCTCTTGTCCGTCCGGGTCGGACGGAACCCCCGGCGAGCCATCTCGCCTTCGAGCAGCGCGTCGCTCGCCCCCGTGCCCGCCAGCTCGCCAGCGCGTCGCCGTCCCTCCTCGCGGCCGACCTGTCGTGGTCCCTTCCCGCCGCGGACGGCGCCGGCCAGCAGGCTCGCCAGCCACGAGTAGGCGCCGGTCGCGCCCCACCGGTCCGAGACCTCGGGGTGCAGGGAGTAGAGGAGCCGTGGACGCCCGGGGCGGGCGCGTGCCTCCGTCTCCTCGACCACGAGGCCGGCCTCTCTCAGCACGGCGAGGTGCTGGCGCACGGCGTTGTGGTTGAGCTGCACGTGCTCGGTGAGCTCGGCCACGCCCACCGGGTGGCGGGCGTCGGCGACGTAGCGGAAGATCCGGTGGCGCGTCGGGTCGCCGAGCGCCCTGGCCTCCTGCTGCAGCGACTCGTCCACGTCCACGTCCAAGCCCCCTTCTTCTACTTCTAGAGGTGACTAGAATATCAGGCGCGACGCTCCCGGGCCGTCGTCGGGCTCGCTCGTCGGGCTCGCTCGTCGGGCTCGCTCGGGGAGGTGCGAGGGGAGCTCGACGCCGGCGGGCGGGCGCAGCTCCTCGACGTCGACGGCCGTGAGGACCTCGAGCGCGGCCGCGCCCTCGGATCGGAGCGGGTCGGCGGGTGTCGGAGGGTGACGTGGACCACCCGCCGGTCCTCGGCGTCGACCGCCCGGCGCACGAGGCCGGCCTGCTCCGCCCGGTCGAGGAGCTCGCCCGCGGAGCCGTGCCGGAGCTCGACGCACGACGAGCTCACCGATCGTCGGCCCCGACGGGCCGGGAAGGCGCGGCACGGCCAGCAGGGCTGGTGCTGCGCCGGGATCAGCCGGCGCGCCGGGATCAGCCGGCGCGCCGGGATCAGCCGGCGCGCCGGGCCAGGTCGGCGCTCCGGGCGAGGAAGCGACGGAGCCGGGCCCGGGGCCGGAGGATGCCCCGGGAGCCCCTGTCCGTGAGCCCGGGCGACACCCCTGCCCGCTCGAGGTCGCTCACGTCGGCGCGCACCCCCCCGGGTCCGGCGGGCGCGACGGCGTCCCGCTCGGGCCGCCCCGCCGGTGGCGGGCGGCGCAGCCGGGGCGCTTGGAGCTCGGACTCGGCGATCCGGCGGGCGAGGAGCCCTCGCAGCGCCTCGCGCCGGAGCACGCCGACCGGCTCGCCCCCGTCGGTGACGGCTACGGCGTCGGTGCCGTCGGCGAGGAGCACGACGAGCGCATCGCGTGCGTAGGCCAGGCGGTCGACGGAGGGCCCGCACGGAGCACCGGCGCCCGCCGGCAGCGGCTCCATCAGCTGACCGGCGACGGCCGTGCGGAACGGGTCCGTTTCGGTGTCGAAGTCGATCCGGTACCCACGGCGCACCAGCTTGTCGGTCATGAGCCGGTCGGGCAGCGCGCGCTCGGCGACGACCTCTGCCACCCCGAGCACGAGGAGCATGGGGACGACGAGGTGGGAGGCACCGGTGACCTCGAGGGCGAACACCCCGCCGGTCAGCAGCGCCCGGGCCGAGACCCCGAACGACGCGCCCATCGCCACGACGGCGAAGGCGGCCGGCTCGACGTGGGCGGACGGGAGGAGGTGGGCGAAGCCGATGCCGACGGTCTCGCCCATGGTGGCGCCGACGAGGAAGATGGGCGCGAGCGTGCCGCCAGACGTGCTGGAGGCCAGCGAGACCCACCACGAGACGAGCTTCGCCACGCACAGCACCGCCGCGGTCCCGACGAGGAACCGGCCGTTCACGGCGTCGCTGATCGCCCAGTAGCCGACCGACAGCGAGCTGGGTGCCACGAGACCGACGAGCGCGAAGCCGAGGGCGCCGAGGAGCGGGTGGAGCGCCGCGGGCACGGGCAGCCTCCGGAAGCCCGCCTCGACGGCGAAGAGCCCCCGGTTCACGATGATGGCGAGCACGCCCACCGCCACGCCGAGCGGCAGGAAGAGCGGGAGCAGCTCGGCGGGCACGGCGAGGGGCCGCGTGACGGCGAAGAGCGGGCGGGCGCCGAGCAGCACCGCGTGGAGCTCGGTGGCGATGCCCGTGGCGAACAGGAGCGGCAGCAGGGACCGGAGGGAGCGCTCGAAGACCAAGAGCTCGAAGGCGAGGACCACGGCGGCTACCGGCGTGGCGAAGACTCCCGCCATGCCGGCGGCGGCACCCGTCGCCAGCAGGATCCGTCGCTCGGCCGAGGAGACCCGCACCCACTGGCCGAGGAGGGAGCCGACGCACCCCCCGGTGACGATGATGGGGCCCTCGGCCCCGAAGGGACCGCCGGTCCCCATCGCCACGGCGGCCGACAGCGGCTTGGCCACGAGGACCCTCGGCCGGATGCAGCTGTCGCGCCGGACGACGGCCTCGAGGGACTCGGGGATGCCGTGCCCCTTGATGACCGGCGACCAGCGAGCGAGGGCGGCGACGACGGCTGCACCCCCCAGCGCGACGGGGACGAGGACCGGACCGGGCCGGTAGTGGGCGAGGTCCGGCAGGGTGAAGGCCACCCGGTGGAGGAGGGCGAGGTTGCTGAGCAGGCCCACGAGCCGCACGACGACGAAGGCGGCGAGCCCGCCGACCACGCCCAGCCCGGCACCGAGAAGGGCGAGGAAGGCCATGCGCCCCGGTGGCTCGCCGAGGCTGACGTCATGGGACGGGACGCGACGTGGTCCGGCTCGGGAGGGGGACATCGTCGGGGAGTTTATATCGTGTTACGACATAGCTGCCGCCAACCGGCGCCCGGCGGCGGGTCCCCCGAGGTCGTGGGGCGGACGGACGCCGACGCGCACGGTCGGACGTCGACGATGCGGCGGGCCACCGGCAGGTCCACCCCGACGCGACGGACGGCCGGGCCCGGGGTCTCCCGTCCCGGCCGTCCGAGCGACGCCTGCTGTGGTGGGCCGGGGTGGATTCGAACCACCGTAGGCAGAACCGGCAGATTTACAGTCTGCTCCCTTTGGCCACTCGGGCACCGACCCTCGAGGGCGAAGGATATCCGGTCGGCCGGGGCTACTGTTTCGCCATGCCCACCTTCGACATCGTCTCCGAGGTCGACCTGCAAGAGGTGCGCAACGCAGTCGACCAGGCCAACCGCGAAGCGTCGACCCGCTTCGACTTCAAGGGGACCGACTCGGTCATCGAGCTCGGTGACGACGAGCTCGTGCTGCGCTCCTCGACCGAGGACCGCCTGCGTGCCCTCGTGCAGGTCCTCCACGAGAAGCTCGTCAAACGCGGCGTCTCGCTCAAGGCGCTCGACGCCGGCAAGGTCGAGGAGGCCTCCCGCGGCGCGGCCCGTCAGCGCATCGCCATCCGGGCCGGCATCTCGTCCGACTACGCCAAGGCGCTCAACAAGTTCGTGAAGGACCTCGGCCTGAAGGGCGTCAGCTCGCAGACCCAGGGCGACCAGCTCCGCGTGAACGGCAAGAAGCGCGACGACCTCCAAGCGGTGATCCAGGCGTGCAAGGAGCACGACTTCGGCATCCCGCTCCAGTTCCAGAACTTCCGCGACTGAGCGGGCCGGGCCCCGGTTCCCGACCTCTGCGGGCACGCCCAGGCACCCCGTCCGCCGGAGCGGGCCTCGCTAGCGTGAGCGGACCGCCCGGGCGAGGGACGCGCCGAGGACGGCGACGACCAGCACCGGGAGCACGAACGCCGCCGCCAGACGGGCGCCGTGGTCGGTGCACAGGACGGCCACGGCGCCGAGGGCGACCAGGGCACCGACGAAGAGCTCGGGCGTCTCGCCGACCAGGAAGTCCCACCAGAAGGCCCCGAAGGCGACGACCGCCCGGACCACGGCCGGCCGCCGGCGCGCCGCCGGCCCGCTCGAGCCGGGCGCGGCGCTCACCGCCCCACCGCCTGCGGGTCGGTGGCGTTGGCAGCGACGGTGGCGAGGCTCGCGGGGGCACCGGCCACCGCCGGCTCCTCGGAGCGGTCCCGTCGCAGGACGGTCGTGGCCGCCCAGGCGACGGCGCCGTAGCAGGCCACCAGCACCGGGATCGACAGGTCGGAGCCGGGCCAGTGGACGCCGATGCCCTCGCCCGACCAGAACGTGCCGAAGGACACCAGCATCAGGCCGACGCCCAGCTTCATGGCGTTCTCGGGCACCGACGAGAGCTGGCGGGCGACGGCGAGACCCGCCGCCGCCACGACGACGACGGCCGCTCCGGCGGCGAGGGCGGCGAGCCCGACGTCGTGGGACGTCGAGCCGAGGGTGAGGACGATGACCACCACCTCGAGACCCTCGAGGAAGACGCCCTTGAAGGCCACGACGAACCCGGTCCGGTCGCGCCGCGGCCGCTCGCCTGCGAGCCGGAGCGCCTCGACCTCGCGCTCGAAGATGGCGTCCTCGTCGTGCTTGGCCTTGAGCCCGGCCGCCCGGAGCAGCGCCTTGCGGAGCCACTGCAGCCCGAACACGAGGAGGAGGCCCCCGACCACGAGGCGGAGGGCACCGAGCGGGACGTAGTGGACGAGGGCGGGCCCGAGTGCGGCGACCAGCACGCCGAGGGCGACCAGCGCGGCGGCCACGCCCGTGACGGCCGTGCGGTAGCCACGGGTGGTCCCCACGGCGAGCACGATCGTGAGCGCCTCGACCATCTCCACGGCGCTCGCCAGGAACACCGCCACGACGAGCACGACGCTGCCCGAGTGGACGGTCACCGTCGCCGTCATCGCCTCACCTCCTCGTCGGCTCCCCTGCCCGGCGTCGCGTCCGAGCCGCCGGCCGCCGACGGCGACACCGCTGACGACGGACCGGCTTCGTCGGTCCCCCCAGCGTGCCACGCCGGGCCGGCGGCGGCTGGCGCCCGCAGCCGGGCCACCACCGAGCCGGTGTCGGCCACGACGACGGCCCACCCGCCTCCGCCTGGCGCGGGGAGGAGCCGCCACCCGGGGCCATGGCCCACCGGGGGTGCTGGCAGCACGACCCCGCGCCGGGCGAGCGCCGTGGCGAAGGAGGCGAGCACCAGGGCGTCGTAGGGCTGGCAGACGACGGGCTCGCCGGCGCCGAGCCGGCACCAGCGCGCCTCGGCGGTCTCGGTGGCTGGCTGCGGGCACGGCAGGGCACCGGCGTCGGCGGGCTCCATGAGCCAGTAGCGGACCGCTCGCCAGCGTGCCCGGTCGACGAACTCGACGGTGGCGAGCTCTTCCACCAGCCGGCACTCGAGCCCGGTCTCCTCGGCGACCTCGCGCCGGGCCGTGCACCACGGCGCTTCGCCCGCTTCGGGCTTGCCCTTGGGGAGCTCCCACCGCCCGGTGGCCCGGTGGCGCACCAGCACGACCTCCGCCCCGCCCCGGCTCGGCCGCCACGGCACGCCGCCGCCCCCGACCGACGGTCCCGCGACGCCGTTCCCTCCCGCGACGCCGTCCCCCGTCGCGGCACCGCCGCCCGTCGGCGTGGCCGCGGCGGCGTCGACCACCGGGTCGCCCGGCTCGCTCACGCCGGGCGGGCCCCGGCGAGCGACGGCTGGCCGAGCCGGCCGTCCCCGCCGGCGGCCCGCAGGCCCGCTTCGTCGGCGGGGACGGCCTCGTGGGACGCCATGGCGGCGACGTCGGGGAAAGCGATGCACCCGGCCGGATCGACGTGGAGGGCCACCTGCCGTCCCCGCTCGACGCGCCGGGCGTGGAAGATGCCCGTCAGGCGGTGGCGACCGGCCACCTCGACCACGTGGTCGTAGCCCCGGCCCCGGAAGGCGACGTCGCACACGGTGGCCGGCACGACGGCCGAGGTGCCCGCCACCGGGCCGACCGGCGGTCGGGTCGGGCCTTCGGCGCCGTCGTCGATGGTGGTGGACGCCGAGCGCACGAGGACGCGGACCCGTTGCCCGCCGGTGAGCGACGTGCCCGTCCCCGGGCGGGCCCCGATGGCGAGGTCGTCGACCCGGACCGTGCACGCGCTGTCCGCCGCGACGCGGTCCACCACGCCGGGCAGCTCGCCGGCCAAGCCGGTGAAGTGGGCGACGAACGGTGTCGCCGGGTCGCGGTAGAGGTCCTCGGCCGTCCCGACCTGGACGAGGTGCCCCCGGTCGAGCACGCCGATGCGGTCGGCGAGGGCGAACGCCTCGGACTGGTCGTGGGTGATGTAGAGGGCGGTCGCCCCCGTCTCGCGGGTCAGCGTGGCGATCTCGACGCGCAGCCGCTCGCGCAGGTCGGCGTCGAGGTTCGACAGCGGCTCGTCGAAGAGCAGGAGCCCCGGGCCGGCGACGAGGGCCCGGGCGAGCGCGACGCGCTGCTGCTCGCCCCCGGACAGCTCGGTCGGGTAGCGGCCGGCGAACCCGTCGAGCCCCACCCGCGAGAGCATGGCGGTCGACCGGGCGACGGCCTCGACCTTGCCCAGCCGGAGCCGCCGGAGCGCGAAGCGCACGTTGTCGACGACCGAGAGGTGGGGCCACAGGGCGTAGTCCTGGAACACCATGGCGAGCCCCCGCTCCTCGGCGGGCACGTGGGTGCGCGGCCCGGCCACGGGCCGAGCGTCGAAGGCGATCGAGCCCGCGCTCACCCGCTCGATACCGGCCACGCACCGCAGCAGCGTGGACTTCCCGCTCCCGGAGGGACCGAGCAGCACGGTGAAGGACCCCGGCGCGAGGTCGAGGTCGACACCGGCGAGCGCCTCGCTCCTGCCGTACCGCTTGGTCAGGCCGCGCAGCTCCACGGCCGGCGCATGCCCCATGGTCACGATCTCGCTCCTCTCGCGTCGTCGTCGCCGCCCGTCGGCGCCGCCGCCGCTCCCGCCGTGGGGGTCGCCCGCCCGCCCTCCGCCGTCTGGCCGGCCCACGTTCTGCGTGCCGTTGGCCCCTCGCGCTCAGAACACACGGGCCCCGACCTTCCGCCAGCCCTTCGGAGTGAGCAGCCGGAAGCCGACCGTCACCACGACGATCACCGCCAGGTCGACGAGGAGGGCGATCACCGACAGCGCCGTGCCCCGGAAGAGGTCCGACTTGTTGAGCACCTGGACGATCGCCACCGAGACGGGCTTGACCCCGGGTGGGGCGAGGAGCTCCGACGCCGGCAGCTCGAGGAACGTGGTGGCGAAGGTGAGCAGCCACGCCCACACCAGGCTCGGGGCGAGCAGCGGGAGGACCCCCTTGCGCCACGCCGTGGCCGTCGTCGCCCCGTGCACCCGGGCGGCTGCCAGCAGCGACCCCTGCACCTGGGTCATGGGGCCGACGAGGATCCTGCTCGTCGACGGCAGGGCCCCCGCCAGGTAGGCCATCCCCAGCACCCACAGGGTGCCGTAGAGGTGGATGCCGAGGGTCCCGACGACGGGAAGGTTGTAGGCGAAGATGTAGCCGGCCGCCAGCACCAGGCCGGGCAGCGCCACGGCCGCCATCAGCGTGAGGTCCATCACCTTGCTCACGGCGTCGAGCCGGCCGGCCGCCAGGCGTCGTGCCACCACGCCCGCCAGCACGAGGGTGGCGAAGGCGTTGATCAGGGCCATCTTGAACGACACGTCCACCGGCGCCCCGAGGGCCGGGCTCGAGAGGATGCCCCGGTAGGCGCTCACCGTCAGGCTGTGCAGGCCGAGGTGGTGGAACGGCTCGAGGAGGGACGACACCACGGCCCCCAGCACGGGCACGCCCAGCGCCACCACGAAGAAGGCGGCCACGCCACCGAGCGCGAGCGCGCGTCGGAGCGGCGGGAGGCGGACGGGCACGGCCGGCCGCATCCGGCCACCGAGGACGGCGTAGGAGCGACGGGCGAGGAGCCGCCGCTGGACCACCAGGGCGACGGCTACCGAGGCGATGAGCATCCAGCCGACCACGGCAGCCACCCCGAAGTCGGCCGGGTAGCTGGCGAGCGCCGTGTAGAGGGTGTAGGTGGCCACCGGGAAGTGGGCGTTCGGGGCGATCACGACCGCCGTCCCGAAGTCGGCGATCGACTCGGCGAAGACGATGATCACTGCGGCGAAGAGGGCGGGACGGAGCAGGGACGCCGTCGTCGCCATCCGCTCCCGTCGGCTGGCTCCGTGGACGCGGGCGGCCTCCTCGTAGCTCCGCCCGATGCCGGCCATGGCGGCGGCCACGGCGAAGTAGGCGAAGGGGACGCCCTTCAGGGCGAGCACGAAGGTGTAGCCGACCGGGCCGAAGAAGAGCGACCGGAGCGTCGCCGAGAAGAGCCCGAGCGAGCTGAGGATGCCGCCCCTGTCGAGCACCGTCTGCCAGCCGACGGCAATCAGGTAGCTGGGCATGAGGAGCACCGCCCAGATGGCCACCGTCCACATGCGCCGACCGGCGACGACGGTGCGCTGGAGCACCCACGCGAGCGCGATCGCCGCCGCCGTGGCGAGCACGGCGGCGGCTGCCCCGACGGCGATCGAGTCGAGCATGCCCTGGCCGCCCACGCCGGAGAGGGCCTGCGAGAACGAGCTCGTGGTGAACCAGGAAGCACCCTGGTCGAACAGCCGGGGGCTGACGGCCAGCACGAGGAAGCAGGCGGTGGGCACCAGCAGCACCACCACCAGCACGACCCAGAAGAGCGGCCAGCCCGCCCGCTCGGCCACCCGGTTGGCGACGGCCGTGAACCGTCGCCCCCGAGCACCGTACGGGCGGACCGTCAGCGCCGCGCTACTGGACAATGTTGTTGGTGAACCACTGGTCGATATTGGCCTCGCGAGGACCCCACACCGCCGGGTTGGGGTTCTGCGTCGGCAGGCTGGCAAGGTCGGGCACCTGCGGCAGCGGCGTCGTGCCCTTCACCACGGGGAAGAAGAGCGAGTCGCCGTGGGGGTCGCCGGAGAGCTGGACGGCTTGGCCCTTCGGGCTGTAGACGAAGTTGGCGAACCGCTCGGCTTCGGCGATCTCCTGCTTGGGCGCCTTGGCGTCGATGCCGATGACGCTCGGGAGCAGGCTCACCTTGGAGGGGTAGGCGACCTTGAGCTGGGGCGCCTTGAACTGGAAGCCGATGCCGGCCGAGTTCTGGACGAGCGCCAGCTTGATCGTGCCGTTCAGGAGGGCGGTGAGCGTCACCTTGTTCGTCGCGTAGACGTGGAGGCCGTTGGCCTTCAGCTTGGTGAAGAACTGCTCACCCTGGCTCACGCCGCCGAGCTGCTTCATGACGCCGGCGACGAAGGGGTAGGTGGGGCCCGAGATGGCGGGGTTGTTCATGCCCACCGCGCCGTTCCACTGCGGCTCGAGGAGCTGCGTCCAGCTGGTCGGCGGGCTCTTCACGACGTTCGAGTTGTAGATGACGGCGGCGGCGATGGTGAGGCCCGTCGGCACGTAGCTCTTGTCGGCGGGGACCACCTCCTTGCCCAGCGCGTTCAACGTGCCCGCCGTCGGCTCGAAGCCCCGGAGCAGCATGTGCTCCTGGTCGAGGGCGGCGTACGCCTCGGCGCCGTCGGACCAGAAGACACCCCACTGGGGGTTGTTCCGCTCCGCCGAGATCTTGGCGAGCAGGGTGCCCGTCGAGTGGTCGACGAGCTTGGTCGGGATGCCGGTCGCCTTCTGGAAGGCCGTCACCTCGGCCTGGTCGTAGCCCTCGGCGGCGTAGACGACGAGCGGCACCGGCGTGGCCGACGTCGTCGAGGACGAGGACGAGGCCGATGCCGAGCTGCCGCAGGCGGCCAGGGTGCCGGCGGCGGCTGCGGTGGTGGCGAGGACGGCGACGACGCGGCGGAGCCGCGCGCTCCGCCCTCGAGGCACGGCGGTCGTGGTTCGGGTGGCAACGGTGTCTGGTGTCATCACCGGGCACGGTAGGGAACCGAGGTGAACCCGCCGCAACCGCTCCGTTGCACCCGGGGGAAGAGTGCGTGAACTCGCGGTGACCTCGGCCGCCGGCGCCGACCGCGAGTCCGCCGCCCGCGAGGCGTGGAGGCGAGGCCGGAGCGCGCGGAGGCGGCGACGGAGCGAGCCGCGGCCGCCGTCCACCTGGGAGCGTCGCGTGGGCGTGCCCGACTGCTCGCCGGGCCGGCGCGGTCAGGCCGCCGCGCGCCGGGCCGGCGCCGTCAGGCCGCTTCGACGAGCTCGTCCAGCTCCTCCTCCACCTGCACGTGGAAGAGGCGGTTGAAGAGGAGGAACTTGAGCACCCAGAACAGGCCGAAGGAGCCGACGTTCGCCACCAGCACGACCACGGTCTCGACCTCGTGGCTCAGGTGGTGGTCGATGCCGAACCGGCGGGCGAGGGCGGCGCCTCCCATCGAGACCACCACACCGATCGCCGACATCACCCAGAACGGGATGATCTCCTTGGTCAGGTGCGACCGCCCGTTCTTCCCCCACACCCAGCTCCGGTTGAGGTAGTAGGAGGGGACGGTGGCGATGACGTTGGCGGCGATCGTGCTGCCGACCTCGGCGAAGAGGTGCATCACGCCGAAGATCAGCAGCAGGGCGACGAACGACACGACGGTCGAGATGACCGACACCATCGTGTAGCGGACGACCTTCTTGACCTGAGGCGTGTCCCGCTTCTCCCACAGGGAGAGCGCCCGCAGCAGCACCGTTTCCACCGAGGGAACGCTACTCGTCATCCGATCGTCATGTCGGTGTGACCTCGCAGGGTGACGCTCTGCGCGCTTGACGTCACAAGCTCCTGGTCACCCGGTCACAGTGCGTTGGCCGCGGCCACCGCGCCGAGCCAGGTGGCGCTCGGCTTGGGCGTCCGTGCGAACGTCGCCCGGTCGACGGCGACGAGGCCGAAGGTGGGCCGGTAGCCGAGCACCCACTCGAAGTTGTCGAGCAGGCTCCAGTAGGTGTAGCTGCGCACGTCGACCCCGTCGTCGAGGCAGCGCCCGACCCCGGCGAGCGCCCGACGCACGAAGTCCACGCGCAGCGCGTCGTCGTCGGTGCCGATGCCGTTCTCAGTGACGTGGACGGGGAGGCCGGTCACCGCGGCGGCACGCCGGATGGTGGCCTCGAGCGCGTCGGGCCACACCTCGTAGCCCATCTGCGTGACGGGCACCCCGTCCTCGGGCGGGAGGGCACCGTCGGGACCGATCCTCCGGCGCGTGTAGGTCTGCACGCCCACGAAGTCGTCGCCGCCCGTGCCCTCGAGGAAGACGTCCTCGGACGGCACCCGCAGCCGCTCGAGCCACGCCTCGCCACCCGGCTGGAGCTGGTAGTCGGTCATCGACAGCGTGAGGCCGGCCGGGACGCCCGCAGCCGCTCCCCGCACGGCGTCCACGCCGGCGCGATGCGCCCGCACGAGGACGTCGTTGACGGCGAGGCGCCGGTCGCGGTCGTGCACGCGGGGCGGGAAGAGCCCGTGGCGCCACCCCATCGTGGCCACGACGTTGGGCTCGTTGAACGTGGCGAACATCCCTGCCAGGTCGCCGAGGTGGGCGGCGACCTGCTCGCAGTACCGGGCGAAGCGGTCGACGGCGACCGGCGCCTCCCACGTCCCCTGGGCCGCCAGCCAGCGCGGGTGGGTGAAGTGGTGGAGGGTGACGAAGGGCACGACGCCACGGTCGCGGCAGGCGGCGGCGACCCGGCGGTAGTGGTCGAGCGCCGCTCGCGAGAACTCGCCCTCGGACGGCTCGACGCGGCTCCACTCCACCGAGAAGCGATAGGCCGAGAAGCCGAGCCCGGCGACGAGGGCGACGTCCTCGGCGTAGCGGTGGTAGGAGTCGCACGCGTCGCCGCTCGGCTCGGCGCACGGGGTGTCGGGCGCGTGCTCGAACTCCCACCAGTCGTTGTTGACGTTGCCGCCCTCGATCTGGTGCGCGGCGGTCGCCGTGCCCCACAGGAAGCCGTCGGGGAAGGTGCGCTGGGGCATGGACCGCCACCGTAGCGACCACGGCCGCCGGCTGCCTGGCAGGATGGACCCATGGGTGACGCGCTCGACCAGCTGGTGAACCTGCTCGACCTCGAGCCGATCGAGGTCAACATCTTCCGCGGCGTGAGCCCGGACGAGGACCGCCAACGGGTCTTCGGGGGCCAGGTCGCCGCCCAGGCGCTGATGGCGGCCGGTCGCACGGTCGACGCCGGGGCCCCCCACTCCCTGCACTCCTACTTCCTGCGGCCCGGGGACCCCTCGGTCCCGATCCTCTACGAGGTCGACCGCATCCGCGACGGGCGGTCGTTCACGACCCGCCGGGTCGTCGCCATCCAGCACGGGCGGGCCATCTTCAACCTGTCGGCGTCGTTCCACGTCGACGAGCCCGGGCTCGAGCACCAGGTGGCCATGCCGGACGTCCCGGCCCCCGAGTCGCTCCCGAGCCTGGCCGAGCGCCTCGCCCCCTACCGTGACGTGCTCGCCGACTGGTTCGAGCGGCCCCACCCCATCGAGCAACGCCACATCGGGGACCTGCCCTTCGTCCACGGCGGTGGCAGGGAGCCGCTGCAGCGCCTGTGGATCCGAGCCGACGGCGAGCTCCCCGACGACCGGCTCCTGCACGCCTGCATCGCCGCCTACGCGTCGGACATGTCGCTCTTCGACACCATGCTCGCCCCCCACGACGTCCGGTGGGACGACCCCGACTTCATGGGGGCGAGCCTCGACCACTGCATGTGGTTCCACCGGCCGTTCCGGGTCGACGAGTGGCTCCTCTACGACATGGACAGCCCCAACGCGGCGGGGGCCCGCGGGCTCGCCCGGGGCTTCCTCTTCACCAACGACGGCACGCTCGTCGTCTCCATGGCCCAGGAGGGCCTCATGCGGTTGACCCGCTCGACCGGCTGAGCACAGGACCCTAGCCCGACCGCGGTGCCCGCCCGGAGGCGGGGGCGACCTCGGGCGTCGACCGCGCCCGCCCGTCGGCGGCCCGTCGGCGGCCCGCCGGAAGAGGGATCAGCCCCGTGCGTCCATGGCCACGTAGTCGCGGACCTCGGCGCCGATGTAGAGCTGGCGCGGCCGGGCGATCTTCGAGTCCTGGTCGAGCATCTCCTGCCAGTGGGCGAGCCAGCCCGACGTGCGGGGGATGGCGAAGAGCACGGGGAACATCTCGAGCGGGAAGCCCATGGCCTGGTAGATGAGGCCCGAGTAGAAGTCGACGTTCGGGTAGAGCTTGCGCGAGGTGAAGTACTCGTCGGAGAGGGCGATCTCCTCGAGCTTGAGCGCGATGTCGAGCAACGGGTTCTTCCCGGTGATCTCGAAGACCTCGTCAGCGGTGCGCTTGATGATCTTGGCGCGGGGGTCGTAGCTCTTGTAGACGCGGTGCCCGAAGCCCTGCAGGCGACCACCGGTGCCGTCCTTGACCGACTGGACGAACGGCTCGACGTTCTCGAGCGAGCCGATCTCCGTCAGCATGCGGATGACGGCCTCGTTCGCTCCGCCGTGCCGAGGACCGTAGAGGGCCGCGCACGCCGCAGCGCAGGCCGAGTAGGGATCGGCGTGGGAGGACCCCACGGTCCGCATGGCGGTGGTCGAGCAGTTCTGCTCGTGGTCGGCGTGCAGGATGAAGAGGACGTCGAGGGCGCGGGCGAGCGCCGGGTTGGCGTCGAAGCGGGGCTCGGCCGTCTTCCACATCATCGACAGGAAGTTGGACGTGAACTCGAGGGAGTTGTCCGGGTAGACGAAGGGCATGCCGACGCTGAACCGGTGGGCGGCAGCGGCGAGGGTCGGCATCTTGGCGATGAGGCGGATGATCTGCTTCTGGCGAGACTCGGCGTCGAAGATGTCCTTGGCGTCGAGGTAGAAGGTCGAGAGGGCGGCGACGGCGGAGACCAGCATCCCCATGGGGTGGGCGTCGTAGTGGAACCCGTCGAGGAACCGCTTGCGTACGTTCTCGTGGATGAAGGTGTGGTGGGTGACCTCGTGGCGCCAGGCGTCGAACTCGGCCTCGGTGGGCAGCTCGCCGTTCAGGAGCAGGTAGGCCACCTCGAGGTAGGTCGAGCGCTCGGCCAGCTGCTCGATGGGGTACCCGCGGTAGCGGAGGATGCCCGCCTCCCCGTCGAGGAAGGTGATCGAGCTCTCGCACGCAGCCGTCGATACGAACCCGGGGTCGTAGAACCAGACACCGGGGAGGAGCTTGGACCACTGGGCGGCGGAGATCCCGCCGTTCTCGAACGGGATCTCGAGCGAAGCTCCCGTCCGGTTGTCGGTGATCGTGATGCTGTCGGCCACTGACTCGACCCCTTCTGTTCGGACGTCCTACCGTTCTGCCGCCATCGCGAGCGATCCTAGATGCTCCCGTCGACGGCCAGGCCACGGGCCTCGCCCGCGCCACCGGGGCCCGGGCCGCCGGCGGCCCGACCTGGGGGGGGTCACCCCGTCACCTCGAGCAGGAACTCCTGCGCGGTGCCGGCCGCGCTGGGTTGGGCCACGGGCGGCGCCACCGACACGACGAGCGTGTAGCGGTGGCCACCGACGACGGCCTGGGGGGCGAGCGTGCACACGGTCGACCCGTCCAGGGGGACGTCGACGGTGGCCTTGACCGAGCCGCCGGACCGGGAGGCGCTCGGTGCCGCCGTGCCCGGCGGGTCGGCGAGGGCGAGCGTGGCGGTCACCGTGGCGGTGCCCTCGACGACCGCCCCGCAGTTGGTCACCGTGACCGTGACCTGCACCGTGCCGGTGGGTGGGAGGACGGTCGGCGAGGTGCCGGGCACCGCGGAGACGGGGGCCGCGCACCCCTGGCCGAACGTCCCCGCCACGCCGGTCTGACCGGCCGGGGGCGGCGCCTGCCCCGTCGCACCCGGAGGGACCACGGCGGGCGGGGCGATGCCGACGGCCGAGACGATCACCGACGGCGCCGGCGCGTACGCCCGGGTGGCGGCGAGCACCCCGGCCAGGCCGCCGAGCGCAGCCGGGGCCAGCTCGCCGTGGGCCCACCGGGAGGTCGGGAGCCGGACGGGCGAGCGCCCGCGGCGGGCTGTCGCAGCGAGCGCGGCGTAGGTGGCGTCGGCACCGGCCAGGCTCGCCCCGGACGCCGACAGTCGGGCGGTGGCCTCGGCCACGGACAGCTGGCCCGGGGGTCGAGCGGCAGTTGCCGGCGGGGCACCGGCGACCGGCAGGGGCTCGAGGGCGAGCAGGCCGTCGAGGGCGCTCCGGATGCCGGCGGCGGCGGCGGCCCGCTCGTCGAGGACGCTGGCGAGCCCGGCGGCCACCGAGCCCTGCGGCGCCGGCGGCGCCAGGCGGGCGAGCTGGGCGGCGGTGGTGCGGCTGGAGCGGGCGGCGGCGTCGAGCTGGGCCTGGAGCTCGAGACGTGCCGCGCCCGGCCCGGTGACGACCGGGGCGCTCGACGACGGGGTGGAGGACGTGGAGCCGTGCGCCGCCGGACGCTTCGCCGACGAGCCGGTCGGCTTCGTGGTCGTCGTCGCCGCCGAGGACGACGGGGGCGCCGAGGAGGGGGAGGGGGAGGGCGAGGGCGAAGTGGAGGAGGAGGAGGAGGTGGTGGTGGTGGTGGTGGACGTGCCGGTGGCGTTCCCCCCCGAGGTCGAGGCGGTGCCGGACCCCCCGCGGGGAGCCGTGGTCGACGTGGTGCTGGCGGGAGCGCCCGACGACGCGCCCGAAGCCTGGCGGGTCGGCGCCCGGCTGGGCGAGGAGCCGGGACGTCCCTTGGTGCTCGGCGCCGGGACCGGAATCCCTGCCGCCGTCGCCAACGCCGTCTCGAGGGCCGTGGCGGTGGCGTTCGACTGGTCGACCAACGCCGAGGCCATCGTCCCGTAGGCGGCGTCGGTCATTGCCCGGTACGAGCCCGAGCGCGCCGAGATGTCGGCGACGGAGCCCACCACGACCGCGATCACGACCGCAGCCAGGGCCACGGTCGTCACCCGGGCGCGACGCGGGCGCTGGCCGGGACGGCGAGCGCGTCGTCGCCGGCGACGTGGCGGGAGCATCGCCGAGACGATAGTGCGCCCGTACCGGGCCACCGGCTCGCCGGAGGACCGTGGGCTCCCACCCGGTCAGGTCAGGCCCGCGCCACCTCGACCTCGTCGCCGTGGCCGTGGAGCCCCGACGCCGTGACCAGCCGGCTGGCCGTCCGGCGCCACTCGACCGTCGGTCGGATGGCCGCGGGGTCGACACGCTCGCGGTGGCGCTCGCACACCTCGAGCACCGACCGGACCACTCCGTCGGTCAGGAGGTGCGGGACGAGCCCGAGGTCGAGGAGCTTGGTGTGGGCGGCCCGGTAGTAGTGCTCCTCCTTCTCCACCCGAGGGTCCTCCACGTGCTCGAGGACGGTGCCGGGCCCGTAGGCGTCGGCCACCATCTCGGCGAGCTGCTGGACCGAGAACGACTCGGTGAACTGGTTGAACACCCGGAACTCGCCTCGTTCGGCGGGGTGGTCGACGGCGAGCTCGACACAGGCCAGCGTGTCGAGGATGTTGAGCATGCCCCTGGTCTGCCCACCGCTCCCGTAGACGGTGAGCGGGTGACCGGTGACCGCCTGGACGCAGAACCGGTTGAGCACGGTACCGAACACGCCGTCGTAGTCGAAGCGGGTGGCGAGGTCGGGATGGAGCTTGGTCTCCTCGGTCTCGTGGCCGTAGACGATCCCCTGGTTCAGGTCGGTGGCCCGGATGCCCCAGATCCGGCAGGCGAACATGATGTTGTGGCTGTCGTGGACCTTGGAGAGGTGGTAGAAGGACCCCGGCTGCTTCGGGTAGGGCAGCACGTCGGTCCTGCCGCGGTGGGTGATCTCGATGTACCCCTCTTCGATGTCGATGTTCGGGGTCCCGTACTCGCCCATCGTCCCGAGCTTCACCAGGTGGATGTCCCGGTCCTGCTCGGCGATGGCGTAGAGGAGGTTCAGCGTGCCGACGACGTTGTTGACCTGGGTGTAGACGGCGTGCTGCCGGTCGATCATCGAGTAGGGGGCCGAGCGTTGCTCGGCGAAGTGGACGACGGCGTCGGGCCGGAACGCCGCCAGGGTGTCCGTCACGAAGCCGGCGTCGGTCAGGTCGCCCACGAACGGCTCGACCGTGATCCCCGACAGCTCCTTCCACCGCCGGACGCGCTGTTGGAGGTTGACGATCGGGACGAGCGAGTCGACCCCCATCTCGAAGTCGTACTGGCGGCGGACGAAGTTGTCGACCACGCCGACCTCGTGCCCCCGCCGGGACAGGTACAACGCCGTCGGCCATCCGAGATAGCCGTCCCCCCCGAGCACCAGGATCTTCACGTCGCTCCTCCTCGTCCACCGCTGCCCCGGCGGCCCCGTCCTTTCGGGCCTTCCAGCATTGCAGATCGGTGACAAGCATGCCGCGGCGACCTTGGACGGACCTGAGAGAACCATGAGCGTCGGGTAAGAACCTCCCGGGCCCGGACGCAGGCGGCCGGGCACGCCGAGCGCACGTCAGCTGCCGATGCGCCCGGTCCCCGAGGCCGCGTACGCGCTCTCGGCGTGCTGCGAGAGGTCGAGGCCGCGGCGCTCGTCGTCGCGGGACACCCGGAGCCCGACGAGCCGGTCGACCCCCACGGCGAGGAGCCACGTCGCTCCGAACGCCCAGGCCATGGTGGCCACGGTGGCGAGCAGCTCGACCCCGAGCAGGTGCAGCCCGCCACCGTAGAAGAGGCCGTTCGCACCCGCACCGTTGACCGACCGCGTGGCGAAGAGGCCCAGGAGGACCATGCCGACGACGCCGCCGACGCCGTGGACGCCGAGCACGTCGAGCGAGTCGTCGTAGCCGAAGCGGAACTTGAAACGGACCGCGACGGCGCACACCACGCCGGCGAGCAGCCCGATGAGGAGCGCCGGCATGGCCGACACGAAGCCGGCGCAGGGGGTGATGGCGACCATGCCGGCCACCGCCCCCGAGGCCGCGCCCAGCGTGGTCGGGAAGTGCTCGCGCACCTGCTCGAAGGCGAGCCAGCCCAACAGGCCCGCGGCCGCCGCCAGCTGGGTGTTGACGAAGGCGTGGACGGCGACCGAGTCGGCACCGAGCGCCGAGCCGGCGTTGAAACCGAACCAGCCGAACCACAGGATGCCGGCACCGAGCAGGCTGAGCGGGACCGAGTGGGGTGCCATCGACTCGCGCGGCCAGCCTTCCCTCCGCCCGAGGACGAGCACCACGGCGAGCGTCGAGAAGCCCGAGTTGACCTCGACGACGGTGCCACCGGCGAAGTCGAGGACCCCGCGACGGGCCAGCCACCCCCCGGGGGAGAAGACCCAGTGGGCGATGGGGGCGTACACGACGAGCAGCCAGGCGGCGATCAGGAGGAGGAAGGCGGGGAAGCGGACCCGGTCGACCGTGCCGCCACTGATGAGGGCGGCGGTGATGATGGCGAACATCAGTTGGAAGACCACCACGGCCAGCGGCGAGACGTGGAGCCCGTGGAAGCCCGGGAGCGTGCGGCCGAGGTTGGCCAGGCCGGCCAGGTGGAGGTCCCCGACCAACCCTCCGCCGGCGTCGTGGCCGAAGGCGAGGCTGCACGCCACCACCGCCCAGAGGACGGTGACGATCCCCATGCAGGCGAGGTTGTTCATCATGACGGCGAGCACGTTCTTCGCCCGCACCATGCCGCCGTAGAAGAGGGCGAGCCCGGGGGTCATGAACAGCACCAGCGCCGCCGAGCCGAGCACCCAGGCGGTGTCTCCGGCGCTCACGTCGTCCTCCGTCTCACCAGGGCGCTCCCTCGCTCGTACCCGTCGTCGGACGGGCCGCCATGGCGCCCCCTGCCTGGTGACCTGCCCCCGGGCACGGAGCCGTCCCCGGACGTGGCGAAGATAGCCGGTCCGCCGGGTGGGGCTCGTCCAGCCCGGCACGGCGCCCGCTCAGCCGGTGCGCGCCTCGGGCTCGTCCAGCCCGGCACGGCGCCCGCTCAGCCGGTGCGCGCCTCGGGCTCGTCGCCCGCGTCGTCGGCCTCGCCCGCGTCGTCGGCCAGTCCCTCGACCAGCTCGCGCGCCTGCAGCGGTCGCGCCGTTCCCTCCACCGGCACCGGGCGCGGCAGCCCGCCGCCCTCGACACCGGGCGTGCCCGTCCCCGGCACGCCGAGCTCCCCGAAGCGCCGGGCCGTCACCAGCACCCGGCCCTCCAGCGAGCCGACCGCCCGGTTGTAGGCGGCGACGGCGGCGTCGAGCCCCCTGCCCACGGCGGCGACGTGCCCCGCGAGCACGGCGAGGCGCTGGTACAGCTCGGCGCCGAGCGACTGGACGACCCGGGCGTTCTCGGCGAGGGCGTCCTGCTGCCAGCCGTAGGCGACCGAGCGCAGGAGGGCGATGAGGGTCGTGGGAGTGGCCAGCAGCACGTCGCGGGCTGCCGCGTGCTCGAGGAGCCCCGGGTCGTGCTCGAGGGCGGTGGCGAGCAGCGGGTCGCCCGGCACGAACGCCACCACCAGCTCGGGGGAGGGCTCGACCCGGCGCCAGTACTCCTTCTTCGCCAGCTGGTCGACGTGCGCCCTGAGGTGGCGCCCGTGGTTGGCGAGCAGGGCGCGCCGGGTGGCGTCGTCGTCGGCGTCGCCGGCATCCAGGAACGCCTGCAGGGGGACCTTGGCGTCGACCGCCACGTGGCGCCCGCCGGGGAGGTGGACGACGAGGTCGGGGCGGAGCCGCCCCGAGTCGCCGTCGGTGGCGACCTGCTCGTCGAAGTCGCAGTGCTCGACCATGCCGGCGAGCTCGACCACCCGGCGGAGCTGGAGCTCGCCCCACCGACCTCGGGCCTGCGGCGAGCGCAAGGCGGTGACGAGGTTCCGGGTCTCGCGCTGGAGGTGCTCGTGGGAGGTGGACAGCTGGCCCACCTGCTCGGTGAGCGCCCGGTAGGCGCCCTCGCGGGCCACCTCGATGCGCTGGACCGCCTCCCGGTACCGCTCGAGCTGCTCGCCGAGCGGACCGAGGAGCTGCTCGATGGCCTGCTGGCGGGCGGCGAGCTGGCCGTCTGCCGCCTGGTTCGCCTCCCCCAGCCGCGCCTCGGCGAGCTGGAGGAGGTGCTCGCTGTTGCGGGCGAGCGCCTCCGAGGAGAGTCGGCCGAGCTCGCCGAGCAGCTGGCCTCGGACGGCCTCGACGGCCTCGCGCTGACCGGACGCCCGCCGCCGCTCTCCCTCGAGCTCGGCCCGGAGCTGCGACTCGGTGGCGGCGGCGCCCGCCCGCACGTTGGCGCGGAGGACGAGCCCGCAGGCGAGGCCGAGGACGACCCCGACCAGGAGGCCGACGACGAGGCCTTCGGTCACTTCCCCCGGACCAGGCTCCGGCAGAGCGCCGGGGCGGCGGTCGGCGTGGTGTCCTGGACGGTCATGGTGCCCCTGCCCTCGAGCGTCGGGGTGCGCGGCACCTGCGAGGTCCCCCTGGTGCCCCCGACCATCGGGCCGTTGAGGAGGGGCTTGCCGTCCATGGTCACGCCAACGAGGTGGTCGGCGTTGTCGGTCACGACGACCACGTGGTGCGTCGAGCCGACGGGGACGACCACCTTGTAGCTCGGCCCACCGAAGCGCGGGTCGAACTCCCAGAAGAGGATGGCGAGCTCGTTGTGGGGACGCCGGTTGACCTGCACGTCGAGCGCCGTGTGGTCGGCGTAGACGAGGGGCACGAGCGGTCCGTGGAGCGTCGGGGACCGGTGGAAGGTGATGGTGAACGTGTGGCGGAACGCCGGGCCGCGCTCGACGGGGATCCAGCTCTTCCGCCAGTACTCCTGGGACGGCACGGTGCGATAGTCCTCGCCGTTGGAGATGTAGAGGCCGTCGCACGCCCCGATCACCATCAGCCGGTCGGCCGGGGCGACGGGCGGCAGCGACGAACCGAGCACCACGTTCGACTCGACCGGGTGGCCCGTGACGTCGCTCAGGGCGACCTGCGTGCGCACGTACCGGTCGACCTGCAGCTGGCTCCACTCGCCCGTCGGCGTGGACGCCATGGCCACGTTGACCACGACGGAGACCAAGGCGAGGACGAGAGCGAGGCCGGCCACTGCCCGCCGGCGCCGCCTCGAGCGCCCGTCGAGGCGGCGCCAGACGTCGACCATGGCCACCATCGACGCCACGGCGAGGAAGGGCACGTAGTCGGCGAGGTAGCGGGTGGCGATGTAGCCCCACAGCAGGAGGGCGGCACCGGCGGTCGCCGTGGCGAACAGCAGGATGCGGGCGATCTTCGTCGGCGAGCGACGCACGAAGGCGGCGACGGTCCCCCAGATCGCCAGCAGGGTGAGGAACGGCATCGACGCCGGCATCGAGGCCGTCCGGTAGCGGCGGTCGAAGAGGATGCCGAAGAGGGCGGCAGCGGGGCGGGCGGGCAGCGTGAAGTACGGGAACACGCTGGTGAAGCGCAGGCCGTCGGGCCGGAGGTAGGCGAGCGCCGTCGACGGCACGAAGGCCAGGCCGACCTCGGAGTTGTGGTTGGCGGCGAGGAACTGGCGCCGGTAGGCGTTGACGTGGGTCCACACCTGGTCGGTCACCGGAGGGCCGAAGAGGACCCCGAACTTGACCCAGTTGACGAACCACCCCGACAGGAGGGGGACGATGCCCGCCACCAGCACGGGGACGAACCACCGCCGGTTCTCCTCGCCACCCCGGCCCGAACGGAACCACAGGGCGATCAGCACGGCGCCGATGACGCACGCCCACCCGGTCGTGAGGCGGTCCATGTTGGCGCAGAAGAGGCAGATGCCGGCGAACCAGACCCGCTTGGCCGACGGTCGCTCCATGACCCCGAAGAGAGCGAAGACGCTGGCGATGGTGAGCGCCACGCTCCACGCCAGGTCCTCGTCGAAGACGAACGGGGTCGCCGCCAGGTACACGAGGACCGAGCCGCCCATCACGGTCGCCATCAGGGCGCCGTGGCACACCGCCTCCGCCCGGCTGACGAGGGCGTCCCCGCGCACCAGCACTCGCATCCGCCAGAGGAGCATGGAACCGAACACGCCGGTCGCGATCCATGCCAGCGCCATGGACGACGGGGTGAGCCTCCCGTCCAGCGAGCTCGTGACGAGCAGCACGGGCATCCGGAGCACCGACGGGAAGAGCCCGAAGTACGTGTACTCGCGCCCGTGGTGGATGAACCCCTCGATGCCGAGGGCGCCCTTCGCCACCCAGAGGTGGCCGTGGAACATGGCGCGCGCCTGAAGGTCGTAGAAGTTGTCCTCGTAGGCGGTCTTGCGCAGGATGCTGAAGGGACCCCACGAGGCGAAGAGGGTCCAGGCGTACGGGACCGCCACGAGGAGCTGGGCGACGACGACCGCCCGGACGAAGCGCCGCCGGCTCGTGGCGCGCTCGGGCGCCCCGCCGCCCCCCTCGGTCTCCTCGCCGCCCCCCTCGGGCGCCTCGCCCGCCTCGGGGCGGGGCACCACGGCCTCGTCGATCGCCACGCCGCGCAGTGTAGCGACGGGCTGGGTCGGGCCGCGGACAGGCGCGGCCGGACCACCAGGTGCACGGCCCGTCGGACGCGCCTATCGTTTCGTGGGGTGGGGCGCCTCGTGGTTCGTGCGTGGGAGTTCGTCCGCAGTCCGCAAGGCCTGCGCTGGGTCCGCTACGCGACCGTGTCGGCGATCTCGGCAGCGACGTCGTTCGTGGTGCTCGCCATCGTCTTCGGCGTGCTCCGGTTGTGGACGGCCGTCCCGGCGACGCTCTTCTCGAACATCGTCGCCGGCGTCCCCTCCTACTTCCTCAACCGCCAGTGGGTCTGGAAGAAGTCCGGGCGGTCCCACATCCGCAAGGAGGTCGTCCCCTTCTGGGTGCTCTCCGTCGCCGGCATCCTCTTCTCGCTCGTGACGGCCGCCTTCGCGTCCCGCTTCGCGGACGACCACCACCTCACCCACCTCGTGCGCACGGTGGTCGTCCTGGGCGCCAACATCTCGGCGTTCGGGATCCTCTGGCTGGTCAAGTTCTTCGTGTTCAACCGGCTCTTCTTCACCGAACCGAGCCCCGTCGGCTCCGCTGCGCTCGAGGACGCCCTCGGTGGCGGTCCCGCCACCTGAGGACGACCCTCCGCCACCACCGGGCACCGACCACCGCACGTCGATGAACACACGTACCGTGCCCGGCGAGCCGGGCGGAGGCGACCTGGCGTCCCCGACCGTCGGCCCCCCCGCCACCGGCGGCCTCGGCCCGGCCAACTCGGAGCTCGCCTTCGTTGGGAGCGCGGCCGTCGCCCGCTTCGTCGCCACGACCTTCACGCTGCTTCGGGCCCTCGTGACGACCTTGCTCGCCGTCCGCCTGTTCGGGGCGAGCCGGTACGGGTTCATCGCCTACGGCATCGCCACCGTCGACCTCGTCGGATCGTTCGTGACAGGCCTGTCGCAGGCGACGGTGCGGTCCGTTGCCGTCATGCGGAGCAGGTCGCAGCTGTGGCGGCTCGGCGAGCTGGTGAGCGGCGTCACCACGCTCCTCGTCGGCGTCGGGACCGTCGGGGGCGGCATCGTCGTCGCCCTGGTGGCGACGAAGCACGAGGGGAGCCTGGCGGACAGACTGGTGCTTGGCGCGGGCCTGGCCATGGTGCTCCTCTCGCAGAAGGCCTCGAACCAGGTCTTCGCCGTGGCCCAGAGCCTGCGGCGCGTCGTCCTGATGGAGATCCCCAACCTCTTCAACGTGCTCGCACTGACCGCAGTCGTCGTGGCCCTGTGGGCAGTCCACGACCCGAGCATCTTCCTCCTCGGTACCGGCTATCTCGCAGCGACGAGCTTCAGCCTGGTCGTCACCTGGCTCGTGCTGCGGGCCGTGGTGCCCCCTGCCTATCGCAGCCTGCGCCTTTCCCCCCGACGTGCGGCGCGCTACGCACGCGAGTCCGCCCCGTACGCGGCGGCCGGCATGGCGACGTCCGCGCTCGCCAACTTCGGCGTCATGACGCTCGGACTGTTCCGGTCCACGGCGGAGGTGGGCACCTACCAGCCGTCGCTCCGCATCATCGACACGTTCATGCTCGCGCCGACCACGTTCCTCAACTCCGGGTACCTGCCGGTCGCCGTCGACATCCACACCCGGGGCACCCGCGACGCCTTCTTCGACCTGTACGTGCAGGTGAGCAAGCTCGCCTACGTCGTGACGTTCCCGTTCCTGCTCCTCCTCTCGATCGTCTCGGGCCCGGTCCTGCGGGCGCTCCTCGGGTCCCACAACATCGCGGGCTCCGCGGTCGTCTGGGTCCTCCTCGCCGGCTTCTTCTTCAACGTGGCCTTCGGCCTCAACACGACCGCGCTCTCCGCGACGGGTCGGGGCCGGCTCCTCGGCACGTGCTACCTCATCACCTACGGGACGATGCTCGTCCTCACGCTCGTGCTCGTCCCACTCGAAGGGGACCTCGGTGCGGCCCTGGCGACGACGTCGAGCTACCTGGTGCTGAACGTCGCCACGTCGATCGCGCTGTACCGGGCCGTCGGCGTCCACCCGTTCCGATGCGACCAGGTCCTCGTGGTGCTCACGTCGCTCGTCGCCGCCGAGGGTGCGTACGTGCTGGCCCGCCACCTCGGAACGGCCAGCACGGCTGCCGGGCTGGTGGCCGCCATCGGTTGCACGGCCGTGTGGCTCGGTGTCGCGCTGATCGCCGGGTGGATCCGCGTCGAGGACGTGGTCCGGTTCCTGCCGCTCAGGTCGCGCCGACGCTCCCGGCGCCCGCAGTGACGGCCGGCGGCAACCGAGCGCTCAGCTGGCCCGGACCGGGTAGCCGTACCGCTTCAGGTAGGGCAGCGTGACGAGCGACACGAGGGCCTTGCCGAGCGGGGACATCCCCGACCTCCACCGGAGGTCCTCGCCGACGCGGATGTGCCCCGAGTCGAAGCGGATCGGGTTGCCCTGCACGATGTGGGTCTGGCCGACCTTGAGCTCGTGGAGGTCGACCGTACCGAGGTCGTCGCGGTCGAGGAACGCCAGCAACGCCTGAAAGGTCTCGTCGGGCTTCCGCGCCAGGTCCTCGTAGGTCATCGTGAACGAGCGCAGTCCGCCCCTCCGGGCGATGCGCTCGGAGAGCACGTTGCGCAGCACCCAGCGGAGCGAGCTCTCGAGCACGGGCATCCTCGGCGTCGTCGCCGCGCTGCGCTTGTCCTCGGCGCGCCTCGGGTGGGCCCACGAGTAGGCGGTGCCCCGCGGGTCCCGGATGATGTGCACGTAGGAGAGGGCGATCCCGTCCATCGCGTCGAGCATGGGCGCGTAGGTCGGGAGCTTCGACGAGTCGACGATCGTCCGGCACCCGGTGGCCTCGACGATCCCCCGGTAGATCCCCTCCGAGATCTCCTTGTACTCCGCGACCCCCCGCCGCCCGTCGTGGAGGGTTCGGCCGAGGGTGTAGCGCTCGCTGAAGGCGTACTTCTGAAGCCTGATGATGTGCCGGGCAGCGTCCGGCCACGACGGAACCGGCCCGATGACGTGCTGGAGGATGGGGCTCCAGCGCTCGCAGTCCTCGACCTGCTCGCCGCACGAGCACGGCTGCCGGTCGAGGATGCCCGACTGCCACACACCGTGGATCTCGCCGCAGGAGGTGAAGCCCGGCAGGGTGCCGAGGGCGAGGTCGAGCAGCGTCGTCCCGCTGTGGCCCCAGCCGGCGATGTAGACGATCTCCGCGGTCGTGCCCGTCCTGCCAGCGCCCATCGGACCGTCCTGCTCGGCCTCCACCGACAGCTCCTCGTCCTCGTCGCTCACGATCGTCCGCTCCCTCTGGGACGGTCCGGGCGCAGTCCGCCCACCACCGCATCCGACCGAGCCGACGGCCTCCGTGCAGCACCGACCGCAGCGGTCCGCCGGTGCGTCCGGCTCGCTCGGCCGACGGTCCGCCCTGCGGCCTCCACGACCCGCTCGATTGCGCTCGCAGTGTAGCGGCACGCACCGGAGCCACGCGGGGACGCTCCCCCCCTCCCCCCCGGGGAACGGTGGCCCGCGCCACGCGGTTCCGCGCCACGCGGTTCCGCGCCACGCGGTTCCGGGGCACGCGGTTCCGGGGCACGCGGTTCCGGGGCACGCGGTTCCGGGGCACGGTCCCCCGAGCCGGGCACGGTCCTCACCGCAGCCGGCCGTAGACCCGCTGGAAGAGGGCGGCCCGCCGGGGGGTGCGGTAGAGGGCGGCCAGCACGTGCTGCTTCACGCGGCTGAGCTGGGGGCCGTGGCTGTCGGCGAGGCTGCCGGCCCGGACGGCCTCGGCGGCCCGGCGGTTGGCCTCGGAGACCACGAGGCCGACCGAGGCCAGGTAGTCGCAGACTGCCTTCGTGGCCGCCTCGGGCACGCTGCGCTCGTGCTCGCCGCCCTCGGGGGCGACCGCGTCGTAGTAGGTGGCGGGGGGGTGGGCGACCTCGCACGGGGTCAGCACCCAGACGAACTGGGTGACGGACCAGTTGGGGTTGGCCGCCTCGGCGACGACCTGGAGGGCGCCGACGAGCTCCTCGGGCAGCCCGTCGCGCAGCCTCGGGTCGAACTGGTCCGAGCGCAGCATCGAGAAGTCGTCGCGCTCGGTGAGCTCCCACCCGGTGCGCTCGAGGAGGCGGGCGAGGGTCTCCTCGGTGAAGAACCGGAGGTGGGTGGCGTCGAGGAGGCCCGTGCGCCGGGGGTCGAAGTGGCCGAGCAGGAGGCGCAGGCCCACGTCGACGTGGGCCACGTGGGGCACCGAGACGACGAGGGGGGGCGAGCCGTGGGCCCGCGCCCACGCCGACAGGGTGGCGAGGAGCGCCTGGGGCTCTTCGAGGTGCTCCAGGACGTCGAGGGCGAGGAGGGCCCCCACCTCGCCCACCTCGTCGAGGGCGGCCGTGAGGGCCTCGGTGTCGGTGAGGTCGCACTCGGTGGCCGAGAGCCCCTTGGCCTTCAGTGCCGCCACCCCGTCGGGGTCGCGCTCGATGCCGTGGTAGGCGAGGCCGCGCGCCGACAGCGGCTCGGCCACCGCCCCGCCCCCGGCCCCGAGGTCGACGACCACCCGGTCCGGCCCGACGAGCTCGCAGACGAGGCGCGCCGCGTTGGCCACCGCCGAGTCGGGGTTGTAGGCGTAGACGTAGGGGGAGCCGGCCGGCCCAGCCGTCGCGTCGGTGCCCGGGCGGCGGTTGACCGGGGCCCCGGGGACGGCCAGGGGGTCGCCGTCGGCGAAGAACCGCCCGGCTTCCTCGGTGGTGGGGACCGCCCGGGGTGGTGGCGCCGTGTCCACGAGCACGGCCCGGGTGGCCTCGAGGAAGGACCGGCCGTAGCGCTGGTCGGGCTCGAGGTGGTTGCCCTCGGCCCACTCGTTCCAGGCCAGCAGGAAGAGGTAGTTCTCCTCGGGGCGGACCTCGGCCACCGAGTCGGCGGTGATCCGCAGCCACTCCTGGTAGGCGGCGGGGGTGGCGCCCGTGAAGATCGTGGCACCCTGGGCGCGCCGTGCCGTGTTGTCCCACCCCACCATCACCGAGGGGAACCGCTTGTAGGGAGGGGCCGGGCGCTCGAGCTCGGCCCGGACGGCCGAGGGGTAGTCGAACACGCGGTGGCCCCGCAGCGACTCGAGGGGGGCGTGGACCACGTCGCCGTAGAGCGGCATGAAGCCCACCGAGGCGTCCATGCCGGCCGCCTGCGGGCTGCCGGGCGCCCGCCCCCAGCTCTCCACCCAGCACAGGTAGAGGTCGGGGAACCCGGCTCGCTGGGCCTCCGCCCGCCACAGGTCGAAGGTGCGCCGGGGCTCGGGCAGGAGGGCGGGGCGGTAGACGAGGAAGAGGGGGCGGCCGTCGATGCGGACGTAGCGGGGATCGGCGAACGCCTCGAGCAGCGAGCGGACGTGGGCGAGGTCGGCCTCCTCGCTGAAGCGCTGCTCCATCAGCACCTCGCCGTCCTGGTCCCACCGACGGGACCACGGCTCGTTCGCCCAGCACAGGGCGAAGGGGAAGTCGGGCTCGCCCGAGGCGAGCACCTCGTCGAAGGGCCGCTCGAGCAGCCGGGTGCCGTGGAACCAGTAGTGGTAGTAGACGAAGCCGGAGATGCCGTGGGACCGGGCGAGCTCGGCCTGGGCGGCGCGGACCTCGGGCAGGCGCAGGTCGTAGTAGCCGAGCTCGCCGGGGACGTGGGGCTGGTAGTGGCCGGGGAAGAGCGGGCGAGCCCGGGTGACGTTGCGCCACTCGGTGAAGCCCGGCCCCCACCACCGGTCGTTCTCGGGGATGGGGTGGAACTGGGGGAGGTAGAAGGCGAGCGCCTTCGGGCGGG
>CAZSYT010000018.1:0-1880 GCA_964610905.1 uncultured Acidimicrobiaceae bacterium
GACGCGGTGAAGGGACCGCCGGGGGGGAGGGCGGTCCCTTCACACTGACACGACAAGGAACGGAGGGGGGGTTCCTGATCCCTGTGGTCTGAGACCAGTATGCCGGAGCGTCGGCGATCAGTCAAACAGTTTTTATAGATATCTGCTATCATGCTGGCCGATGGAGCTTCGGCATCTGCAGGCCCTGGTGGCGATCACCGACTTCGGCACGTTCTCGGCTGCCGCAGACCGGCTCGGGACCGTGCAGTCCAACATCTCGGCCCACGTCGCCCGTCTCGAGACCGAGCTCGGGACCACCCTGCTCGACCGGGCGACCGGACGCCTGACCGACGAGGGCACGGTGGTCGTAGCTCGGGCACGCCGGATGCTCTCGGAGCTCGAGGCGCTCGTCGCCGACGTCGCCGCCTACAAGGACGAGGTCACCGGCACCGTGCGCGTCGGCATGATCGGGACCACGGCGCGCTGGCTGGCCCCCGAGCTCCTCCGACTGATCGCCGCCCGGCACCCCGGCGTGCGACTGGTCGTCGTGGAGGGCACGACCACGGGGCTCGAGCCGCGGCTCGAGGCGGGGCAGCTCGACGTCGCCGTCCTCAACCTGCCCGTGCCGGGACGCGACGTCGTGACGGCTCCGCTCTTCGAGGAGGACCTCGTCCTGGTCGTGCCCGTCGACCACCCCCTGGCCGGACACGCCGGCGCGCTCCCGATGACCGACCTCGACGGCCTCGAGCTGCTGCTGCCCGCCCACGGGACCGCCTACCGCGACGAGCTCGACGCCGCCATCGCCCCAGCCGGGGTGACGCTCACGCCTCGCGTCGAGATCGACGGGCTCCGCCTGATCGCCTCCCTCACCTTCGAGGGCTACGGGCCCGCGATCCTCCCCGCCACAGCGCTCCCCCGGTTCCTCCGCGACCGCTTCCGGGGCATCCCGATCGACGGGCTGCCCCGGCGCCGCGTGGGGACGGCCCTCCGGGCTCGCGGCCTCCCCTCCGCCCCGACCCGCGTGCTGCTCGAGGTGCTCGCCGACGTCGTGGCGAGGCACGGCGACCTCCCCGGGGGCCTCCACGCCGCGACCTGACGCCGGCCAGCGACGGTACCCCCACCGGGCCGACGGATCGTCCCCGCCGGGCCCGGCCGCGTGGTGCGGCGGTGGGCCGGCTCGGACCGGCGGCCGCAGTGGACCCCGGCTCAGACCGGCGGCCGAGGGTCGCGCCACATGCGCCACATCGTGGGGCCGCCACGCGACGGGTGCAGCTCCTCGACCACCTCGAACCCGAAGCGGGCGTACAAGGGGACGTTCCGCTCCTTGGACGACTCGAGGTAGGCGGGCATCCCCTCCTCGTCGACACGACGCAGCACCGACGTGAGCAGTGCCGAACCGACGCCGGTCCCCTGGCGGTCCGGCTCGGTACCGAGGGTGGCGAGGTACCAGTGGGGCTCGTGCGGGTGGCGTGCGTCGACCTCACCGAGCAGCGACAGTGCCGCCAACGTGTGCCGCCCCAGCAGGTAGGGGGCCGTGGGCAGGAGCTGGAGCAGCTCGAGGAGCGGCCGCCGGACGCGGTCCGGAGGGCCCCAGATGGCCACCCCGGCCCGGTCCTCGGTGGTGTAGACGTGGCCGAAGGGCAGGTACTGGCGTCGGAGCTGGATGGAGAAGAACGAGCGGAGGCCGGCTCGCCGACGGGCGTCGCCTCGGAACATGAAGTTGGCCACCGGGTCGTCGTCGAACGACCGGACGAGCAGGTCGGCCAGCATGCTCGCTTCGGCAGGCGCGGCCGGACGGACCGCAGGTGGTTCGGGCGGAGGCACGCCCCGATGGTAGGCGGCGGGGAGGCCGCGCGCCCGTACCCGTCGTCTCCTGCCCGACTGGCGCGGTCAGTTGTGCG
>CAZSYT010000018.1:1980-48662 GCA_964610905.1 uncultured Acidimicrobiaceae bacterium
ACGGGTCAGTTGTGCGACGGGTCAGTTGTGCGACGGGTCAGTTGTGCGACGGGTCAGTTGTGCGACGGGTCCTCGGGGAAGGCGGAGGCGAGCGCGAGCGCCCCGCCCTCCCGCCGGAGCACCCGGCGCCACAGGCCCTCGGGATCGGCCGAGACGGGGTCCCGCTCGAGCGCCGGCACGACGAACCACGAGCCCTCGTCGACCTCGTCGTCGAGCTGTCCCCCCGCCCAGCCGGCGTAGCCGGCGAACAGCCGCGCACCGACGATGGCGCCGTCGTACTCCGAGGGGTCGCCGTCGAGGTCGACGGTGCCGACCGGCTTGGCGCCGGCGACCACGAGCCGCCAGCCCACGGGGGGCTCGCGGGCGCCGCCCGGCGACCCCCACGGCGCCCGGACCCGCAGCAGTCCGATCACCGCGTTGCGCGCCACGGGCCCTCCGGAAAAGAACTGGCGCGGCGGAGTCGCGACCGGTGCCCATCGGGGGAGGACGTCGGCGACGTCGACGCCGCCGGGGCGGTCGAGGACCACCCCCAGCGCCCCGTGCTCACCGTGGTCGAGCACGAGCACGACCCGCCGGGCGAAGTTCGGGTCGACGAGGCGCGGCGTGGCCACGAGGAGCGACCCGGCGAGCGACGCGGGACGGGGCCGGCCGACGAAGGGGTCGACGGGCCCGAACGGCGACAGCGGCATGCCCCATGATGGAGCATCCCACCAGCCGAATGGCGTCATCGTCACCGTCGCGGGATGCTCACCGGGTGCCTCGGTCGAGGAAGCCGTCTCGCCGCGCGGGTGGGCGTCCGCCCCGGCGCGAGCTCGCGCGCCTCGACCACTGGCGAGCCGACGGCGTGGCCAAGCGCGCCTACCCGGACCTGGCCTCGGCCTCACGGGCCTCGTTGCAGGTCCGGCTCGAACACGGCGTCGACGTCGTCCCCTACCGCTGCTCGTTCTGCGACCGGTGGCACCTCGGCAGCCAGCGGTGAGGTCCGGCGTTCCGGTGCGTCAGGACGCCTCCGCCTCGAGCTCCGAGGTGCAGTGGGCGCACCGGGTCGCCGCTGCCGGGACGCTCGTCAGGCAGTAGGGGCACGGGCGCATCGGCTGCTCCGCGGGGAGCCGGCCGAGCCGGCCGAGGAAGCCGGTAACCGGCTTGGCCACCGCGAAGTAGACGACCGCGGCCACCACCACGAAGGTGACCAGGGCGTTCACGAAGGCACCGTAGAGGAACCTCGAGTGGTGCACGGTGAAGGTGAGGCCGCCGAAGTTCGGCTGGCCGCCGATGGCGGCGATCAGCGGGGTCAAGAGGTCCTGGACGAGCGCGGTGACCACGGCGGCGAACGCCGTGCCGACCACCACGGCGATGGCCAGGTCGATCAGGTTCCCTTTCAACAGGAACTCCTTGAAGCCCTTCACGTGCGCACCTCCCCGTCATCGCCGCCTTCGCCGCGGCCCGTCCCGGCGTTCTGCCGGCGCCGTCCGAGCGTAGGCGCGATGGTCGTCCCCCGACCGGGGTGGCGAGGGGCGGCCGGCTCACGCCGAGGGCGAGTCGCCCGGCAGGGGGCCGCTCGACGCCGGGCCGTAGACGATGGCCCGGTACCGGCCCGTGGACCGGACCGCACAGACGTGGTCGAGGACGGCGATCACCCAGCCGAGGACCGACGCGTCCTCGGTCCCGTCGGCCACCTCGACGATGAGGCCCCGTCGGAGATGGTCTTGGGTGACGCGCCAGCCTGGCGGGAGCCCGAGCCCCGCTCCGGCCAGCCGCGCCGCGAGTCGGGGCCCCGTCGCGTGCAGGATCCCCACCGTGGTCGGACCAGGTTGCCGCCCACCGCTCGCCGGCGGCGGCATCCAGGTGGCGAGCGGCACCCGGTGCGGCGAGCCGCCGAAGATGGCGAAGAGCCCCGGTCGCGGCGGCTCGTCCTCGGCCTCGACCACCGGTTGCAGGTTCACCCAGCCCCGTCCGGCGGCCCGGACGGCCCCCATGGCGCCGAGCGCTCCCGACTGCTCGGCGCCGAACTCGAACGTCCGGTTCGGGGTACGCGTCACCGGCGTGCGGTCCGATGGCCCAGGCCGTGCCGCGGAGACGTCGGCTCCTCGAGTCGTCGGGCCACGCGCCGCTCGTCAGGACGAGCCGAACGGCGGTCCGTCGAGCCGGTCCACCGTGGCGAAGGCGTCGACGGGCTTCCGGCGCAGCCGGGTCGCCCGGGCCAGTGGATAGCCGAGCGCCACGACACCGGCGAGCACGACGCCGTCGGGGGCGCCGAAGAGCGCCCGGGCCGCGGCCTCCTCGCGCAGGACCATCGTGGTCATGACGCCTCCGAGGCCCTCGGCACGCGCAGCCAGAAGGATGCTCCACGCGAACGGGTACACCGACGCGCCACCCGCGAGGGGATAGTGGTCGGCGTCGCGGTCGACCGTGGCGAGGTGGGCGAGGTCGGCGAAGAGGGCGAGGAGCACGGGCACCTGGTCGAGGTGCTCGGCGAAGCCACCGGGCCCGTCGGCGGCCTCACGTGCGAGCGCTGCAGCACCGCCGCGCGCCCGCTCCTCGGCCGCTCGGTCGTTCGTCGGCGACCACGGGACCAGGCCTGCGCCGGCCTGTGCCAGGTACTCGTACCAGCCGGGCAGGTACAGCTCGCGCAGGCGCCGCCGCACCGCCGGGTCGCGCACCACGACGACACGCCACGACTGTCGGTTGCCGCCGCTCGGCGCGAAGCGCGCCGCATCGAGCACGCGGGCCACCACGTCGTCGGGGACGGCACGCCCGTCGAACGAGCGAACCGCCCCCGTCGAGCGCAGCGCCTCGGTCAGCTCCATCGCGCCATCCCCGCCCGTCCCCGGGGCCGGCGGCCGCTCACCGGGCCGCGAGCGCCTCGAGGACGGCGTCGGCGGCGCTCACGCTGAGCCCGGGACCGGGCTCGACGTTGAGCGTGGTGACCACCCCGTCCTCGATCACCATGGCGTAGCGCTGCGAGCGGGTGCCCAAGCCGAACGCGCTCCCGTCCATCTGGAGCCCGACGGCCTCGGTGAAGGCGCCGTTCCCGTCGGCGAGCAGCAGCACCTTGCCGGCGACCTGCTGTGCCTCGCCCCACGCCCCCATCACGAAGGCGTCGTTGACCGAGATGCAGGCGATGGTGTCGACGCCCTCGGCCTTCAGCTCGTCGTGACGGACGAGGTAGCTGGGAAGGTGATAGTCGGAGCACGTCGGCGTGAAGGCGCCCGGCACGGCGAAGAGCACGACGGTGCCCGAGCCGAGGACGTCGCCCGTCCGCACCTGCCTCGGGCCGTCGGCACCGAAGGTCTGCACCTCGACGTCAGGGATCTTCGCACCCACCTCGATGGCCATGTCGCTCCTCTCCCCATCCTCAGCCGTTGCACCGTCGTTGAGCGGCGCAGGACGCGACCACGAGCATACGAGGCCGGACCGCGCCCGGGCGACGGCTCGACCGAGCGCCTCAGGCGGCGCCGCCGTCGACCACCGTGGGGACGATGCGCCTGCAGCGCGAGCACCACGCCGCGGCCGCCGCGCTGTCGCCCGGGTGGACGAGGCCGCCGCAGTGCTCGCAACGGTGGATCACCGGCGACTCACGACGGTCCGTGTCGCTCATGATGGTTGCACTCCACGTGCAGTCACGCACGCTGCCCCTCGAGCCCCTGCCGACATGGTGGCATTGTTGCACAGCCCGACCGCGGGCTCGCTCCACCCGCGACCGGACGGCCGAGCCCCACGGGTGACGGCGTGCCGTCAGGGCCGGTCGCCCGCGAGCGCGCCGGCCAGCCACGGCGGCAGGCGCGTGGCGCGGCCACGGCGGTCGACGGCACCGTGCACCGTCGCGGCGGTGGCCCGCTCCTCGCCGCCGACCTCGAGCCGGTAGCGGAGCTCGAAGGTGGCACGTCGCACGTCGCCGGCCCACAGGACGACGTCGACCTCCTCCTCGAAGCGGACCGGACGGCGGTAGCGGACGTGGCACTCGAGCACGGCCAGGTCCACCCCCTCCTCGCGGACCTCGCTGTAGGGGTGGCCCCGGCTGCGCAGGAACGCCACCCGGGCCTCCTCGAGGTAGGGGAGGTAGGCGGCGTGGTGGACCACGCCCATGGCGTCGGTCTCGGCGAAGCGCGCTCGCACCCGGTGCACGAACGCCGCGTGGCCCGCTTCCGTCCCGCCCACCAGCCGGTGCTCGCCGGCGGCCGAGCGGGGTCGTCCGCTCACCACGAGACCGCCTGGGGCCGCGAGTCGGTGAACGACCTCCCCGGCACGTGCCAGTGCTCGGCCGGGACCCGCGCCGAGGGCACGACGTGCATCGTCCCGTGGTGCCCCGGGAGCACGAAGCGCACGTCGAGCGAGACGGAGCGACCCGGGAGCACGGCGACCGAGGAGACGAGCAGCCACGTCGGGCCCTCGGCGGCGTCGATGACCTCGGCCAGCCCACCGCTGATGCCGCGGTCGGTGGCCCGCGCCGGCACGTTGACGGCGACGAGGCCCACGTACTCCCCGTAGGTGGCGGCCACGCCCGGGTAGGGCCCGGCGATGAACTGCGACTGGCCCGGCGGCGTGGTGTTGCGCAGCGTGACGTGCATGGTGACGGCGGTCGACGCACCGGTCGGCTTCGTCGTCACCGTGACGCCGACCCCGAGGTAGGGGTCGAGCTTGTTGCCGCCCCGGTTGATCACGGCGACGTCGAGCGAGCGGGTCTCGAGCTCGCCCGCCACGCCCGTCGCCCGCCACGCCGCCTCGGCTGCGGGCGCCCGCGACCACACCATCAGGTGCCGGCCGTCTGCGGCGCCGCTCATCGCCGTGGCCAGGGTGCGCAGGTCGAGCGAGCCGCTCTGGAGCGCGTGGAGGGTCGCCGAGGCGAGGGCGCCCAGCGCGTCCTGGCGGCTGGAGGCTCCCGTCGTCGCGTTGTCCGTCAGCCCCCGGTACTGGTCGTGGAGCAGGTACGGCAGGGCGTTCGACGCAGAGACGGTCACGCCCCCTGCCGTCACCGGGCCCGTGGCCTCGAGCAGGTGCTGGAGCCCCACGACGTCGAGCGAGACCACGCCGTCGACCTGCTGACCGGTACGCGCCTTCCACATCTGGGCGGCCAGCGCGGCGGTCGTCTCGAAGCGCGGGGTGACGCCGAGGTTCCTCCACTCCTGGTTCGGGGCGAGCCATCCCCAGTTGCGGGCCAGGTCGCCGGTCAGCGTCACGGCGCCCGGTGGCAGGAACAGGCTGCCAGCCGGCTGCATCTGCCCCAGCCGGACCGTGCCGCCCGACATGGTTGCCGTCCCGACCTCGAGGAACGCTCCCGACCCCGCCCGCATCTCGGCGTTGTTGGCAGCGAGCACGAGGTAGGTGTCCGGGCCCTGCAGGATGGTGGCGGCCGCGCTGGCCGCGGCGGCTGCCCGGGCCAGCCGCCCCCGCGCGTCGTCCAGCTGGGCGACCAGCTCGTTCCGCTTCGCCGCCAGCGGAGCGACGAGGCCGGCGCTCGGCCCGGTGCCGACCCCGTCGAGCACGCGGGCCGCCCGGCCCGCCGCGGCGGCCAGACGTCGGAGGGCGGCGACACGCTGTGGCCCCGCGCCGTGCGGGGCGTCGAGGACCGCGTGGACCTGGTCCACGAACGACGCTCCGGCCGCCGCCATCGTCGCCGCAGCGGCCGACAGGTCGGTCACCGACTCGACCTGCCGTCCCACGACGGGCACCACGGTCATCGGGGCCATCCACCACGAGCCGAGGGCGCGGTGGGCGTCGGCGAACTGGGACTCGGCGCTGTCCAGTACCCGGATCATGGAGGTGCCGGTCACCGACGACGCGCTGAGGCGCGCCCGCACGACGGCGAGGGCGCCGAGCCCCGTGCGGTCGTGCCGGTACGCGCCGAGCAGCGTGAGCCCCACCACCGCGACCCACGCCACCACCACGCCGGTCAGGGCGGCGACGACGACCTTGGTGCGACGCGACCAGCGCCGCCGCTCGCGCTTCTTCCTGGTCACGGGGCCGGCACCGGCCGACAGTGTACCGGCGCGCACCGGTCCCCGCCGGGCGGCGCCACCGACGCGACCGTGCTCCACCGGTAGCATCTGCGCGTGACGTGGACGGGGGTGCGGATCACCATCGGGAAGCTCTTCCTGCTGGTCGGCGTGCTCCTCCTCCTCTTCATCCCCTACCTCCTCTGGGGGACGGACATCCTCGCCGCCCAGAGCCAGGCCACCCTCCGCCACGAGCTGTCCAGCGAGCTCGCGCACCGGCCCCGCGACCCGGCGCCCACCACGACGACGCCCACGGCGCCGGTCGGCCCGCCGAGCGTCGCGCCGCCCATGGCCGACCCGCCGGTCGGCACGGCGGTCGGGACCATCCGGATCCCTGCCATCGGCCTGTCGATGGCCGTCGTCGAGGGGACGGGGAGCGCCGAGCTCCGCATGGGCCCGGGCCACTACTCGGGCACGCCGCTCCCCGGCGAGGCGGGCAACGCGGCCATCGCCGGCCACCGGACCACGTACCTCCGCCCGTTCTACTCGCTCAACGCCCTCCGCCCCGGCGACAGGATCGTCGTCACCACGGTGCAGGGGACGTTCACCTACCGGATGACGACCTCGCTCGTCGTGGCGCCCGACGACGTGTCCGTCGTCGCCCCGACCGCCTCACCGGAGCTCACGCTGACCACGTGCAACCCGCGGTGGAGCGCCACCCAGCGCCTGGTCGTCCACGCCGCCCTCGCGGCCAGCGTCCTGGCGACGGACGTGCCGGCGGCGTCCGGCGGCGGCGCCGCGCCGCTCAGCCCGACGGCCCGCAGGCTCGACGCGGCAGCGCTCGTCGGTCACGGCGGTCACTGGCCCGCCGCCCTGGCCTGGGGAGCCGCCGTGCTGGCCATCGCCGCCGCCCTCGAGGTGGCACGGCGGCGCCTGTCGGGCCTCCGTCGAGCATCGGTGCTCGCAGGAGGCACGCTCGCCTGGCTGGTCGTCGTGTTCTTCTTCTTCGGTGCTGCGGGCCCGCTCCTCCCGGCGAGCTTCTGAGAGGGCCCGGCGCCACGCCGCTACAGTGACCGGGCGTGCTCCCCATCGGGCCGGGCCGGGCGAGCGGCCCCGAGGACGCCGTCGTCGTCGGAGCCGTCGGCGTCGTCGTCGCCGGCACGCGGAGCGGGACCGCCCCTCCGGCCGCAGCCGGGGCGGCCGAGGTCGGCCACCCTCGCTCGACGTTCGGCACCGGTGAGGTCGCGGCGGCACCCGAGTGACGAACCGGCCCGCTGTCGCCATCTGCCACGACTACCTGACCCAGCGCGGCGGCGCCGAGCGGGTGGTGCTGACGCTCTCGAGAGGCTTCCCGGGGGCTCCCGTCCACACGGCCTTCTTCGACGCCGCAGGCACGTTCGCCGCCTTCGCCGACGTCGACGTGGTCACGCTGCCGCTCGACCGCGTCGGCGCCCTGCGGCGCCACCACCGCCTGGCGATGCCCGTGCTGGCCCCGGCGTTCTCGCGTCACGTGGTCGACGCCGACGTGACGGTGTGCTCGTCGAGCGGCTGGGCGCACGGCGTCGGCGTCACGGGAGCCAAGCTCGTCTACTGCTACACGCCGGCACGCTGGCTCTACCAGGGCGACCGCTACCTCCGTGGCGCGTCGCCGGCGGCACGGGCCGTCCTTGCCGGCATCGGGCCTCCCCTCCGACGATGGGACCGCCGCGCCGCGGCCAGCGCCGACCGCTACCTGGCGATCTCCACCGTCGTCCGTGAGCGCATCCGTCACCACTACGGCATCGACGCCGCCGTCGTCCACCCGCCGTGCGCCTTCGACGACGATGGGCCGACGCGCCCGGTCGCCGGCGTCGAGCCGGGCTTCTACCTCTGCGTGGCCCGGCTCCTCGCCTACAAGAACGTGGACGTCCTCGTCGACGCCTTCGCCGACCTGCCCGGGGAGCGGCTCGTCGTGGTGGGCACCGGGCCACTGGCCGGGCAGCTCGCGGCGCGGGCCGGACCGAACGTGACCTTCTCGGGCGAGGTCGGGGACGACCAGCTGCGCTGGCTGTACCGATCAGCCGCCGGGCTGCTCGGTGCCTCCCACGAAGACTTCGGGCTGACGCCCGTCGAGGCCGCCGCCCAGGGCACCCCGAGCGCCGTCCTGCGCTACGGCGGCTACCTCGACACGGTCGAGGAGGGGGTCACCGGTGTCTTCTTCGACCGCCCCGAGCCCGGGCTGGTGGCCGCCGCCGTCCGGGACCTGTCGACCACCCGCTTCGACCCCGGCCTGCTCCGCCGACGCGCCGCTCGCTTCGGCGTCCGGGCGTTTCTCGCGCGCCTCGCCGCCGAGGTCGACGACCTGCGACGCGACGTCTGAGCGGCCGGTGCGCCCGAGCCGCTCGATGGTCACGAGGCGCCGCGGCCCTTGACGATCGTCGCCGGCGTCTGCCACAGGATCTTCACGTCCCACCAGAACGACCACGACGCCACGTAGAGGTAGTCGAGCCGGCACAGCTCGAGGTACGAGAGCTCGTTGCGACCCGACACCTGCCACAGGCCCGTCATGCCCGGGCGGGCCTCGAACCGCTTGCGCGCCCACCCCTCGATGGCCTGCGCCTCCTCGACCACGAACGGGCGTGGCCCGACGAGGGACATGTCCCCCTTCCACACGTTGATGAGCTGGGGAAGCTCGTCCACGCTGGTCCGGCGCAGCCACCGGCCGACCCGCGTGACCCTCGGGTCGTCACGGATCTTGAAGAGCGGCCCGTCGACCTCGTTGTGCAGGCTCAAGGCGCCGCGCTCGCCCTCGGCGCCGACGACCATCGTGCGGAACTTGAGGACCTCGAAGGGCAGTCCGAACCGGCCTGCCCGCTCCTGGCGGAAGAGGACCGGCCCGGGCCCCGACAGCCGCACGGCGACGGCGGCGGCCAGCAGCACCGGCGACGTGACCGTCAGGATGACGGAGGCGGCGACCACGTCGAAGAGCCGCTTGGCGAACCGGGCACCGCTGCTCAGCGAGGGGGGCGCGATGTCGATGATGGGGAGGCCGTAGACGTCCTCGACGTTGGACCGGATGGTCACGAGCTCGTAGTACCGGGGGACGATCGACACGGCCACCTGTCCGGCGAGGCTCTTCAGCATGGCGATGGTGCGCTCGGGGTGGGTGCGGGAGAAGCACACGACGACCCGGCCGATGCCCAGAGTGCGGCAGAGCTCCGGGAGGTCGTCGAGCCCGCCGAGCACCGAGTCCGTGCCGTCGACCGGGTTGTCGTCGACGAAGCCCACGAAGCGCACGTTGGCGTGCGAGCGCAGGTGGCTGGCCACGGTCCGGGCCATCACCCCCGTGCCGACGACCACCATGGAGACGGCCGTCTCGCCGTGATGGCCGCGCAAGACCGGGGACACGCCACGCGCCACGAGCACGAAGAACAGGCTGAAGCCGCACAGGGCCACGACCTTGCCGACGCTCAGGTCGGACTCCCCGATGAAGCGGGTGGCCCCGTAGGAGACGACGGAGACGACGAACCCCGACACCATCAAGGCGTGGGCGAGGTCCTTCAGGTCGCTGAAGAGCGACGGCGCGATCCGTCGGGGCGCCGTCCGGTAGAGGCCGTAGAGGGCGAAGATGCCGAGGGAGATGGGCACGGTGGCGGCGTCGAAGGCGTAGACCGGACCGAGCCGGTCCGCAGAGCTGGCCGGGTTGGAGGAGACGGCGGACACGGCGAGCGGGGCCACGATGCTGGCGGTCAACAGCGCCAGGAAATCGGCGACCACGAGCTGGCGCACCACGGAGCGGCGCAGGGCGAGCGAGACGGCGGCCGCCTCGGGCGGCGTCGCGAGGGCCGCCCACTCCTCGAGGGACGGCATGGAGACAGCCCGGCCGAGGTCGGGATCGTAGACTGCCACGCGAGTCCAGCTCCTCCCTGCCGAAGCGCTCGTCCGCGTACCTACCGCATGGGCACCTGCCGCGTGGTCGCTGCCACGCTGCCGGCAGTCCGTTCCGACCCCCCGCCGGTCGGACAACTGGCAGACACAGTGTACGCCCCAGGTCCCCGTGGGACCACCACGCTCCGAGACATTCTGGCGGTGATTACACGATCAGTGCAAGTGTGCGCGCTCTGAGCGCGCGTTCTGCTGACCGGGAGACCGGACGCGCGGCGCAGTCGTCCGTCCCAGGGAGCCGGACGTCGGCGGCGGAGCCCGGCGAGGGAGGGCCCGGCGGACCCGCCGTCGTCGCGTGCGGCGCCGGCACGTGCCGGCAGTGGTGCCGGTTCAGGGGATGGCCGGGTCGAGCCAGGGCTCGACGGCCGCGAGCACGGCTCCGCTGGGCATCGGCGCCAGGGTGCTCCACTGGCCGACGCCGGGCGACCAGTAGTTGGAGAACGCGGCCGCGTACCAGCCCGACAGGAAGCCCTGTTCGGCGCAGTCGCAGTTCGGCGCCCAGCTGGCCGGATGGATGCCCAGGACGTCCTCGATCTGTGCGTGGCCGCCCTTCGGCTCGACGGCGACGGCGTCGACCTCGTGGGCGATCTCGAAGGCGGTGATCCCGGCGAGCCGCTGGACCGACTCACCCGGCGAGACGTAGAGGACCGACGTGCCGCCCGGCTTCCCCCAGGTGAAGGTGGTGTTGCCCTCGAACCCGGGCACCGGGGCGTCCGACGCGGGCTCGAACGTGATCGAGTAGCCGGGGAGCTCCTGCCACGGGTAACGAACGAGGGCCAGCGCCTCGGCTCCGAGCTGTTGGACGCTCGGGGCTGCGCCCACCGGCGCCGCCGTCGGCACCGCTGGTGTGGGCGGGACCGTGGTGGGTGGGACCGTGGTGGGCGGCACCGTGGTGGGCGGCACCGTGGTGGGCGGGACCGTGGTGGGCGGGACCGTGGTGGGCGGCGGAGCAGTCGTCGGCCGCACGACCGAGCCCTGCCGCGCTGCCGCCTGGGCGGTGCCGACGGACTGGGTGAGCGCGGCGCGCGCCGGGCCGCTCCGGCCCCGACCGAGGGCGACGTGGAGCACCGTCGCCACGACGACCAGGGCGAGGGCCACCGTCAGGATGCCCCGCAACGTGCCGACCCGTTCGTAGCGGACCCGGCGGAGCGCGGCGGCGAGGCCGCGGGCGCGCCGGTCCGGCCCGACGTACCCCGGTGTGACGATCAGGTCCGGTGGTGCACCACCACCTTCCTGCATGCCGATTGACGTGGCCGTGCGCGGCCACGCAGGTACGGCCTCGTGCGCGTCGATCTCCACCCTGCCCCGTCCGCCCTCGTGCTGCTGCTCTCTCCCATGGGGCGAGGCCCCATGCTCCGATGGGGGCATCGGCACGCGGGGAGGAGATCTTGAGCGCGAACGCGCAATTCATCGCTGACCAGGTTGTTCACTCCACCGTCGCGTCCGCCGCCGGGGTCGCGGGCTGCCTTCGCCGACCCCGGCGTCGCGGGCAGGGCCCCCGCCGACGACGTCCGACCTGGGCGGGGTCGTCCCGAGCCCGTCCGGTCACGCCTCCGCGGGCGGGCACGCCGGTACTGCGGCGGTGAGGGGAGGCTGTGGCTGGCCTCTCTGGCCTCTCTGGCCTCTCTGGGCCACGCGAGCGAGGTCGTCGTCGCCCGCTTCGCCCCGACGCCGGGTCCGACGGCCGGCCGACCCGGCACCCGCGTCGCGCGCGCTCAGGCCTGGGCCCGACGGCGACGGGTGAGCACGGTGCCCACGACGACGGCGGCCACGCCGAGCCCGGCCACCTCTTCGACGTCGGCCCCGGTGAAGGGCAGGCTCGACACCGAGCTCTTCGTCGTCGGGCTGACCGTGAACGGGAGGCTGTTCGGGTCGGTCGGCCCCGACGGGCTCCCGCCCTGGATCGTCTGGTTGCTCGGTGGCGTCGTGTACGGCCCGGCCGCGGCGACCCCGGGGGTCGCCAGCGCGCCGACGGCCAGCGACCCGAGCACCACGCCCCCTGCAGCCATCAGCTTCCTCATCCTCACGGAACGTGGCCCTCCATCGTCGCGGCCCGAGCCGACGGCCCTGGCACCCCGAGCCCTCCCGGCCGATTGCACCGGTGGGCATCCCTCGTGTCCTTCCAGCATGAACGGTGGCCGGCACCGGTGCAAGCGACGGCGCGTCCTGGCCCCGTCCTCGCCACCTACTGCATGGATGATGCCACGGCGCGTGGTACTCGTCGCTCATCGGGCCGGTGCGAGCGATCAACGATCCCCGCGGTGCGCACGTGGGTCGGGGCCTGCCCGTACCCGGCTTGCACGGCGACGGGTCGTGCGGCACGCTGGCGAGACGGTTCCGGCCGCACGTGTGGACGTCGGCCCCCGCGGCCGATGACGGCACGGGCACGAACAGGGGGTCGACGTGGACCAGCTCGAGATCGTCGAGGCACTGGCCGGCGTGGTGGGAGCAGCGAACGTCTCCTCCGGCGCAGCCGTGAACCCCGACGACGCCGGCGACGAGTCGCTGACCGTGCCGGCGGGGGCGCCGCTGGCCGTCGTGCGACCGTCGACCACGGCCCACGTCGCGGCCGTCGTCGCCCTGGCCCGCGAGCGCGGCGTCGCGCTCGTGCCTCGCGGCTCGGGGACGGGCCTGGCGGGAGGTGCGACACCGCCACCCGGCAGCGTCGTCGTGGCGTTCGACCGGATGGACGCCATCCTCGAGCTCGACACGTCCAACCAGGTCGCCGTCGTGCAACCCGGTGTCACCCTGGCCACCCTCGACGAGGCCCTCGCCCCGCTCGGGCTCGTGTACCCGGTGTACCCCGGCGAGCTCTCGGCGTCGATCGGCGGGAACGTGGCCACCAATGCCGGAGGGATGCGTGCCGTCAAGTACGGGGTGACCCGGCACCACGTCCTCGGGCTCGAGCTCGTGCTCGGCACGGGCGAGGTCGTCCGGACCGGCGGGCGCTTCGTCAAGGCGACCTCGGGCTACGACCTCACCCAGCTCGTGCTCGGCTCCGAGGGGACGCTCGCCCTGGTGACCGAGGCCACGCTCCGGCTCCACCCCCGGCCGCCGCACTCGACGACCGTCCTCGCTCCCTTCACCAGCCTGCACGACGTCTCGGCGGCCGTTCCCGCCCTCGTGTCCAGCGGCATCGACCCTTCGATCGTCGAGTACCTCGACGTCGTTTCGATGTCGGGGACCATCGAGAACGCAGGCGTCGACATCGGCGTCCCGTCGGACGTGCGCGACCAGGCGCTCGCCTACCTCGTCGTCACCGTCGAGCAGCACCGTCCGGAACGCCTCGAGGAGGACGTCGAGTCGCTCGGCACGCTCCTCACCGAGCTCGGCGCCATCGACGCCTACGTGCTCCCCGGGCCGGCGGGAGCCGCGCTGATCGCCGCCCGCGAGCGGGCCTTCTGGGCGGCGAAGGCCGCCGGGGCCGACGACATCGTCGACGTGGTCGTGCCGCGAGCCTCGATCCCCGACTACCTCGAGCAGGTCGGCGCGCTGGCGGCCGACGCCGGCGCCCTGGTGTTCGGTTGTGGCCACGCAGGAGACGGCAACGTCCACCTCTCCGTCTTCCAGTCCGACCCCGAGGCGTGCCACCGGCTCGTGCACGCCATCGCGGCCGCCGGCGCCCGGCTGGGCGGCGCGGTGTCGGGCGAGCACGGCATCGGCCGCGCCAAGCGCGACGTCTACGTGGCGCTCGAGGACCCGACCAAGCTCGCGCTCATGCGCCGCCTGAAGGACGCCTTCGACCCCTCGGGCATCTTGAACCCCGGTGCGCTGCTCCCTCCCGAGCACGTCACCCAGGGGAGCGAACGCGGACGTGCCCTCGGCGCGAAGGGGGCGTACCCGGCGTGAACGGTGCCCGCGCCCTGCTCCGGACGCTCGTCGGCCACGGCGTCGACACCTGCTTCATGAACCCGGGGACGTCCGAGATGCACTTCGTCGCCGCCCTCGACGACGTCACCGAGATGCGCAGCGTCCTCTGCCTCTTCGAAGGCGTGGCGACCGGGGCCGCCGACGGCTACGCGCGCCTGGCCGGCCGTCCGGCGACCGTCCTGCTCCACCTGGGACCCGGCCTCGGCAACGGGCTCGCCAACCTCCACAACGCCCGGCGCGCCCGGAGCCCGCTCGTGGCCGTCGTCGGTGACCACGCCACGGTCCACTGGAAGTACGACGCCCAGCTCCAGTCCGACATCGAGACGGTGGCGCGCAACGTGTCGACCTTCGTGCGCACCAGCCAGTCGACCGCGGCGCTCGGTGCCGATGCCGCCGCTGCCATCGCCGCTGCCACGGGACCACCGGGCTCGGTGGCCACCCTGATCCTGCCCGCCGACGTCTCGTGGTCCGAGGGCGCGTCCCCCGCGCCGCGGCCGTCGGCGGCACCGGCTCCCCTCGGCACCGACAGCGCACAGCTTCGTTCCGCCGCTGCGGCGCTCGGCGGGGACGCACCCTCGGTCGTCCTGGTCGGCGGGCGGGCCTGCTCGGGAGCGGCGCTCGAGCACGCCGCGGCGATCGCCGCGGCCACCGGGGCCAAGCTGCTCGCCGAGACCTTCCCCGCGCGGCTCGAGCGCGGCGCGGGCCGTCCCCCCGTCGAGCGGCTCGGCTACCTGGCCGAGTTCACCGCCATGCAGCTCGCAGGCACCGCCCACCTGCTCCTGGTCGACGCCAGGTCACCCGTCTCCTTCTTCGCCTACCCGGGCAAGCCCAGCGACCTCGTCCCCGAGGGATGCCAGGTCCACACGGTCGCGGGCCCCGAGGACGACGTCGACGGGGCGCTGGCCGAGCTGGCCGAGCTGGTCGGAGCCACGCCCGGGCACACCCCCCGTCAGCAGGCCCTCTCCCCCGGCATGCCCACGGGCGCCCTCGACGCCGCGGCGCTGGGGGCCGTCCTCGGCGAGCTCCTCCCCGACGGCGCCATCGTCTCCGACGAGGGCAACACCTCGGGCCTGTTCGTCGCCGGGTCGACCGCGGGATCGCCGCCCCACGACTGGCTCTGCCTCACCGGCGGCGCCATCGGCCAGGGGCTGCCCGTCGCGCTCGGGGCGGCGGTCGCCTGCCCCGACCGCCGCGTCGTGGCGCTCGAGGCGGACGGCAGCGCGCTCTACACGCCGCAGGCCCTGTGGTCGATGGCCCGTGCGGGCTGCGACGTGACCACGGTGCTGCTCAACAACGGCTCGTACGCCGTGTTGAACATGGAGCTCGACCGCGTCGGCGCCGAGCGGCCCGGGCCGCGCGCCAAGGACATGCTCGACCTCGGTCGGCCCGACCTCGACTTCGTCTCCCTCGCCCGCGGCATGGGCGTGCCCGCCGAGCGGGCGACGACGGCCGAGGAGCTGGCAGCAGCCCTCGGCCGGTCGTTCGCCACGCCCGGACCGAGCGTCGTCGAGGTGCTGGTTCCCTCCCTCCTGTGAGGCCCCGGGCCCGCACGGGAGCCCCCGGGCGCCGGCGTCGCCGGTCGAGCCGACCGGTCCGACCCGTGAGCCCGTCGCCGTCCTCAGAGCCGCCGAGCCGCAGACAGGAGCGAGCATGAGCAGCGTCTACCCCTACCGGGACCGCTTCACGGTCCACCGTCGCCTCCCCGAGCAGGGCACCCCCCGCGCCGAGCTCCTCGCCGAGCTGGCGACGATGGCCGCCGAGGAGGACGCCACCTGGGAGACCGGCAAGTGCTCGGGCACGATGTACTGCGGCGACCACGAGCACTACGGGTTCCTCACCGAGGCGTTCGGCCACTTCGCCCATGCGAACGCCCTCCAGCGCGACATGTGCCCGAGCGCCACCCGCTTCGAGGGCGAGGTGATCGCCATGGCCCTCGACCTCTTCCACGCCGACGCCGCCCCTGGGGCACGGCCCGTCGGGATGGTGACGAGCGGCGGAACCGGCAGCATCGCCCACGCCGTGCTCGCCTATCGCGACCACGCAGCAAGCGAAGGCCGCACGACGCGGCCCAACCTGGTAAAGCCCGAGACGGCCCACCCGGCCTTCGACAAGGCGTGCCACCTCTTCGGCGTCGAGCTCCGACGCGCCCCCGTCGACCCGGTCACCCTGCAGGTGGACGTGGACTGGGTCGCCGACCACGTCGACGGCGACACCCTGGCCGTGGTCGGTTCGGCGTGCAACTACGGCTACGGCGTCGTCGACCCCGTGGCCGAGCTCGGCCAGGTCGCCCTCGACGCAGGCGTCGGCCTCCACGTGGACGCCTGCCTCGGCGGGTTCATCCTCCCCTTCGGCGAGGAGCTCGGCTACCCCGTCCCTCCGTTCGACTTCCGCGTGCCCGGCGTGACGACCGTGTCGGCCGACACGCACAAGTACGGCTACGCGCTGAAGGGGACGTCCGTGCTCCTCTTCCGCGACAAGGCGGTGCGCAACGCGCAGTACTTCGCCCTGTCCGACTGGAGCGGCGGCAAGTACACGTCCCCGGGCATGGAAGGCTCGCGCTCGGTCGGCCTCCTCGCCGCGACGTGGGCGTCGCTCGTCCACCTCGGGCGCGAGGGCTACCGCGGCCACGCCGAGGCCATCTTCTCGACCGCCGAGCGCCTCATGGCGTGCGTCCGCCGCCATCCGGAGCTGCGCATCCTCGGGTCGCCGACGTTCCTCTTCAGCGTCACCTCCGACGTCTTCGACATCTACCACGTCAACGACTTCATGCGGACCCGCGGCTGGCGGTTCAACGGCCAGCAGTACCCGAACGCCATCCACCTCGCAGTCACCCGTCCCCAGACGCAGCCGGGCGTGGTGGAGGCCTTCGACGCCGACCTCGCCGACGCCGTCGCCTACGCCCACGAGCACGCCACCGAGAACCCGGCGTCGGGCGCCATCTACGGCGGGGTGGCCGGCGGGATGACGGCCGAGGCCGACGAGTTCATCCGCGCGGTGATGGCCGACATGCTCGACGCGCAGCAGGCCGTCCCCGACGCCTGACCCCAGGCTCACCCAGCCGAGCGCGCTTCGACGGCGAGGTGCCGGGTGAACCAGCCCGCCGCGAGGTCGGCCACCTCGACGATGGCGCCCGGCTCGTCGAAGAGGTGCGAGGCACCGGGCACGACGGCCAGCCGGCTCTCGCACCGGAGCGCGGCTACGGCCCGGCGGTTGAGCTCGAGCACGAGTCGGTCGTGCCCTCCCACGATCAGCAGGGTCGGCGCACGGACGCGGGCCAGCTCGGCACCGACCAGGTCGACCCTCCCGCCGCGGGTGACCACGGCACCCGCGTTGCTGTCCGGCCGGGCGGCGACCGCCAGCGCCGCGGCCGCTCCCGTGCTCGCCCCGAAGTACCCGACGCCGAGCCCGCCGACGTCGGGCTGGGCGACGACCCACCGGGTGACCGCCCCGAGCCGCTCGGCCAGCAGCGGGACGTCAAAGACCCGGGCGCGCACCACCTCCTCGTCGGGCGTCAGCAGGTCGACGAGGAAGGTCCCGAGGCCGGCGCCGTTCAGGGCGGCGGACAGGTACCGGTTGCGGGCACTGTGCCGACTGCGTCCCGACGCGTGGGCGAAGAGCACGATGCCGAGCGCCCGCTCGGGGACGGTGAGGTGGCCGACCACGTCGCCACCGGCCACCGACAGCCGTACCGCCTCGTCGCGGACCGGTGGGTCGCAGTCGGGGTCGACGCCGTCCCCGCCGGCACGCGTGGAGCCACCGTTCGTCCCCCGTTCGAGCAGCGCGACGACCTCCTCCTCGCCGACCTGGGAGAAGTCCCGGTAGCCCTGGCCGACGGCGAGGAACGGCTCCGGCTGCGCCACGGTCACGACGGCATCGGCCACGCCCCCGAGCTCGGCGACGGCCCGTGCCGCCGCAATGGGAGCGGCGAGGACGACGCGCCGCGCGCCCTCGGCGCGGGCCACCTGGCACGCTGCCCTGGCCGTCGCGCCCGTGGCGATCCCGTCGTCGACGACCACGGCCGTCCGGCCAGTGAGCGGGACGAGCGGGCGCCCGCCGCGCAGGCGCCTGGAGCGCTCGGAGAGCGCCGCCGCCTCGCGCCGGCGCACCGCCGCCACCTCGTCCTCGGTCACGCCCGCGGCACGCACCACACGAGGGTCGAGGACGCACACGCCGCCCTCCCCCAGCGCGCCCATGGCCAGCTCGGGCTGGTGGGGCACGCCCAGCTTGCGGACCACGAGCACGTCGAGCGGCGCGTCCAGCACCGTCGCGACCTCGGCTGCGACGGGCACGCCGCCCCGCGGCAGGGCGACCACGACGACGTCGTCGCCCAGGTGGGCGGCGAGCAGGCGGGCGGCGAGCTGTCTCCCCGCGTCGGCCCGGTCGAGGAACCTCACCGGGTCCCGCCGCGCCCCGACGTCCGCCGCGCGTAGGGAGCCGTCCGCTCGGCCACGGGAGTCCCTAGGCCGTCCGGGGGGTGCCGTCCGCCGGTACGGGCGGCCGGCCCGTCGCCCCGGGCGCCGGACCGTGGGCGGGCAGTGCCACGAGCTCGCGTCCGCCCTGGGCCGCCAGTGCCTGGTAGCGGTCGGCCCGCTGCCGGAGGCGGCTCCAGACGTCGTCGTCGAAGCGTGCAGCCCGGTCGGCCGCCTCGCGCAGCTCGTCGTCGCTGCGCAGCAGGCGGACGGCGGGTGGCGGCACGGCGACGACGACTCGTGCCCGCGCGCGGGCGACCGCCCGCCACCGCACCCACCAGGTGACGCCGATCCCGGCGACGACACCGGCGCCGACGAGTGGGACGATGTACGCCATGGCGACCTCCCTCGACCATCGCCCGGGCCGTCGTGCGTGCGTCCGACCCCACGGGCGTCCTCACGCCCGTGGGGCCAGTGTGCGGGCCCGGCCGGTGGGCACGACAGGGGCGAAGGTCCCGACGTGACGGCGCCGCTCTCCCCTTCCGCCCTGGCACGGGCCGTCGTGCACGAGCTCGGCGGCCGGTACTCGGTCGAGCTCGGCATCGACCTCGACGCCGGGGACGCCGAGGTCGAGCGGTGGTTCCTCGCTGCCACGCTCTTCGGCACCCGGATCTCGGCCGCGGTCGCCGCACGGACCTTCACCGCCCTGTCGAAGGCCGGGGTCGACTCGATCGCCGTGGCGGGGCGGCGGAGCTGGGACGACCTGGTCGCCCTGCTGGATGCCGGGGGCTACGTCCGCTACGACTTCCGGACGGCGACACGGCTCCTCCGGCTCGCCGAGGTCGTCGGGGAGCGCTACGAGGGACGGGTCGCGGTCATCGGCCGGCGCCACCGCCACGCCGAGCCCCTCCGCGCCGCCCTCGACGCGCTCCCGGGGTGGGGCCCGGTCACCGTGGGCCTGTTCCTCCGCGAACTGCGAGGCGTGTGGCCCGGGGCCACGCTGCCGGTCGACGCCAGTGCGGCGGCCGCCGGCCGGCACCTCGGCCTGCTCGCCACCGACGACGTCCACGAGCTCACTCGGCTCCGCCGGCTCGCCTCGGCAGGGCACGTCGACGTGCGCGACCTCGAGTCGGCGCTCGTGCGCCTGGCGCTCGCCCACCGTCGCGTCGCGGAGTGCCCGGGCGGCCCCCGGTGCGTGCTCCTCGCCGGCCCCGAGGCGGCCCCGCCCCGGGGGTGACCGGCGCCCCGGGGGACGATCGGGCCCGTCCGTCAGAGCTTGAGACCGAGGTCCCTGAGCGTCGCCTTGCGGGCGGTCTCGTCGGCGACGGTCTCGACCCCGGCGGGCGGCATGCCGTCGACGACGCCGAGGATCCCCCGACCGAGGTCGCTCTCGCCGACGACGACCTCGAGCGGGTTGGCCGTCGCACAGAAGACGGTGCAGACCTCGGGTACCGCCTTGACGGCGTTCAGCACGCTGATCGGGAACCCGCCCGCGAGGAAGACGACGAAGGAGTGCCCGGCCGCGATGGCCTCGGCGTTGCCGACGGCCAGGTCGACGAGGGCAGCGTCGTTGCCCGAACGCCGGACGAGGCATGGTCCCGACGCCTCGCAGAAGGCGATCCCGAAGCGCAGCTGTCCTCCTGCCTGGGCGAGGACCTCGTGGAGGTCCTCGATCGTCTTGACGAAGTGGGCGTGGCCCACCATGACGTTCAGCCCGTCGGGGTTCTCGACAGGGACGACGCTCAGCTCCACGACCACCTCCTCGGCCTCCTCGGGCTCCTCGGCCTCCTCGGCCTCCTCGGGCTCCCCGGCCTCCTCGGCCTCCTCGGCCTCCCCGATGCCCGCCGGACGCCCCCCGCCCGACGGGGCGTTCGGCCCTGTTCGCTCCGCGCCATGCCAGGCACCATCGCGCCATGGCCCCCGAGGGACCCGCGCCACGAGGCGCCGACCGCCGGCGTATCGAGTTGCCCGGGGCCCGCGCCATCACCCTGCGACCCGTCCGCCCCTCCGACGGGCCCGGGCTGACGGCGATGTTCGCCGGGCTCGGCGAGGACGACCTCTACCGTCGCTTCTTCGCCGGCCACCCCCCACCCGCCGCCTTCGTCGACGGGATGACGGCGGTGGCCGAGCGCGGCGGGGTGGGGCTCGTCGCCGAGGTCGAGTCGAGCGACGGCACGAGCCGGTTGGTGGCCGAGGCCGGCTTCGAGCTGCTGCCCGACGGCAACGGCGAGCTCGGCATCACGGTCGCCGAGGGCGCCCGTGGCTGGCTCGGACCGTGCCTGCTCGACGCCCTCGCCGAGGCGGCGGCGGCGCGCGGCGTCCCCAACCTCGAGGCCGAGGTGCTCGTGACCAACCGGCGCATGCTCGGGCTCCTCGAGCACCGCGGGCTCGTCGTGCTGGGCCACGACGAGCGGCCGGCGGTGGTGCGGGTGGCCATCGGGACCGGGGGTCACCTGCCCAGCTGGACCGGGAGCCACGAGCGGCTCCGTCTCCTCCTCGAGCTGCCGGGGTGGCGCTGGCACGGCGAGGAGGCGGCACGGGCCGCCGGCTTCGACGTGCTCGCGTGCCCGGGCCCGGGGCACGGCGCGGCGCCGTGCCCGCTGCTCGCTGGCGCGCCGTGCCCGCTCGTCGCCGGCGCCGACGTCGTGCTCTGCGCCGTGCCCGGCGAGCGCGGTCGCGTCCTGGTCGAGGCGCAGCGCCGCTACCACCCGCTCGTCCCCGTGTGCACCGAGGGGCCACCGGGCACCGTCCACGTCGCCGGCCACGCCACCGCGGGCGCCGGACCCGGTGCCGCGGATGCCGCCATCGTCGAGCTCCTCGCCCACGTGGCGCGCCGGGCCCGGGCTGCCCGTGCCGCGGCGGACGTGCCCACCTGACGCGCCCGGGACGTCCCACCGGGACCTCTGCACGGTCACCCGCCCTTGCGCCGCCACGGCGGGTGCGGGAGCCGGATCGGCGGGGCCTGGTGTGGCCGAGGCTCGTCCGTCGCCGCCGCCGCCACTCCGTCGGCGGCGACGAGCCGGCGGCAGCGGCGGCACAGTCCCTGCCGCACGTGCGCGTCCGACCCGCACCGTTCGCAGACGCCGGCACCGAAGCGGGGCACGAGCCTGGGACGCCATCGCTCGGGCTCGCCCGGACCGAGCGCCCGACGCGGTCGCCCCTCCGTCACGGCTCGCCCCCGCCCGGCACCCTGAGCGTGACGCCGACCGACATGCGTTCCACCCTCGCACCGTCGCGCCGGCCGAGGGCACGGCGTAGGGCCGGACGTCCCCTTCGGCCGGGGAGCCCCGGAAGCCGGTGGCGGCCGGGCGCCGTGGTCCGGGAGGACCGTGGTCCGGAGGGCCGCCGTAGAGGGGCGAAGGTGACGTTCGACCCTGGGGTTGGGCCGGGCGCGAGGCGTACCGTGCGCGAAGAGGCGGCGGGCCGGTCGCGCTGGTCGGTCCGTGCGGCCCGGGAAGGTCGTGTCACGTGCACTGGGAGCCGATCCGCAAGCCACCTGCACCCCCGGGCCACGAGCCGTTCCTCGCCGACTACGCAGCCGCGCGCGCCAGCTTCACCTGGCAGGCAGCCCGTGCCGAGCTCGACGGGCTCCCGGGCGGCCGGGGGCTGAACATCGCCCACGAGGCGGTGGACCGCCACGCCGGCGGCGAGCGTCGCGACCAGGTGGCCCTTCGCTGCCTCGGACGCCGCGGCGACCGGGCCGACGTCAGCTACGGCGAGCTGGCCGAGGCGTCGAACCGCTTCGCCAACGCGCTCGACTCCCTCGGGGTGCGCCGCGGCGAGCGGGTGTTCCTCTTGATGGAGCGTGGTGCTCCCCTCTTCGTGGCGGCGCTCGGCACGCTCAAGCACGGAAGCGTCCTCTCCCCGCTCTTCCCGGCGTTCGGGCCCGAGCCGGTGCGCCAACGGATCACGCTCGGCGACGGCCGCGTGCTGGTCACGACCCCCACCCTCTACCGGCACAAGGTCGCGCCGGTGCGCGACCGGCTGGGCTCGCTCGCCCACGTCCTCGTGTCGGCCGGGACCGAGCCGCTGACCGCGCCCCTCCCCGACGGCACCGTCGACCTCGACGCGCTGCTGGCGATCCAGGCCCCCACCTACGAGATCCCGCCGACGTCACCCGACGACGTGGCCCTGGTCCACTTCACGAGCGGCACCACCGGCGCCCCCAAAGGGGCCGTCCACGTCCACGAGGCCGTCGTGGCCCACCTGGCCACCGCCCGAATGGCCCTCGACCTCCGCCCCGACGACGTCTTCTGGTGCACGGCCGACCCCGGCTGGGTGACCGGGACCTCGTACGGCGTCATCGCGCCGCTCGTGGTCGGCGCGACGAGCGTGGTCGACGAGGGCGACTTCGACGCCGAGCGGTGGTACTCGGTGCTCGAGGAGGAGGGGGTGACGGTCTGGTACACGTCGCCGACGGCCCTGCGGATGCTCATGCTCGCCGGGCCCGAGGTGGCTCGGGCCCACGACCTCGGCCGCCTCCGGTTCGTGGCGAGCGTGGGGGAGCCGCTCGATCCCGAGCTCGTGATGTGGGGCCGCGACGTCCTCGGCGTCCCCGTCCACGACAACTGGTGGCAGACGGAGACCGGCGGCATCATGATCGCCAACTTCGCGTCGATGGACATCGAGCCGGGCTCGATGGGCCGACCCCTGCCCGGCGTCGAGATCGCCGTCGTGGCCCGAGACGAGGTCGGAGACGTGGTCACCGACCCGGCCGGCGTCCCCGTGGTGCTACCACCGGGCGAACGGGGCGAGCTGGCGCTCCGCCCCGGGTGGCCGTCGATGTTCCGCGGCTACCTGGGCGAGGAGGAGCGGTACCGCGCCTGCTTCGTGGGCGGCTGGTACCTGACCGGCGACCTGGTCCGCCAGGAGCCCGACGGCTACGTGTGGTTCGTCGGACGCGGCGACGACGTGATCGAGTCGGCCGGTCACCTCGTCGGGCCCTTCGAGGTCGAGTCGACGCTCCTCGAGCACCCGGCGGTGGCCGAGGTCGGCGTCGTCGGCGTGCCCGACCCCGTCGCCGGCGAGACGGTCAAGGCCTTCGTCTCCCTGCGTCCCGGGGTGCCCGCATCCGACGAGACCCGGCTCGACCTGCTCGGCTTCGCCCGCAAGCGGCTCGGGCCGGCGGTCGCCCCGCGCGACATCGCCTTCGACGCCCACCTGCCCCACACCGAGAGCGGCAAGATCGTCCGCCGCCTGCTGCGTGACCGGGCGACGGCCGCATCGCGCCAGGCAGGCGGGGCGGCACCGTGACGGACCGAGCAGCCACGGCACGAGCCGAGCGGGCGGGCGCGCCGGTCCGACCGCCGATCGGTGGGACTTCGGACCGGCGCTCCCACGGAGCCGACGACACGGACCAGCACGACGTGGCCCTGCTCACCACCATGGTTCGGATCCGGCACTTCGAGGAACGCTGCGTCGAGCGCTACAGCGCCGGAGCCATCCGGGGCTTCCTCCACCTCGGTATCGGCGAGGAGGCCTGTGCGGCCGGGGTGATGGCGGCCCTGGAGCCCGACGACGCCGTCGTCGCGACCTACCGGGAGCACGCCCATGCCCTGGCTCGGGGCATGCCCATGCGGACGGCCATGGCCGAGCTCGAGGGCAAGGTCGAAGGGTGCAGTCGCGGGCGGGGAGGCTCGATGCACCTCTTCGACGCGAGCCGGCGCTTCTACGGCGGGAACGCCATCGTCGGGGGAGGCCTACCGCTCGCCGTGGGGCTGGCGCTCGCCGACCACCTGACCGGCCGTCGACGGGTCACGGCCTGCTTCTTCGGTGACGGCGCCGTGGCCGAGGGCGAGTTCCACGAGTCGATGAACCTGGCCGCCCTCTGGCACCTGCCGGTCCTCTTCTGCTGCGAGAACAACCTCTACGCCATGGGCACGGCGCTGGAGCGTGCCCAGTCCGAGCCCGACCTGGCCTTGAAGGCCGCTGCCTACCGCGTCCCGTCGTGGGCCGTCGACGGAATGGACGTCCTCGCCGTCGCCGACGCGGCTCGGCGAGCCGCCGACGCGGTGCGCGCCGGTGGTGGTCCGCACTTCCTCGAGCTCCGCACCTACCGGTTCCGGGCCCATTCGATGTACGACCCCGACCGGTACCGGGACCGCGACGAGATCGAGCGCTGGAAGCAGCGCGACCCCCTGCCTGCCCTCGCTGCCGCGCTCGTCGCCCGCGGCGCGCTGGCAGAGGACGGTCTCGCCGCCCTCGAGGACGACGCCGAAGCCGAGGTCGACGACGCCGTCGCCTTCGCGGAGGCCGGGACCGACGAGCCGGTGGGCGACCTCGAGCGCTTCGTGACCGCCGAGACCGTCGACGGCACGACCGCCGACGGAACGTCCGCCGACGGCACGTCCGCCGACGGCACGTCCGCCGACGGAACGACGAGGCAGCGACGGTGACCACGACGACCTACCGCGAGGCGCTCCGAGAGGCTCTGCGCGAAGCGCTCCGCGCCGACGAGCGCGTGTTCCTGATGGGCGAGGACGTCGGGCGCTACGGGGGTTGCTACGCCGTCAGCCTGGGGCTCCTCGAGGAGTTCGGGCCCGAGCGCGTGCGCGACACGCCGCTGTCGGAGTCGGGCTTCGTGGGCGCCGGCATCGGTGCCGCTCTCGGGGGGATGCGCCCGATCGTCGAGGTCATGACCGTCAACTTCAGCCTGCTCGCCCTCGACCAGCTGGTGAACAACGCCGCCACCCTGCGCTACATGTCCGGTGGCCAGCTCGGCGTGCCCTTGGTCGTCCGCATGACGACCGGCGCGGGCCGCCAGCTCGCAGCTCAGCACTCCCACAGCCTCGAAGGCTGGTACGCCCACGTGCCGGGGCTCCGCATCCTCGCCCCCGCCACGATCGAGGACGCCCGCGGGATGCTCGCGCCGGCGCTCGACGACCCGGACCCCGTGCTCCTCTTCGAGCACGGCGCCCTCTACTCGACCTCGGGCGACCTCCCCGACGACCCGCCGGCCGTGCCCCTGTCGGGAGCCGCCGTCCGCCGGCCTGGAGGCGACGTCACCGTCGTCGCCTACGGCGGGACCCTCCCGGTCGCCCTCGCCGCCGCCGACCTGCTCGCCGGCTCCGGAACGGAGGCCGAGGTCGTCGACCTGCGCTCCCTGCGCCCGCTCGACATGGCGACGGTGGTGGCGTCGGTTGGGAGGACGCACCGCCTGGTGGTGGTCGACGAGGGGTGGCGATCGGGCAGCCTCGCCGCCGAGGTGAGCGCCCGGGTCACCGAGGAGGCCTTCTACGAGCTCGATGCTCCCGTCGTCCGCGTGTGCAGCGCCGAGGTTCCCATGCCGTACGCGCGCCACCTCGAGGAGGCGGCGACCCCCCAGGTGGCCGACGTGGTCGCCGCCGTGGACGCGCTCGGAGGCTAGATGGGCGAGTTCACCATGCCCTCCCTCGGGGCCGACATGGACGCCGGGACCGTCTCCGAGTGGCTCGTCCACCCCGGGGACCGGGTCCGGCGCGGCGACATCGTCGCGGTGGTCGAGACCGACAAGTCCACCATCGAGGTCGAGGTGTTCGAGGACGGCGTCGTCGAGTCCCTGCTCGTCGAGCCCGGCCTCCGCGTGCCGGTCGGGACCCCCCTCGCCCGGATCACCAGCGCGGCGCCGGCGCCCGCGGCCGTCCGGGTGCGCTCGCCGGTCGTCAGGCACCTGGCCACCGAGCTCGGGGTGGACCTCGCCGCGGTGACCGGCACGGGCCCCGGCGGCACGGTGACCCGGCTCGACGTCGAGCGTGCCGCCGCCCCGCTTCCCGCCCCCGGAGCACCGGGCACTCCCGCGCCGCCGGGCACTCCCGGGCCACCGGCGCCGACGGTCGTCCGGCCCGAGGCGGCGGGCCCCGCGGGCGACGGAGCGCGGGGGCCCGAGGAGGCACCGTCCCGACGGCGGGGCACCGGTCGACGGCGCCATCGGGCACCAGGGACGGTCGCACCTCGGACCGCAGGGCCTCGGCCGGCGCACCGGGTGGCGGCGGGGCCCCGCAGCTCGCCCCGAGCTCGGCAGCTCGCCGCCGAGCTCGGCGTCGACCTCACCTCGCTCGTCGGGTCCGGTCCGGGGGGGGCCGTGGTCGGCCGCGACGTCGAGGCGGCCGCGTGCTCCCCGGCACCGCCGGCTCGCCATGCAACCCCGGCGGCCCCGGCGGCCCCGGCCCCGGTCGTGGGGGCCCCCGGCGCGCCCGGCCCTCCCGGACTACCGCTCGAGCCCGGCGCTGCCGCCACCGACGGTCGGACGGCTCGGCTGCGCCAGGCGATCGGGGCGCTCATGGCCCGCTCGAAGCGCGAGGTCCCCCACTACTACCTCACCACGACGGTCGACGTCGGGGCGGCGACCGCCTGGCTGGCCGAGACCAACCGCACCCGATCGGTAGAGGACCGCCTGGTGCTGCCCGCCCTGTTGGTGAAGGCCACCGCCCTGGCCGTCGCCGCCGTCCCCGAGGTCAACGGCTACTACGTCGACGGCGCCTTCGCCCCGAGCGCCGCCGTCCACGTCGGGGTGGCCGTCTCGCTCCGGCCGGCGGGCGTCGTGGCCCCTGCCCTCCACGACGTGGAACAGCGGTCCCTCGACGAGGTCATGGCCGGTCTGCGAGACCTCGTGACCCGGGCGCGCTCGGGGCACCTGCGCGGCTCGGAGATGAGTGACCCGACGATCACGGTGACCAACCTCGGCGAGCTCGGCGTCGACACCGTCCTCGGGGTCATCTACCCGCCCCAGGTGGCCCTGGTCGGGTTCGGCCGCGTGTCGGAGCGCGCCGTGGCCCTCGACGGGCTGGTCGGGGCGCGACCGTGCCTGACCGCCAGCCTGTCAGCCGACCACCGGGTGAGCGACGGCCACCGTGGCGGCCGGTTCCTCGCCGAGGTCGACCGGCTGCTCCAGCAGCCCGACGCGTTGTGACGGTGCCCACCGACCAGGCACCGAGACGAGAGGAGGCCCGCCGTGCTGACCGACACCGAGGCCCGTGAGCTCCTGCGCACCACCTTGCACCGGGTCGCCCCGGAAGCCGACCTCGACCAGGTCGGCCCTGACGAGACGATCCAGGAGGCGCTCGACCTCGACTCGATCGACTTCCTCAACCTGGTCGTCGCCCTCCACGAGGCCACCGGGGTCGACATCCCCGAACGCGACTACCCGGAGCTCACCACCGTGGAGCGCTGCGTCGCCTACCTCACCTCGGCGACCAGCCCGGGACCGGCCTGACGGCTGGGGACCAGGCCGTCCCCGAGGTCAGGCCCGGCCTGCCGCGGGCTCCGCGACCGTGCGCGTGGCCACGCCGGGGTCGATCTGGCCGAGGGCGGCCAGGGCCCGGTGCAGGTCGCTCGTCGCCTCGTCGAACTGCACCCAGGCCGCCCCGTCGGCCGGGTCCGGGACGAGCACGGGCAGGGCCCGCACCACCGTTTCGAGCATGTCGATCACCCGGTCGAGCCCCTCGCGGGCCCGCCTGTGCACCGGGTCCCGCTGGTGCGACCCGTCGTCCACCGCCTCCGCGCGGCGTTCCTCGGTCATGCCGGCTCCCTCCTCATCACCCCGGGCACGTGGCCCGCTCGCTCCGGTCGCGCCCACTGTCGCCAGTCGGTCGCACCACGTTCCTCCTCGGCCAGACGCCGCGCCAGGCGGGCCGCCAGCCGCAGCGCGTCGGTGGCGTCCGACGCGGCGCCCGACGGTGCGGTGAACGACCCCCGCTCCACCCTCCTCGCCGCCTGCTCGAGCGCAGCGGGCCGGGGCCCGGCCAGTCGGAGCAGCGCTTCGGCCCGCGTCCCGACCGGCGAGACCGGCCCCACCAGGGCCAGAGCCAGCGAGCGGGCCGCCAGCCGGTCGACGAGGGACCACGTGCGACGCGGCGGCAGGTCGACCCTCACGACGCCACCTCCTCGGCACCCTGCACCGCCCGGATCCGCCGGGACCCCCGGAAGACCACGACCGGGCACGGGGCGTGCGTGACGCAGTGGAGGCTGACCGAGCCGAGCAGCGTGCCGGAGAGCCCCCCGTGACCTCGGCTCCCCACGACCAGCAGGTCGGCGTCGTCCGCCGAGGCCACCAGCATGCGCGCCGGAGGGCCCTCGACGGGCGACAGCTCGATCGACAGCGACGGGTGGGCACGCACCACCGGGTCGACGGCGCGCTCGAGGGCGCGCCGCGTCACGGCCAACCGGTCGAGGGCGACGGCGCTGCCTGGCATCCACATGTCCGCGTAGTGGTCCTCCCAGCTCATCACCGCTCGCAGGCACGCACCCGTCCCCTCTGCGAGGTCGGCCGCCCAGGCAAGCGCCTGAGCGGCGGTGGGAGACCCGTCGACACCGACGACGATCCGGTCCATGGATGCACGGTCGCGCCGCGACGCCGTGGTCGAGTAGGGCTGAAGGTCACTACCGCGCAGGGGCCCGCCCGTCGCGTCCGCAGCCGGCAGCCGGCCGCCCCGGCCGCCGACGCCTGCGCCCTCCGACGTCGCCAACGCCGTCAGGACCGGCGCGCCGCGGCCGGCTCGAGGTAGTCGACGAACCAGGCCCGGGCCAGGTCGGCGACCTCCTCGAGGGCGCCAGGCTCCTCGAAGAGGTGGGTGGCACCCGCCACGACGGCGACACGGTTCTCGCACGTGAGCTGGCGCTGCGCATGGCGGTTCAGCTGCAGCACCACGTCGTCGTCCCCGCCCACGATGAGGAGGGTCGGCGCGCGGACGTCGCCGAGGCGCGGCCCGGCGAGGTCGGGACGGCCGCCCCGTGAGACCACGGCGGCGACGGTGGACCCGGGTGCTGCCGCCGCCCACAGGGCCGCCGCCGCCCCCGTGCTCGCACCGAAGTAGCCGACTCGGCGCCCCTCGGCCTCGGGCTGGTCGACCAGCCAGGCCGTGACAGCGCCGAGCCGCTCGGCCAGCAGCTCGACGTCGAAGACCGGGGACCGCTGCACCTCCTCCTCGGGCGTGAGCAGGTCGAAGAGCAGCGTCCCCAGACCGGCAGCGTTGAGGCTGGCGGCGACGTAGCGGTTCCGCGGACTGTGACGGCTGCTGCCGCTGCCGTGGGCGAAGACGACCAGGCCCGAGCACTGCTCGGGCACGGTGACGTGGCCTGCCAGGCGCACCTGGCCTGCCACCACCTCGACGTCCTCGTCGCGTACGGGCGGGTCGGCGGCGGCCGTCGCGGCGACGAGCGGCACGTGCGCGCCAGCCCGCTCGAGCATCGCGACCACGTCGTCGTCGGTGACCTGGGTGAAGTCCTCGTAGAACTGCCCCACGGCGAAGAACGGCTCGGGCAGCTCGAGGCAGACGACCTGGTCGGCGACCTCGGCGAGCGACCGCACCGACGAGCGGGGGGCGACGGGGACGGCGAGCACCACCCTGGCGGCGCCGCGGGCCCGCGCCACCTGGCAGGCCGCTCCGGCCGTCGAGCCAGTGGCGACCCCGTCGTCGACGATCACGGCCGTCCGGCCCTCGAGCGGCAGCGGCGGGCGTCCGGCCCGGAAGCGCCGGGCCCGGCGCTCCACCTCGGCCCGTTCGCGCCGCTCGACGGCCGCGAGCTCGGGCTCGTCGACGCCCACCATGCGCACGAGCTGCCGGTTCAGGACAAGCGCCCCCTCCTCGCCGACGGCCCCCATGGCCAGCTCGGGCTGGAACGGGACCCCCAGCTTGCGCACGACGATGACGTCGAGGGGGGCGCCGAGGGCTCCGGCCACCAGGGCGGCGACCGGGACGCCGCCCCGGGGGAGCCCGAGGACGACCACGTCGGCTCCGGACAGCCCGTTGCCCACGAGCTGCTCGCCCAGCCGCCGTCCTGCCTCGTACCGGTCGCGGAACTCCATGGCAACCTCCTCGCCGTCCCTCACCTCAGTGTCGAGCCGAGCCCGGCGGGGGGCCCAGGGCCGATCGGCACCTCCGCCGCTCCGGAACCACGGGCCCCGGCGCGACGGCCAGGTCAGGCGGTCCCGCCGCCGTGGAGGCGCCCGATCGCCTCGGCCAGCAGCGGCGCCACCGAGCGGACCTCGGCGCTCGGGCCGGAGGGCGGCGGTGCCAGGGTGTCGGTGACGACGAGGCGCTCGGGCGCCAGCGCTCCCAGGCGCGCGGCGGCCGGGCCCGTGAAGAGGCCGTGGGTGGCCACCACGACGGGATTGGGCCGAGCTCCGCGGGCACGGACCAGCCGTGCCGCTGCCTCGATCGTGCCGGCGGTGGCGACCATGTCGTCCACGATCACCGCGGTCTTCCCGCGGACCTCGCCGAGCAGGTGCTCGGCGTGGACCTGGGTCCCCGACACTCGCCGCTTGGCGACGGCGGCGGTCGGCGCCCCGAGGGCGGCGGCCATCCGCTCGGCGAGCCGCACCGCCCCGAGGTCGGGGGCGACGACCACGTGCCTCCCCGGGCCGAGCTCGCCGAGGGCGTCGACCAGCTGGCCGACCGCCGAGACGACCTCCACCGGGACCGGGCAGGCCGACTCGAAGCTCCTCGGGTGCGGGTCGACGACGACGAGACGCGACGCGCCGCTCGCCGCCAGCGCCTCGGCGGCCACCCGCAGCCCGAGCGGCTCGCCGGGACGGCTCGTGCGGTCCTGACGGGCGTAGCCGAAGTAGGGCACGACGGCGGTGACGCGCGCGGCCCCGGCCCGCCGGGTGGCGTCGAGGAGGAGGAGGAGCTCGAGGAGGTGCTCGTTGACCGGCGGGCCCGTCGGCTGGACCACGTAGACGTCGCTGCCCCGCACGGGGCCGACGGCGACGGACAGCTCGCCGTCGGGGAACCGCTCGACCTCGACGGGCACCGGCCGCACGCCCAGCAGCGCGGCGACCTCCCGGGCGAGCACCGGGTGGGCGCTCCCCGCCACGATGCCGAGCTCCTCCACCGTCGTCGCCACGGCGACCTCCTTCGGACCTCCGACCACTCTCCCGCGCCCCGACCCGTGCCGGAAGGGCCGATCGTCCCCGCCGGCGGGCCGCCGCCGGCCGGCCCCGGTGGCGGGGCGGCCGTGGCCTGCCCCTCCCGTCGCCCTACCCCTTCACGACACCGAGCGGACGCAGCCGGGCGACCCGCCTGGCCAGACCGGCCCGTTCGCAGGTGGCCACGACCTCGTCCACGTCCTTGTAGGCGTCAGGGGCCTCCTCGGCCAGGCCCCTCGCCGAGAGCGCCCGGACGGCCACGCCGACCGCCTCGAGCTGCCGACGGAGGTCACGGCCGCGCCACCGGCGTGCGGAGGCATGCCGGCTCAGTGCCCGCCCGGCACCGTGGCAGGCCGACCAGAAGGCGTCCCCCGTCTCGGCGCCGACGAGCACGTGCGACGCCGTCCCCATCGAGCCCGGCACGAGGACGGGCTGGCCGACGGGACGGAGGTCCTCGGGGAGGTCCGGGTGGCCGGGCGGCAGGGCGCGGGTCGCGCCCTTTCGGTGGACGCACAGCAGGCGGTCCTCGTCCCCGACCCGGTGGCGCTCGAGGGTGGCGAGGTTGTGGGACACGTCCGCCAGCAGGGTCAGCGCTCCCGTGCCCACCACCTCGGCGAAGGCGCGGCGGATGGCGGCGGTGAGCGCCTGGCGGTTGGCCCTCCCGTAGTTGGCGGCCGCCGTCATCGCCCCGAGGTAGGCCTGCCCCTCGGGCGACTCCACGGGTGCGCAGGCCAGCTGCGGGTCGGGCACCGTGATGCCCAGGCGGGCCATGGCACCGCGCATCACCCGCACGTGGTCCGAGCACACCTGGTGGCCGAGCCCCCGCGACCCGCAGTGGACCATCACGCACACCTGGGAGCGGCGGAGCCCGAAGGCTTCGGCGGTGGCGGCGTCGACCACCTGGTCGACCACCTGCACCTCGAGGAAGTGGTTGCCCGACCCGAGGCTCCCCACCTGCCCGAGCCCCCGCGCCCGCGCCCGTTCGCTCACCTGCTCGACCCGGACGCCCACGAGCCTGCCCCCCTCCTCGCACCGGGCGAGGTCGGCGTCCGTCCCGAGGCCGGCGGCGACGGCGGCCCGAGCCCCCTCCGTGAGCACGGCGGTCAGCTCACCGTCGCCGGCGAGCTCCCAGATGCCGCCGCGCCCCATGCCGCGGGGGATCGAGCGGTCGAGCACGTCCATCAGCTCACCGAGCTTGGGCGCCAGCTCGTCGGCGGTCACGGGGGCCAGCAGCAGGCGCACGCCGCACGAGATGTCGAAGCCCACGCCCCCGGGGGACACCACGCCGCCCGCCGCCACGTCGGTCGCCGCGACGCCGCCGATCGGGAACCCGTACCCCCAGTGGACGTCGGGCATGGCGTACGAGGCCACCACGATGCCCGGCAGCGTGGCCACGTTCGCCACCTGTCGCAGTGCCTGGTCCTCGGCGACCTCCGGGAGGAGCGCCGTCGACGCGAAGACGACGCCCGGGACGCGCATGGCCCCGGACCGCTCGATCCGCCACCGGTCGGACCGCCCGGGGACGGGCTCGAGGACGAGCTCGGCGGGCCGGGCCACGGCCACCGTCAGACGTCCACCACGACGTGGCACCGCCAGCTGCCGTCCGACGGACCGAAGGCCAGCTCGTGGTAGGAGACGGCCTTGGGCATCGGACCGCGCAGGCCGACCTCGGAGGCCGGGACGACCTCGAGGTCGCCGGCGACGCCCCCGCCCTCGGCCGCGCCCAGGTGGACGCGGACCGGCACCACCGAGAACACGTCGACGACGTAGATGACCTCCTCGAGGAGGGAGACGAGGACGTCCTCGTCCGAGCCGGTCCCGGTCGCCACCGGCACGAGCCGCGTCGTCGGCGCGTCCGGGAGCTCGGCGAACTCCTCGACGAGGGCCGCCAACGCCTCGGCCAGGCACGACTCCCGGTCGGGGCCCCAGGCCTCGATGATGCAGTCCGACGTGTGGGGGACGAGCCGGTGCCCGGCCGGCCGGCCGCCGGCGGGAGCTCGCCGCCCCGGGCCGACGTCCGGCAGGGCGGCGTCCGCCTGCTCGGCGCTCACGACGCCGCCGCCCGGCCGGTGGGCATCGGGGTCGGCTCGTCGGCTGCGGCCACCGGCTCGGGTGCGCCCTCGGCTGCGGCCACCGGCTCGGGTGCGCCCTCGGCTGCTGCGATGAGCCGGTCGACCTCGGCCCCGTCGAGGCTCTCGTGGGCCGTGAGGGCGTCGGCGACGGCGTCGAGCGCGCCGCGGTGCTCGGCGAGGACCGCCTCGGCACGCCGCCCCTGCTCGTCGAGGATGCGGGCGACCTCCTGGTCGATGACCCGTGCCGTCTCGTCGGAGTACTCGCGGGTGTGGACGAGCTCCTCCCCCAGGAAGACCGGGCCCCTGGGGCCCCACGCCATGGCGCCGATCGCCTCCGACATCCCCCACTCGCGCACCATGCGGGCGGCCAGGCCGGTGGCGGACGTCAGGTCGTCCTGGGCTCCCGTCGAGACCACCCCGAAGACCAGTTGCTCGGCCGCCCGACCGCCCAGTCGGACGGCCAGCGCGTCGTCGAGCACCGGCCGCTGCTGCAGCTGGCGCTCCTCGGTGGGCAGCTGCTGCGTCGCACCGAGGGCCATGCCGGTCGGGAGGATCGAGACCTTGTGGACGGGATCGGCGTGCGGGAGCAGCTGGGCGAGCACGGCGTGGCCAGCCTCGTGGGTCGCCACAATGCGCCGCTCCTCGGGGCTCAGCACGAGGGCCGTGCGCCGCAGCCCGAGCAGCACGCGCTCGCGGGCGGCCTCGAGGTCGGCGGCGGCGACCTCGGCGCTCCCCCGCCGCACGGCGATCAGGGCGGCCTCGTTCATCAGGTTCTCGAGGTCGGCACCACTCATGCCGGGCGTGCCCCGGGCGAGCAGGTCGAGGTCGGCGTCAGGGCCGACCCGCTTGCCCCGCGCGTACACGGCGAGGATCGCCAGGCGCTCCTCGAGGGTGGGCAGCGGGATGACGACCTGGCGGTCGAACCGGCCGGCCCGGAGCAGGGCGGGGTCGAGGATGTCGGGACGGTTCGTGGCGGCCAGCACGATGATCCCCTCGTCCGCCTCGAACCCGTCCATCTCGGCGAGCAGCTGGTTGAGCGTCTGCTCGCGCTCGTCGTGCCCGCCGCCCAGGCCGGCACCCCGCTTGCGCCCGATGGCGTCGATCTCGTCGACGAAGATGATCGCCGGCTTGTGCTGCCGGGCGGTCTCGAACAGGTCGCGCACGCGGGCCGCGCCGACCCCCACGAACATCTCCATGAACTCCGACCCGGTGATGGTGATGAACGGGACGCCCGCCTCGCCGGCGATGGCCCGGGCGACCAGCGTCTTGCCGGTCCCCGGCGGGCCGACGAGCAGGACGCCCTTGGGGATCCGCGCCCCGATGCCCAAGAAGCGCTCCGGGTCCTTCAGGAACTCGACGACCTCGCGGATCTCCTCCTTCACGCTCGTGTACCCGGCGACGTCGTCGAAGGTCGTCTTGGGGCGCTCGGACACGTGGACCTTCGCCTTCGAGCGCGACCAGTTGGCCATGCCGGCGAGCTGACCCTGGCTCCGGCGGCTGGCCCACACGAAGAGCAGCACGATCAGGCCGATCGGCAGCACCCAGGCCAGCAGGGTCGGCCAGATGCTCGACGAGGTCCCCACGTAGTCGCGGGCCACGTGGTGGGCGTCGAGGAGGTCCACGTCGGAGGCAGGCATGCCGCCGGGTGGGCCCTGGGCGGTGAAGGCCTTGCCGTTCGTCAGCACGCCGTCGACGACCCCGGTCCCCTGGTCGATGGTGACGCTCTTCACGTCGTTCGCCGCCACCTTGGTGAGCAGGTTCGAGTAGGAGAGCGACTGCGGCGCCGGCGTGCCCGACGGGACCAGTGCCACCAGCGCGACGAACCCGGCCACGACGAGCAGCCAGACGACGGTCAGCACGATGCGCGACCTCGTCGAACGGGGCGGGCGGAGCTCGGGCCCCGGAGGCCCCGGACCGCTCCAGCGCGACCGGTCCGGGGGGAGGGACGCCTTCGGCGAGCCGCGAGGGCGCTCGGGTTCCACCGGTCAGCCCGGGGTGATGAGGCCGTAGTGGCCGTCGTAGCGCCGGTAGAGGACGTTGCCCCGACCGGTCGTCGCACTGGCGAAGAAGACGTGCGGCTCGCCGCCGGCGTCGAGGCGCTCGATGGCCTCCCCGAGGGTGAGGACCGGCACCGGTGCCTCCGCCACCTCGATCGTCTCGGCGGTCGGCTCGCCGCCGGCGTCGGACGGCTCGAGCCGGACCATCCGCAAGGAGCCCTCCGGCGTGCGCTCGAGGAGGGCGTCGAGACCGCTGGCGAGGTCGGTGAACAGGTAGAAGTCGTAGCCGAGGAGGTCCATGTCGAAGGCCGCCTCGTCGGGGGTGAGCTCCCCGATGGCGAACGTCTTGTGCCGGACGAGCTGGCGCTCCTCCACGGGCCGGTCGTAGAAGGGCGGTCGCTCGGTGGCGAGGTCGCCGTGCCGCCACTCCCCCGGCTCGGCGAGCCCGGCCCAGCGGTGCAGGTCCTCGCGTTGGCGCGCCCGGTGCTCAAGGCGGTCGACCAGCCGGTGCCCGAGCCGGTCGATGGCCTCGGGCAAGGTCGGCGCGGCCACCTCGGCCCGCACCAGGTCGCCGTCGACGTCGAGGGTCACCCCGGCGACGGCGGGGCGGGCACGTGCCGGGTCTGGCTCGACGGCGAGGGTCGCCCGGGCGAAGAGGACCGGCTCGTCGAGGCGACGGAGCGTGCGTGCCACCTCGGAGCGCACCTTCGCCTTGGCGTCCTCCCCGACGTCCCCCTTCGCCACGAGCGCCACGGCCACGCCCGCTTCCTCTCCCTCGCCGGCGGCCCCTTCCGTCGGCGGCGGCTCGGGCACGGTGACCCACTGCTCGGCCAGCTGGCCGTGGGCGATGCGGCAGCGCACCTCGAGCCCCGGCTCGTCGGGGCCTCCGTCCTCCCACCAGACCAGGGCGTCCCGACCGTCTCCCCGCACCCGGGCGTGGCGGCGGCTGCCGGTGATCGTTCGTTCGGCGAGCCAGGCAGCGAGGTCCCCCCGTCCGGCCACCTCTGCGCCGCCGTCGTGGAGGTGCGCGTCGGGCGCGTACAGCGAGACCGCACCGTCGACGTCACCCGCGGCGAGGCTGGTCGCCCAGGCACGGGCGACCTCGAGCGGGTGGACCTCGGGCGAACGCAGCTCAGGGTGGAGCTCGGCGGCGGGAGCCGGCCCCTTGGTGTCGGGCCGGCGGGCGCCGACGAGCGTGCCGAAGCGGTGCTGGTGGTGCGAGACGCGGGTCCCGGCCCGGAGACGGACGTCGACCGCCCGCTCCGTGCCGTCCGCCCTCGCCACGTCGAAGTGGACCCGCGCTCCGGCCCGACGGGCGACCGGCTCGATGTCGGCCGCCCGCGCCGCGTAGCGCCGGCCGGACCGGGCCACCTCGGCCTCACCGGTCGAAGGGTCGAACCACGCGACCACGCCGTCAGGCATGGCTGCGGTCCCTCGCTCGGGCCCGACCGGCGGACGCGTCCCCGATGCCCCCGATGTGGCCGAGATCGGCGAGGGCACCGCGCTCGTAGACCTCGAGGGCCACACGGTGGGCGAACGCCTCGGTCACCGCGGCGTCGACGACGTTTGCGACCGGGGCGAGCGGCTCGCCGCACCGGGGACAGGGACCGGCGGTCGTCACGGCGAGCTCGCCGCATGCCTCGCACCGGCCTCCGGGGGCGCCGAACCCCGCCTCGAAGGCGACGAGGGCGAGCCGGTCGGCTCCGAGCCCCGCCAAGGTGCGCTCGAGGCCGGCCACGGCGTCGGCTCCCTCGGCGACCCGGGTGCGCAGCGCCTCGACGACCTCGGCCCGCCGGCGGCGAGCCGCCTCGCCGACCACCGCGGTGGCGGCACGGGCCAGCTCCCCCGGTGGCGTGGCGACGGGCAGCGACAGGTGCCCGGCGACCAACGCCCGGGCTCGCTGGGGCAGCTGGCCCTCGAACGTGGCGACGGTGGCGGGTGCCCCGTCGAGCACGAGGTGCTCCGTGGGCCGCGCCTCGAGCTCGGTGGCGACGGACGCAGCCACGTGGCGGAAGTGACGACGAACGGCTTCCTCGTGACGACGTGAGAAGCTGCCGAGCTCGACGTCGGTGTCGACCTGCCGCTCGCCGTCGTCCTGGGGCCCGTCGACTTCGCAGACCTGGCCCGGCTCGACGCGGACGAGGCGCGACCGCTCGGCGTCGAGCGCCACGACGAGGGCGGGCTCGACGGTGGACTCGGCGGCGACGAGCTGGGCCACGTCGGGCACGACGTCGACCACTACCTGGTCGGCGAGGGAGACCGGCAGGGTGATCGCCCAGAAGAGGTCGTCACCCGACGCCGAGTAGAAGGCGACGCCGCGGGTCCGCGTCCGGTCGATCCCACCGGCCAGCCAGCCGGCGATGCGCCCCAGGTCGGACGCGACCGCCGCCTCGCCCCGGCGGCCGAAGCGCGACGCCTCGTCGCGAGCCAGGCGGAACAGGCGCTCGACGTTGGGGACGTAGTCCGAGGGCCGTGGGTAGCGGCGTCCGTCGACGTCGATGAACATGCTGACCACCGCGGGGTCGTACCGCCGGGAGGCCAATGAGCGGAGTGTGCGCGTATCGATCACACCTCGATCGTGGACCCGGTCGCGCGAGCCCTCCAGGGCCTTCCGTCACACGTCGGCGCAGCGATCGCGCCGGCGTCCCGGGCGTGGGCGCCAACGCACGGCGCACCCCCTGCTCTCCAGCCGCCGGCTCGGCCCCGCGCCCGAGGGCTCTTGTCGGCGCCCAAAGCCGCCGGGATGCGCCCAATGCCGCCGGGATGCGCCGGATGCCGCGGGACGGCGCCGGGCGTCGCGGGACGGCACCGGGTGTCGCAGGGCGGCGCACCGGCGCGAGCACAGCCTCGGGCATGGCAGGTGCCTGGGGGGCAGCGGCAGGCACCGGTGCGCCACGGCGCGACGCGGCGGGCGCCGAGGGGCGCGTGCCCTCGCCAGAGCGATGCGCCCTCCCGGTCGTCCACCACGCTGCCGGCCCACGTGGCGGTCTCCCTTCGCCGGCATTGCCCGGATCAGGTGGTGGGGGTCGCCGGGGTGCCAGCCGCACTGGGCACGCCCGACCTCTCAGCCTCGTGGCTCCCTCTCCCGTCGCGTGGACCTGGCTCCATCCAACCCCTTCGGCGAGCTCGCCCCTAGGGCCGAACGGCCCTCTCGGCGACGGTCACGGCCGCGCAGAGGGAGCGTCGGGCTCGCCGCTCAAGGCGGCCACGGCACCGCGAGCCGCGTCGCGCAGGGCCACCTGCGCCCCCAGCCCGTCCCCAGCCGACGCGATCGCCTCCCCGACCACGACTGCCACCGCGGCCCGACGGGCCTGGCGCGAGCCGGGGCGCAGGACGTTGCGAGTGCCCCGGATGCCGACGGGGACGACCGGGCAGCCTGCGGTGACCGCGGTGGCGAAGGCGCCGAGGTGGAAGGGGCGCAGCCCGGGGGCGCGGGTGATCGACCCCTCGGGGAACACGGCGAGCCACCGACCCGCCCGCACGGCCGCGGCGAGCTGCTCGACGGCCCTCGTCGTCCGACCGGCTCGGCCCCGCGCCACGAAGACGCAGCCCAGACGGCGCAGGAAGGTGCCGACGACTGGCTGGCGCTCCAGCTCGGTGCTCGCCACGAAGGCGAGCGGGCGCGGCGAGGCGAGCACCACGACGAGGCCGTCGACGAAGCTCGCGTGGTTGGCCACGACGACGGCCGGCCCGTCCTCGGGGAGCGCGCCCTCGACCCGGACGGCCGTGGCGGTCGCTGCCGCAACGGTGCGAGCCGCGGCGCGCGTGAGGGCCCACCGAGCCCGGAGCGGCAGGGGCAGGTGGACCGCCAGCCACAAAGGGCCGCCCACCACCACGACGACGACCCAGCAGTAGGCGCCGAACGCACCGTCGCCGAAGGACCGGACCAGCCGGCGGGCGACGGGTCGGACGCCCGAGACGGCGAAGCGGAGCACCTGGACGGCGACCGGAGGTGGCCCCTTGCCGAGGGCTCCGGCCTCGTAGGCTTGGCGGGTGGCGGCCCGCCGGAGCTTCCCGCTCGGGGTGCGCGGCAACGAGCCGGGGGCGACGAGGACGATCTCGTCGGGCGGTGTCCCGAGGAGGTCGACGGCCACCGAGCGCACCCGAGCCGCCAGGTCGTCACGGCGCTCGGGCCCGTCGACGTCGGTCTCGACGGCGACGGTCAGCCGCTCCGTCCCCCGGCGTGGGTCGGCGGCGGCGAAGACGGCCACGCCACCCCGGTGGACGCCGTCGAGCTCGCCCAGGGCGGACTCGAGCTCCTCGGGGTGGAGGTTGCGACCGGCCCGGATCACCAGGTCCTTCTCGCGCCCGGTCAGGTAGAGCTGGCCGCCGGCGACGTAGCCGAGGTCACCCGTGCGCAGCCATCCCCGGTGCCACAGGGCGCGGGTGGCGGCGGCGTTGGCGAAGTAGCCCCGCGTCGCGGAGGGACCCCGGCAGAAGACGGCGCCCTCGTGGCGGTCGGGAAGCTCCTCGCCACGTCCTCCGGCCACCTTCACCTCGTAGCCGGGCAGCGGAACACCGCAGCTCACGGTGGCGAGCGCGTCGGCGCTCCCCGGGGGGACGGGGACGGCGCGGCCGGTGCGGGACAAGGTGACGCGCGCCACCGTGTCGACCTGGGGGCCGCGACCGAGCGGCGTGAAGGAGACCCCCACCCCGACCTCGGCCAGCCCGTACGCGGGGCACATCGCCTCCCTGCGGAACCCACGGGGACCGAAGCGCTCCACGAAGGCGTCGACGACGTGCGCGCTCACCGGCTCGGAGCCGTTGAAGGCCACGCGCCACGACGACAGGTCGAGCCGGGACAGCTCCTCGTCGGTCACCCGCTCCGTGCACGCCTGGAAGGCGAAGTTGGGGGCGGCCGAGAGGGTCGCCGCCTCCTTCGTGACGGCCTCGAGCCAGGTAGCCGGGCGGGCGAGGAACGTGAGGGGGGACAGGACGACGAGCGGGATGCCGAAGACCAGCGGGGCGTGCCAGGCGCCGATCAGCCCCATGTCGTGGTAGAGGGGGAGCCACGATACGAACACGTCGGACGAGCCGACCTCGGCGGCCCGGCCCATGGCGGCGACGTTGGCGAGCAGCTGGCGGTGGGTCAGGGTGACGCCCTTCGGGTCGCCGGTGCTCCCCGACGTGTACTGCAGGAGGGCGAGCTCGTCGGGACCGACGGCGGGGAGCACCTCGTCGTCGTGACGTCCGTCGGCCAGCGCCTCGGGCGTCCGCACCGCCCGGAGCGACGGAACGTGGGGCCGCAGCAGCGACGCCGCGGCTCGTGCCTCGGGGACGGTGACGAGCACCGACGCGCCGGCGTTGTCGAGGAGGCGGGCCTGGCGGACGAGGTGGGCCTCGAGCGCAGAGGGACGCGTCGGCGGGTAGACGGGCACCGGGACTCCACCCGCGAGCTGGACGCCGAGGAACACGGCGAAGTAGGCGCGCCCGGTGGGCAGCATGATGGCCACGCGCTCTCCCCGGGCCAGCCCTTCGGCGCGGAGGGCCCGGGCCACACCGGCGGCGTCGGCGGCGAGCTCCCCGTAGGTGAGCTCCGCGACGGCGTCCTCGGCGCGGCCCGGCGACGGCCCGGCTGCCACCCCGCGCAGGCGCACGCAGACCAGGTCGGGGTGGCGATCGACGTGCCAGGTGAGGGCGTCGAGCAGGGTGGCGGCGTCCTCGGGCCACGGCTCGCCGGCGACGCGGCCGAGCGCGGAGGGTGGCGGGGCCCGCCCAGCCGGCCCGGCACCCCCGAGCCCGGCCTCGACCCCAGCACCGTCCTCGCTGCGAGCGCCCCGAATGGCGGCGAGCCAGTCGGCTGGGGTGTCGGCCGAGGCGAGCACCTCGTCGGGCAGGTGCACGCCGAAGGCCTGCTCGAGGCGGTTGTGGAGCTCGACCACGGCCAGGCTGTCGAAACCGAGCTCGGCGGCAAGCCGGCTGCGGAGCCGTGCCGGGCGCCCCGTCCCGAGGCCGAGCTCGACCCTGAGGGCGTCGACCTCGGCGAGCACGCGTTGGCCGTCGGGCGCGCCGCCTTCGGCGTCTGGGCCGCGGGCTGCGCTTGCCCCCGGACCGACCTCCGTGCGGCCCGTCCGGCCGGGGACCGGCCGGACGCCAGCCGGCCGGGTGGGATCACGGCCTCCGTCCTCTTCCTTCACCGGTCCCGCCCCTTGGCGAGGAAGCGGCGGAGCCGGCGCCACGGCCAGGTGTTCACCACCTGTTCGGGCGGCACCCACCCCCGCTGGGCCGTGGCGACGCCGTAACGGAGCTGGTCGAGGTGGCGCACGGCGTGCGCGTCGCTCGAGATGGCGAAGACCGCTCCCAGGGACTGGGCGAGGCGGGCGTGCTCGTCGTCGAGGTCGAGCCGGTCGGGCGAGGCGTTGATCTCGAGGGCCGTGCCGGCCCGTGCGGCGGCACGGAAGACCGCTTCGGCGTCGAAGGCGACGGGAGGCCGGTGCCCGAGGAGGCGGGTCGTCGGGTGGCCGAGGACGTTGACGGCGGGGTGCTCGACGGCTCGCACCAGTCGGGCGGTCATCTCGTCGGCGCTCATGCCGAAGGCCGAGTGGACCGACGCGACCAGCACGTCGAACCCGCCGAGGAAGGCGTCGTCCCAGTCGAGCGACCCGTCCGCCTGGATGTTCAGCTCGGAGCCGTGGAGAAGCACGATGCCGCCCTCGCCCTCGAGCGCCCGCAGGTCCCGACGCTGGGCGAGCGCCTCCTCGGGCGTCATGCCGGCCATGGCGAGCAGGGGTGCGTGGTCGGTCACCGCGAAGTAGCGGTAGCGGTGCGCCCGGGCGGCCGCCACCATCTCCTCGAGGGTGGCCAGCCCGTCGCTCAGGACGGTGTGGGTGTGGAGGTCGCCGCGCAGGTCGCCGAGCTCGACGAGCGTGGGCAGCGTGCCCGCCGCGGCGGCCTCGACCTCGCCGCGGTCCTCGCGCAGGGTCGGGGGGACGAGGGCGAGGCCGAGCGCCTCGTAGACCTGGGCCTCGGTGGCCGAGGCGACGACCGTACCGTCGTCGACCCGCTCGAGCCCGTACTCGGAGAGCTTCAGCCCGGCCCGCTGGGCGATCCGCCGCAGGTGGATGCCGTGCGCCTTCGACCCGGTGAAGTAGACGAGGGCGGCCCCCCAGACGGAGGGGTCGACGACCCGCAGGTCGACGTGGACCCCCGTCCGGGTCGCGCCCACCGCCTTCGTCGGGCCACGGGCCGGCACCTCGGCGAGCAGCGAGGACCGGCCGAAGGCGTCCATGACCGCCTCGGGCCGGGTGGAGGCCACCAGCAGGTCGACGTCGCCGATGGTGTCCCGCATCCTCCGGAGCGAGCCGGCGACGGTCACCTCGCCGGCCTCGGGTAGCGACCGCAGCTCGGCGACGAGCTCCTCGGCCAGCTCGAGGGCGACGGCGAGCGGCATCCGGCCTCCGGCCTCGCGGTACTGGCGCAGCGCGGCGGCGAGTCGCTCCTCGCTGACCGGGCCCCATCCCTCCAGCGTCCTCAGCCGTTGGTGCTCGAGCGCGTCGAACAGCTCGGAGACCGAGGTCACGTGGAGCTCCTCGTAGAGCTGGCGCGCCCGGGTCGGCCCGAGCCCGGGCACACCGAGGAGGCCGCGTACCCCCGCGGGCACCTGGGCCCGGAGCTCGTCGAGCTCGTCGATGTGCCCCTGGGCGAGGAGCTGGAGGATCTTGGCGGCGATGTGGGTCCCGACCGACGGGATGGCGTCGAGCGCCTTCGCGTCCAGCCCCTCGAGGTCGCGTGGGTAGGCGGCGACCTCACGAGCCGCCTTCTCGTAGGCACGGATCCGGAACGGGTCGCCCCCGGCCAGCGCGACCAGCTCGGCGAGCTCTCCCAACGCCTCGGCCGCACGGTCGTTCGACCGGGGCATCGCCGTCGCCCGTTCAGGACCGGCGGATCTGGACCTTGGTCGAGGGATGCTCGGCTGCCACCGGGAGCGGGACCCGCACCTCGAGGATGCCGTCCTTGTAGGAGGCGTCCACGGCATCCTTGTCGACGCCCTCGGGGAGGGCAAGGTCGCGCGAGAGCGCGCCGTAGCGGAACTCGCTGCGCACGACGCCCTTCTCCTCGGCTTCGGTGCGCTGCTCGCGGTGCGCCTCGATGTGGAGCGTCGAGTCCGACACCGACACCTCGAGGCCCTTGTCGGGGTCGATGCCGGGGAGCTCGGCGCGCACCACCAGCGCACCCTCCCGCTCGACCTCCTCGACCCGGAACCATCCCTCGGTGTCGGCGGCCAGGTCGGCCAGCCACCCGAACCGGCGGGGCCAGTCGACGTCGAAGAAGCGTCCCCACCGACGCGACCAGTCGAGCTCCGGTCGGTCCCATGCCGTGAGCGCCATCGTCCCTCCTCTCGTCAGTGGAGGCGGGTCCACGGCTCGCTGCCGGCTCGCCTCCTGCTCGTCGCCCGTCTCGGCGCCACCACACGCCCTCGCTGGTCCGCCCTCGCTGGTCCGCCCTCGCAGGTCCGCCCTCGCAGGTCCGCCCTCGCTGGTCCGCCCTCGGAGCCGACGCGGCAGCGAGCGTGCCGCCGGCCGTCGGCTCCGGGTCCACCGTCGCGCCCACCCGCCGGGGTCAGTAGTGCCGAAGGTCCCGGGTGCCGGGTGCCGGGTCGTCGGTGCACGTCCCGGGGGGACGCCACCGGCACGCCGCAGATCGAGCCGCCCCGTGGCACCCCCGACCGACGGCCCTCGCGGCCGCTCTTCCCGGCTCCCGCGCCGAGCGGCTGCGACGGCGAGGTGCCCTGGGGGGCCACGTCCCCCTGGTCCGAGGCCCCCGGTCCACGGTGGGAGGCCGGTCGGTAGGCTCGCGCCGCATGCAGGACGTGGCCCGCCACTGGGACGAGGTCCACGCGACGAAGGCCGACGACGAGGTCAGCTGGTTCCGCTCCGAGCCGACGTCCTCGCTGCGCCTGCTTAAGGAGTGGGCACCCGGCACGGGCTCGCTCGTCGACGTCGGCGCTGGCTCGTCGCCGCTCGCCGACCGGCTGCTCGACGCCGGCTGGCGCGACCTGACCGTCCTCGACGTCTCCGAGACCGCCCTCCGCAAGGTCCACGACCGCCTCGCCGGGCGCTCCGAGGCCGTGTCGTACGCGTGTGCGGACGTGGCGACGTGGCGCCCGGAACGGACCTTCGCCGCCTGGCACGACCGGGCCGTCTTCCACTTCCTCGTCGACGCGCCACAGCGGGCCCGCTACCTGCAGGCTGCCACGGAGGCGCTCGCCCCCGGTGGCGTCCTCGTGCTCGCCACCTTCGCCGCCGACGGCCCGACGCAGTGCTCGGGGCTGCCGACGACCCGTTACGGCCCCGACGAGCTCGCCGCGCTCTTCGCCACGGCGTTCGACCCCGTGCACGACGAGCGCGAGGAGCACGTGACGCCGTTCGGGACGGTGCAGCCCTTCACCTGGGTGGTGCTCCGCCGCCGGTGACGGGCGGCAGGCCGCTCGACGCCGAGACCGCCCGTGCCGGCCGGCGCGAGCGGTCCGCAGAGGGGCGGGGGCTCCCCGGTAGCGTGGGAGCCACGACGCGCTCGCGGCCCCGGCTCGAGGGCAGCCTCGGCCCGTCGTAGCGCGACCCGCCACCGCGTCGACGCCAGCGGTGTCACGATCGAGGGGGACGAGGAGACCTGATGGCTGCGACACCGACCACCGAGACCGAGGCGCCAGCGGGAGAGACAAGGCAGACCCACACCGGCCTCGCGCTGCTCGTCGTGATGACCGGCGTGCTCATCACGGCGGTCGACACCACCATCGTGGTGCTCGCCCTGCCCGCTCTCGAGAAGGACCTCCACATCGCCCTGGCCTCGGTGATCTGGGTCATCATCGGCTACCTCCTCGTCATCACGTTGCTCGCCACCCAGGTGGGCCGCCTCGGCGACATGTTCGGCCGGGTCCGGATGTACGAGGCCGGGTTCGTCGTCTTCATCGCCGGATCCGCCCTGTGCGCCCTGTCGTGGAACGAGCCGTCGATCATCGGGTTCCGACTCCTCCAGGGCGTTGGCGGCGCCTTCGTCACCGCCAACAGCGGCGCCGTCATCGCCGACCTGTTCCCCGTCCACGAGCGGGGCAAGGCGTACGGCTACAACGCCATCGGCTGGAGCATGGGGGCGGTGGTCGGCATCGTCCTCGGCGGCGCCATCGTCACCTACCTGTCGTGGCGGTGGATCTTCTGGATCAACGTGCCCATCGGCCTCGCCGCCGTCCTGCTGGCGCTCCGGGTGCTCCACGAGCGCCCCGAGCGGCGCAGCCACCGCTTCGACCCGGCGGGCATGGTGACCCTGGGGCTCGGCCTCTTCGGGGTCCTGTGGGCCATGACCCGTCTGGCGACCAACAGCTTCGATGCCGCCGTCACCGGCTACCTGGTGGGTGGGGTGGTGCTGATCGGCGCCTTCGTCTGGGTCGAGGCGGTCCAGCGCGAGCCGATGCTCCACCTGTCGCTCTTCAAGGTGCCGACCATGGCGCCGTCGCTGCTGGCCTCGCTCTTCCAGGGCCTGGGCAACTTCGCCGTGCTCTTCCTCGTGATCATGTACCTGCAGGGCCCACGGGGGCTCTCCCCCATCCACGCGTCGCTGCTGCTGGTCCCCGGCTACGTCATCGGCGGGACCCTCGGGCCCGTCTCGGGACGGCTCGCCGACAAGGTGGGACCGGTCGTCCCGGCGACGGCGGGACTGGCCGTCCAGGTCGTGGCGCTGTTCGTCTACGCCCACCTCGGCCTGACCACCGGCCTGTGGCTGGTGGTCGTGGCCAGCATCGTGAACGGCATCGGGGGCAGCTTCTTCTTCCCCGCCAACAGCGCGGCCGTCATGAAGGCGTCGCCGCCGCAGGTGTTCGGCATCTCGTCGGGGATGCTGCGGACCTTCGCCAACGTCGGGATGGTCTTCTCGTTCTCCGTGGCGATCCTGATCGCCTCGCGGTCGATCCCCCGCCACCTCGCCTTCGCCATCTTCGTCGGCTCGACCTCCCTGCATGGCAAGACTGCCGAGGCCTTCACCACCGGCCTGCACTCGGCCTTCTACGCCTCGATGGGCATGATGGTGGTGGCTGCCGCCCTGTCCGCCACCCGTGCCTCGCGCATCGGGCGGCGGAGCGCCTCGCCGGCTGGCTGAGCCGCCTTCCGACCTCCATCTCCCCGGGTACGCCAGGAGCGCACCCCCGACGCACCCGGGACGGGACCGACCGGACGGGTTCGCCCCGTAGGAACCTCGGGCCGCGTCGACCCTCCCTACCGAGGGCGGCCACGTCCTCGCCCCGGTCGGCCCCGCCAACCAGGGCGAGAACGGCAACCAGGGCGAGGACGCCGACGCCCGTGTTCGACCGATGTTGCATGTACGTCTGAATGTCCGTACAATCGAATGTATGACACCTCTCGACTTCGTGGTCTCCCTGGCGCTCATCTCCGTCGCCGCCGGGGTCCTCGGGTCGCTGATCGGCCTCGGGGGCGGCGTGGTCATCGTCCCGGTGCTCACGCTCCTCTACCACGTGGACATCCGCCTGGCCATCGGGGCCAGCATCGTCTCGGTCATCGCCACGTCGAGCGGTGCGGCGGCCGCGTACGTCCGTGAGCGGATGACCAACCTGCGGGCGGGGATGTTCCTCGAGATCGCCACGACCACGGGGGCCGTGAGCGGCGCCTACCTCACGACCCTCCTGC
>CAZSYT010000019.1:0-46879 GCA_964610905.1 uncultured Acidimicrobiaceae bacterium
TTCACGACCGGCGTCGTCCTGCTGCCGTTCTTCTCGCTGCTCTCCTACCTGATCGCCGTGCCCACGGGCATCAAGTTCTTCAACTGGATCGGGACCATGTGGCGCGGACAGCTCTCGTTCCGGGTCCCGATGCTGTTCTCGGTGGGCTTCCTCTTCGCCTTCCTGATGGGCGGCGTGACCGGCGTGCTGCTCGCCTCGCCCCCGGTCGACTTCCAGGTGCACGACACGTACTTCGTCGTCGCCCACTTCCACCAGGTGCTCATCGGCACGGCGGTGCTCGCCGGGTTCGCCGGCTTCTACTTCTGGTACCCGAAGATGTACGGCCGGATGCTCCGCGAGGGGCTGGGCAAGGCGCACTTCTGGCTGCTGTTCATCGGGTTCTGGGTCACGTACCTGCCGCAGTACCTCCTCGGGCTCGACGGCATGCCACGGCGCGTCGCCGTCTACTCGCCGACCGCCGGCTGGACCACGCTCAACGTCATCTCCTCGATCGGTGCCTTCATGATCGGGGTGTCGTTCCTCTTCTTCCTGGTCAACCTGTGGGTCTCGTGGCGCTCGCCCGTTCCTGCCGGCTCGAACCCGTGGGACGGCCACACCCTCGAGTGGTTCACCACCTCGCCGCCGCCCCACCACAACTACACGCACCTGCCCCCCATCCGCTCGGAGCGCCCCACCTGGGACTACAACCACCCCGAGCACCGCACGATCGTGTCCCACAAGAAGCCCCCGGGCGGTGGGAGCCCCGCACCAGCGCAACCGGTGGAGGTCGGGCGATGAAGGTCGAGTCCCGCATGCTCGTGGTGATCGGCATCTTCTTCGCCGTCATCGGGATCGTCTACTGGTTCACGAGCTACGAGGACGCCGGCTTCCTCATGCTGATCGGCGCCACCCTCCTCGGGCTCCTCCCCGGTGGCTACTACCTCTGGTGGTCCCGGCGCATGAAGCCACGGCCCTCCGACGACCCCAACGCCACCATCGAGTCGGGCTCGGGGACGGTGGAGTCGTTCCCGGCGTCGAGCATCTGGCCGTTCATCCTGGGGAGCGGTGCGTTCTTCGTCGGGCTGACCTTCGTGTTCGGCATCTGGCTGGTGCCCATCGCCGCCGCGCTCATCCTCACCGCCGCCATCGGCGCCACTGTCGAGAGCCGGCGGGGCGGCACCGTCTGACCCGACGGCCTGACCCCGGCGGGGCGGAACCGTCTGGCCCGACGGCCTGACCCCGGCGGGGCGAGGGCGGGGGGCACGCCACGGCCCGAGCGATCGCCGGCACACCCCTGTGGTGAAATGGCGTCATGGACCCGGCGATCGCCGCTCCCGTCGACGCGGCGGAGGAGCGCGCGGCCTCGACCGGTTCGTCAGCGAGCGACGGCAGCTTCGCCGACGCCCTCCACCCTGCGGTGGCCACGTGGTTCCGTGGCCGCTTTCCCGAAGGTCCCTCCGAGCCCCAACGGCTGGGCTGGCCGGCCATCGCCGGAGGCGACGACGTCCTCGTCGCCGCACCGACGGGGTCGGGCAAGACGCTGGCCGGCTTCCTGGTGGCGATCGACCGGCTCGTGCGAGCCGCCGCGAGCGGCAGACCCGCCTCGGGCACCCGCGTCCTCTACGTGTCGCCGCTCAAGGCACTGGCGGTCGACGTCCACCACAACCTCGAGCGACCCCTGGGCGAGATCGCCGCGACGGCCCGCCAGCTCGGCTACGAGCTCGCCCCCGTGTCGATGGCCGTCCGGACCGGCGACACCCCCGCCGGCGCGCGGGCGGCCATGGTGGCGTCGCCGCCCTCCATCGTCGTGACCACCCCCGAGAGCCTCGCCCTCCTGCTCACCGCCGAGCGAGGCCGCGCCGCGGTCTCCACCACCGAGACGGTGATCGTCGACGAGGTGCACGCGCTCGTCCGCGACAAGCGGGGCTCGCACCTGGCCCTCTCGCTCGAGCGGCTCGAGTCCCTCTGCGTGGCCCGCACGGGCCGGCGCCCCCAGCGGGTCGGCCTGTCGGCCACGCAACGCCCCATCGACGTCGCGGCGACGTTCCTCTCGGGCGTCGGCCCCGGGCGGCGGACGACGGTCGTGGACACGACGGGGCGGCCGCGCTGCCGTGTGGAGATCGAGCTCCCCGGCTCCGAGCTCGCCGCCGTGGCCTCGGCCGAGCAGCTCGATGACATCGTCGCCCGCGTGGCCGATCGGGTGGCCGCCCACCGCACGACGCTCGTGTTCACCAACACCCGGCGGATGGCCGAGCGGCTCGCCCACCTGTTGGCCGAGCGGCTCGCCGACCGGGTCGGCGAGGACCGGGTGGCCGCCCACCACGGCAGCCTGTCCCGCCAGCGCCGGCTCCTCGTCGAGCGACGCCTGCGCAACGGCGAGCTCGCCGCCCTCGTCGCCACCGCCTCGCTCGAGCTCGGCATCGACATCGGCCCCGTCGACCTCGTGTGCCAGGTGGGCTCACCGCGCTCGATCGCCACCTTCCTCCAGCGGGTCGGGCGCTCCAACCACACGACCGACGGCGTGCCGGAGGGGGTCCTCTACCCGACGACGCGTGACGAGCTCGTCGAGTGCGCGGCCCTCCTGGGCGCCGTGCGGTCGGGCGACCTCGACCGCCTCCATCCGCCGGTCGCTCCCCTCGACATCCTGGCCCAGCACCTCGTGGCCGAGGTGGCGTCGGGCGAGCGCGCCGAGGCCGAGCTCGCCGCGCTGGTGCGGGGGGCCGCGCCGTACGCGTCGCTCTCCGACGCCACGTTCGCGCGGGTCGTCGAAGCGGTCACCGACGGCATCGTCACCGGGCGGGGTCGGCGGATGGCCCACCTCCACCGCGACGGCGTCAACGGCGTGCTGCGTCCCCGGCGAGGTGCCCGCCTCGCCGCCCTCACGAGCGGCGGGGCCATCCCCGAGTCGGGCGACTACCGGGTGGTGCTCGACCCCGAGGGGACCACGGTGGGCACCGTCGACGAGGACTTCGCCGTCGAGTCGATGCGGGGCGACGTCTTCCTGCTGGGGACCCACTCGTGGCGCATCGAGCGGGTCGAGGCCGGCGTGGTCCGGGTGACCGACGCCCACGGAGCGGCGCCCACCATCCCGTTCTGGATCGGGGAGGCCCCGAGCCGGACCGACGAGCTCTCCGCCTGGGTGTCGGCGCTGCGACGGGCCGTCGGCGAGGCCCTGGCGTCGCCGGGTCGTCCCGCACCTTCGACGGGTCCCGGCGACGCATCCCGCGAGGCAGGGGCGACGGGGCGGCTCGCCGGGCCCGACCGTCTGGCTGGGGCCGTCGATGCCGTCGAGGCGTGCTGCGGCGTCGGTCGCCCCGTCGCCGAGGCGGTCGCCACCTACCTGGCCGCGGCGCACGCCCAGCTCGGCGTGTTGCCGACCGCCGACACGCTCGTCGTCGAACGGTGCTTCGACGAGGTCGCCGGTGCCCAACTGGTCGTCCACGCCCCGTTCGGGGGTCGGGTCAACCGGGCGCTCGGGCTCGCCCTGCGCAAGCGGTTCTGCGCCACGTTCGACTTCGAGCTGCAGGCTGCGGCGTCCGACGACGCCGTGGTGCTGTCGCTCGGTCCCCACCACAGCTTCGCCGTCGACGAGACCCTCCGGCTCCTGCGCTCGACCACGGCCGCGGAGGTGCTCGTGCAGGCCGTGCTGACGTCGCCGCTGTTCGCCACCCGCTGGCGGTGGAACTGCAGCCGTGCGCTCGCCATCCTCCGATCGCGGGGAGGACGCCCGACCCCGTTGGCCATCCAGCGCATGGAGGCCGACGACCTCCAAGCCGCCGTCTTCCCGGCCCTCGCCGCCTGCCAGGAGAACACGCCGCCCGGCCCCATCCCGGTGCCCGACCACGTCCTCGTCACCCAGACCGTCCACGACTGCCTGCACGAGGCCATGGACGTCGTCGGGCTCGAGCGTCTCCTGGCGGGCGTGGAGTCGGGTGCGGTGTCCGTGCACGCCCTCGACGTCACCGAGCCCTCGGTGCTGGCCGCGGAGATCCTGAACGGGCGCCCGTACACGTTCCTCGACGACGCTCCGCTCGAGGAGCGACGGAGCCGGGCGGTGTCGACCAGGCGCGGGCTCGCGCTCGACCCATCCCGCCTCGACCGGCTCGACCCCGCCGTCATCGACAGGGTCCGCTCCGACGCCACGCCGCACCCGGTGACGCCGGACGAGCTCCACGACGTCCTGGCCGCGCTGGTCGTCCTCGCCGCCGATCCGTCCCTTCGCCCGCTGCAACGACGCCTCGCCGAGGACGGACGCGCCGTGACGGTGCGTCGTGCCGACGACGCTTCGGGGCACGAGTGGTGGGTCGCCGCCGAGCGATCGGCGTGGCTCCCACTGCTCTGGCCCGGCGCAACCGTCGTCGGCCGCTCGGCCGGGTCCGTCCGTTCGTTCGACGGACGGGTCGCGACGCCCCCCGAGGACGCCGACGTCGCCGTGGCGGACGCCGTGCGTGGCCACCTCGAGGTGACGGGACCGGCCACCGTGGCCGAGCTGGCCCGGCGGACCGCGCTGTCACCGGGGCGGGTGCGCACCGGGCTGGCTCGCCTCGAGGCCGAGGGATCGGCGATCCGCGGCGCCTTCGATCCCCGCCTGCCCGCCGAGGACGGCCGGGACGGCGAGCAGTGGTGCTCCCGGCGGCTCTTGGTCCGCGTCCACGCGGGCACCCGCGACCGTCGCCGCTTCCATGCCGAGCCGGCGACGCGCCAGGAGCTCGTCCGGTTCCTCCTGCGCTGGCAGCACGTGGCACCGGGCTCCCGGCTACGTGGCCCAGGCGGGCTCCGTCAGGTGCTCGACCAGCTCCAGGGGTTCGAGGCCGCTGCCGGGGCCTGGGAGGCCCACCTCCTCCCGGCACGCGTCGAGGACTACGACCCGGCTTGGCTCGACGCGCTCTGTCTGTCGGGCGAGCTGGCCTGGGGGCGGCTCGGAGGGCGGGCAGGCGGTGGGCGGCGGGGCGCGGCCACGCCGTCGGGCGCCACGCCGGTCACGTTCGCGTGGCGAGACGACCTCGGCTGGATGCTCCGGGCCGCCCGCGGCGACGTCGTGCCCGAGCGTCCGGCGACGGGGCCGGCGGCCGAGCTCCTCGCTGCCCTCGAGGCGGGCGGTGCCCTCTTCGGTGCCGACCTGGCACGTCGGACGGGTCGGCTCCCCTCCGACGTCGAGGCCGGCCTATGGGACCTCGTGGCCCGCGGCCTGGCGACGGCGGACAGCTTCGGCGCCGCCCGGCAGCTCCTCGGCGACAGGCGGCGACGTGACCCGCTCGTCCGCCGACGCAGCCGCGGTTCGGCGCGCGCCAGGCTCGCTGCGCGTGCCGCCACCGGTGCGGGACGGTGGTCGCTGCTGGCCGACGACCCCGGCGTCCCTGCTCCGGACCCCGTCGCTGCCGGAACGGCCGTCGCCGACGACCACGACGTGGCGGAGGCGATCGCCGAACAGCTGCTCGCCCGGTGGGGCGTGGTGTGCTGGGAGGTGACGGGGCGAGAGACCCTCGCCGTCCCGTGGCGCAGCGTCGTCTGGGCGCTGCGCCGCCTCGAGGCGCGCGGCACCGTGCTGGGAGGACGCTTCGTGGCCGGTCTGTCGGGCGAGCAGTACGCCACCCCGGCGGCCGTCGCCCTGCTCGAGTCCGTCCGAGTCGACCGTCCCCGGACGGGTGGCACGAGCCCGGAAGACGACGAGGTCGTCGCCGTCAACGCCACCGACCCGCTCAACGTCGTCGGGACCCTCGTGCCCGGGGACCGTACCCCGGCCGTGCGGAACCGGCGGGTGACCTACCGACGCGGCGTCCCCGACGCCGACGGTGAGGTCAGCGCATCACCCGGCGTACTCCGGGACCGGTCGCCAGCTCCGGTGGGACCAGGTTGATGAAGGTCGGCACGGGGATCGGCTCGACTTCCTCGTGGCCGTCGCCCGGATGGGGCGCGGTCTCCGTCGTCCGGTACTCGCCCTCGGGGGTGAGGCTGACCACGACGGCGCGCTTGCGCTTGCCGGCCGACTCGTAGCCTTGCAGCTCCTTGCAGATCTGGTACGTCACGAAGTACGTCAGGATCGGGAGGACGAAGACGATGATCCTGAAGGTGACGAGCACCGACTGGAGCGGGACGTTGAAGAAGTTGGCCAGCACGTCGGTCGACGAGGCGCAGAACACCATGAAAAGGAGCATGAACACCGAGGCGCCGGCAGCCGTGCGCTTGGGCCGGTCGCGTGGCCGGTCGAGCAGGTTGTGGTAGGCGCGGTCCTTGGTGATCTTCGCCTCGAGGAACGGCCAGGCGAAGAAGAGGTTGAAGACGATGCCGGGGAAGAGCACGGCGGGGAGGAACACCTCGAGCGGCCACGTGTGGCCCCAGCCGACGAACTCCCAGCTCGGCATGATCCGCAGCGCGCCGTCCAGCCAGCCCATGTACCAGTCGGGCTGGACGGCGTACGAGATCTGGTAGGGCTGGTACGGCCCGAACTGCCAGATGGGGTTGATCTGCGCGAAACCGGCGAGGAGGAAGATCGTCGCCGTGGTCATGAACATGAAGCCCGTCGTCTTGGCCATGAACGTCGGGAACATCGGCGAGCCGACCACGTTGTGCTCGGTGCGTCCCTTTCCGGCGAACTGCGTGTGCTTCTGCTTGACGAGCAAGCCCAGGTGGGCGGCGAGCAGCCCGACGATGATCGCCGGGATGATCAGCACGTGGATGATGAAGAAGCGGGGGATGATGACCCCGTTGCCCGGGTAGTTGCCGCCGAAGAGGAAGAAGGCGAGGTACGAGCCGACCAGCGGGATCGACTCGAGGATCGAGTACGCGATCCGGATACCGGTGCCGGAGACAAGGTCGTCGGGCAGGGAGTAGCCGAGGAACCCGTTCAAGATGCCGAGCAGCAGCATCGAGATGCCGACGATCCAGTTGAGCTCGCGGGGCTTGCGGAAGGCACCCGTGAAGAACACCCGAGCCATGTGCACGGCGATCGAGCCGAGGAAGATGTCCGCTGCCCAGTGGTGGGCCTGCCGCATCAGGAGGCCCGACTTGACGTCGAAGGACAGCCCCACCGTCGACGCGTACGCCTCGGACACCCGTTGCCCCCGCAACGGGAGGTACGAGCCGTGGTAGATGACCTCCTTCGCCGACGGAACGTAGTAGAGGCTGAGGAACACCCCGGTGGCCAGCAGCACCACGAACGAGTAGAGGGCGATCTCTCCCAGCATGAACGACCAGTGGTCGGGGAAGATCTTGTCGAGGAAGGTGCGGCCGCCCTTGGCGACCCCGAGGCGGTCGTCGACCCAACGCAGGGACTTGTCGATCATGGACGCTCCCAGAAGCCGGGGCCGACGGGCTGGTCGTAGCCGGCCTGCGAACGGAGGAAGCCCTCGGCGTCGACCTTCAGGGGCAGCTGCGGGAGCGGCCGCGGCGCCGGGCCGAACTCGGGGATCGCACCGGCCACGACGTTGAAGATCGACTGGTGGCACGGGCACACGAGCTGCTGGGTCTGCTCCTGGTAGAGGCCGACGGGGCAGCCGAGGTGCGTGCACATCTTCGAGTAGGCCACGTACCCGCGCACGCCCCAGTCGGTGCGCCCCGGGGGGGCGATGGGGAACGGCGGCTCGCCGGGACCGATGTCGGCGAGGCGGATGAGGATGGTCTGGTCGGGTGACGACCCTTCGAAGCCCTTGGGGAAGACGGTGAGGACGCCGCCGACGTCGAGGTCGGACACCTTGACGGGCCGGCCCTCGAGGCTCACGAGGAGCGAGTCCTTCGTCCAGTTGGTGGTGAAGAGGGACCGGCCGGGCTTCGGCCCGAGCGAGCGGATGAGCGGGAACGCCGCCACGACCCCGAAGGTTCCGGCCCCCAGGGCGAACAGGCCGCCGAGCACCTTGCGCCGCTTGACGACGATGCCGCCCCGCTCGAGCACGGCGGCGCTCATCGCGTCGCGCTCCGCCTCGGTCGAGTGGAACTCGTGACGCTCCTCGACGAAGGGCCCCTGGGGCATCAGGTACTTGCCCCACGCTGCGACCCCGAAGCCGAGGCCGAAGAGCCCGATGCCGAGGGTGGCGGCCTCCCACTGCACCTGGTCGCTGATCCAGAAGGTGATGCCGAAGCCGATGAACCCGAGGAACCCGACGACCATCGACACGACCGCCACCAGCTGGACCCGCTCCGGGTGGGCGGCATACGGCTGGAGATGGGGGTCGTCGAGGGCTGCCACCGGCAGCGCGCCGGTCAGTTGCGGCGACTCGTCACTCACGCGCGCTCTCCGATCCAGAAGGCAACGAGCAGCAGCCCACCCACGCCGATGAGGAGGGCGACGAAGCCCTCGGCCACCGGGCCGTTCCCCCCGAGACCGAACCCACCCCGGTTGGTCGGGTGCTGGATGACCTTGTGCACGTAGGCGACGATGTCGCGAGCCTGGGCGTCGGTGATGTTGCCGGCGCTGAAGTGCGGCATGTTGCCAGGCCCCGTGCGGATCGCCTCGAGGATCTGGGTCGGGGTGGCCGCGTGGAGGCTGGGGGCGAAGGCGCCGTCGGCCAGCTCGTCACCGGCACCGGTGATCGTGTGGCACGCAGCGCAGTTGAGGGTGAAGAGGCTCTGCCCCTGGGCGAGGTTCGCCTGCGACAGGTCGACGTTGTAGATGGGCACGCCCACGCCCGGGGTGAGCGACTGGACGTAGGCGGCGATCTGGAGCGTCTGGCGCTGGTCGAAGCGCGGCGGCTTGCGGACGGCCTGGGCGGTCGGGTCGGCGAGCGGCATCCGGCCGGTGGACACCCAGAAGTCGATGGTGCCGGCACCGAGCCCCTGCAGGTTGGGAGCGCGGCTCGTGCCGGTCGCGCTTGGCCCGTGGCAGCTCGAGCAGTTCGCGGCGTACAGCGCCTGGCCCGGTGCGATGTAGGAGGACGGGAGCGTGACGGCGCTGATGCCCGCCGCCTTCTGCGACGCCGATCCGACGGCGCCCGACGTGGTGGGCGTCACCGAGGCGCTCGCCGTGGTGGCGTGCAGCGACGACGCGGGCGTGGACGCGGACCCTGCCGGGGTGGTCCCGGCCTGGGCGGCGGGCGAGAACGCCAGCAGCCCTGCGGCGGCCACGCCCGCCGCGACGCCGGCGGGCACCAACAGTCGACCTCGGAGCAGTCTGGGCATGGGACGTGACACCTACTTGAGCAGGAAGAGGCAGCTGAACAGGCCGATCCAGACGATGTCGACGAAGTGCCAGTAGTAGCTCACCCCCTGGAAGACGGCCGTCTCCCCCGGGTCCCCCTTCGGGCCCTTCAAGCGACCGAAGAGGAAGACCATGGCCACCAGGCCGAGGAAGACGTGCAGGCCGTGCAGGCCCGTCATGATGTAGAAGAGCGAGCCGTAGGCGGTCACGGTGGGGTCCGTCGCCGGGATGTGCGACAGCGTGATCCACTCGTAGAACTGGTTGCCGACGAAGGCCGCTCCCATGACGAGGGTGGCGAGCAGCCAGAGCTTGGCGCCGCGGCGGTTCCCCTTCTCCTGGTCGAACACGGCCTTCTGCATGGTGAAGCTGGACGACAGCAGGATGAACGTGAAGACTCCCGCCTGGATCGTGTCGAGCTTGGTCCCCGTCGGTGGCCAGACGCTGGCGTGCGCTCGGATGGTGAAGAAGGCGGCGAAGAGGCCGCTGAAGAACATCACCTCCGAGCCGAGCCAGATCATGACGCCCACCGCCAGCATGGGCGGGCGGTCGGGCCGGTGGCGTGCGGTAGCCGGGCTGTCGACGGCGATCGCCTGGGTCACGGGCCCTTTCTTAGTCGAACCCGAGCGTCCCGGGCCAACTTCGCTCGTCAGCGCCGTCCCCCCGGTGCTCCACCCCGCCGCCGTCGGGGAACGGCTCTCGCACGGCCCGGGGGCGGGGCGACGTCAGTCGTCGGCACCCTCGAGGAAGCCCGGCAGCCGACCCGTGTACACCACGGCCAGACGCCGTGTCGGGCGGGTCAGCGCCACGTACAGGGTGCGCAGGCCGCGTGCCGTCTCCCCGGCGACGGCGGCCGGCTCGACGACTACCACGCCGTCGAACTCGAGCCCGTTGGCCCCTCCGACGCCCAGGACGACGAGCGGCTCGGCCAGCCCGCCCCGTCCGGCGACCCGCGGGTCGACGGCCTCCACGCCGGCCTCGGCCAGCGCGTCGAGGATGTCGGCGACCCGGTCCTCGGGCGCGAGCACGGCCACCCGCCCTTCCCCCACGGCGGCCAGCTCCTCGGCGGCGGTCCGGGCCGCCGTCGTAGCCAGGGCCCGTGCCGCGCTCGCCGCGCTTTCGCCAGGGGCCGCCCCGTCCTCGACGGCGACGAGGCGTGGCGGCTCGGCGCTGCGCCGCACCGGGCGCGGGGGACGCAGCTCGGGGGCGGCGATGGCGAGGACCCGTCCGGCCACCGCGAGCACCTCGGCCGGAGTGCGGTAGCTGACCGACAGCTCGACCCGGCGCACCGGGCGGCGCGACGGAAGGTGCGCCACGATGTCGTCCCACGTGCGGGCCGCCCACGGCGCCGTGGCCTGCGCGATGTCGCCCACCACCGTCATCGACCCCGACAGGGACCGGCGGGCCAGCATCCGCAGCTGCATGGCCGAGAGGTCCTGCACCTCGTCGACGACGATGTGGCCGTAGTTCGACGGCTGGTCGTCGGCCGTTCCCGAGCGCGGACCGAGGAGGTGGCGCGCCTCGTCGACGAGGGCGGCGTCCCCCGGCGTCCAGGCGACGGCGTCCAGGGACGCGCCCCGCGGCCGCAACAGCAGCGCCTGCTCGTCGGCCCCGAGGACGCCCCGGGCCGCGACGGCGACGAGCGCCGGCGCGCCGAAGAGGTCGTGGAGCAGCTCGTGTGGCGACAGGCGCGGCCACATCCGGTCGAGCGCCTCACGCACCTCGGGCACCCGCCGGACCGCACGGCCGAGCTCGCGGACGTCGACAGCCTCGTCCCCGGCGTCGAGGACCTCGTCGCCCGGCGCCCCGGGGCCCGTCTGCCCGGGACCAGCCTGCCCGGCGCCACGGCGCTGGGCCAGGAGCAGCTGGGTGACGAGCACCTCGGAGACCGCCTGCTCGACCGCCCTGCGGCGGGCGTTGTGGGTGCCCGGACGGCGCTTGGCCGCGGCGACGATCCGACGGGCGTCCGCGGCGCTGAGGCGGAGCACGTGGGCCCCGAACGGAACGGCGACGTCCCGACGGAGGGGCCGCTGGCGAGTACGGACGGCGCGTGCGATCACGGCAGCCATCCGGGCGTCCCCCTTCAGGCGCGCCACGTCGGCGGGCTCGTCGGCCTGCACCCGCACCTCGGGCACGAGCCCGCTGATGGTCGACAGGGTCACGCCCGTCTCGCCGAGGGACGGGAGCACCTGCTCGATGTAGCGGAGGAAGAGGGGGTTGGGCCCGACGACGAGCACCCCTTGGCGTTCGAGCGGGAACCGGTGGGTGTAGAGGAGGTAGGCGGCCCGGTGCAGGGCGACGGCCGTCTTGCCGGTCCCCGGGCCACCCTGGACGACGAGCACTCCGCCGAGCGGGGCTCGGATGATCTCGTCCTGCTCGCGCTGGATCGTGGCGACGATGTCGACCATCTGCCCCGAGCGGGCCCGTCCGAGGGCCGCCAGCAGGGCGGCGGGGCCGCCGATGGGCACGTCTCCCGCGATCAGGCCCTCGCCGGTGCCCCCTCCGGCGGCGGTCCCCGCCTCCCCGGCGGCGGTCCCGGCGACACCGTCGAGGTCGAAGCGCTCGTCCTCGTACCCCGTCACCTTCCGGTGCTCGACGGCCAGGTGGCGGCGGAGGACGAGGCCCTGGGGGTCGCGCCCGGTGGCCCGGTAGAAGGGCTCGGCCACCGGCGCCCGCCAGTCGACCACCAGGGGCTCGTTGTCGACCCCGTGGACGGCCAGACGGCCGATGTGGAAGGTCTCGACGTCGGTGGCTCTCCCGGCGGCCTCGGTGCGGTCGGCGGCCGACGGCTGCGACCGGGTGTCGATGCGCCCGAAGAGCAGGGCCTGGTCGCCGATGTCGAGCTGCTCGAGGCGTGCCAGGCTGGTGCGGACGATGACGTCGCGCTCGGTGCGGGACTGGAACGTGCCACCCCGGCCGAGGTCGAGGACCTCGGCGAGCATGGCCCGAGCGTCGTCCCGCATGGCGTCGAGCCGCCGGTAGGCCTCGTCGACGACGTCCTGTTCGGCCGCAAGCTCCGCGTCGGGGCCCACCCGTACCTCCGTTCTGCGTCCCCGGCACCGGGGAACCATCGATTCTACGCGCCCGGGGCGGGGAGGCGCCCGGGGCGGGGAGGCGCCCGGGCGCGCCGGATCCGGGCGCGGCCCGCTCCGTCCCTGGTCGCGTCGGGCGGTAGCGTCAGGGCGTGGCACCGCCTCGTCCCCTCGACGCCGCCGGGCCGGCCGGCGCGCCCGGGCCCCACGCCGGGCGTCACGACGGCTCGGCGTTCGTGCGTGCCTGCCGGCGCCTCCCCGTCGAGCGGGTGCCGGTGTGGTTCATGCGCCAGGCCGGGCGCTCGCTCCCGGAGTACCGCGCGCTCCGCGGCAGCGGCAGCATCCTCGAGGCCTTCACCCGGCCCGAGCTGGTCGCCGAGCTCACGCTCCAGCCCGTGCGCCGCTACGGCACCGACGCTGCCGTCCTCTTCTCCGACATCGTCGTGCCGGTGGCGGCGATCGGCGCCGGCGTCGACGTCCTCCCCGGCACCGGACCGGTCGTCGAGCACCCGGTGCGGACCCGGTCGGACCTCGCCCGTCTGCGCCCCTTCGAGCCCGACGCCGACGCCCCGTGGGTCGGCGACGCCGTGTCGATCCTCGCCCGCGAGCTGACCGTTCCCCTCATCGGGTTCGCCGGTGGCCCCTTCACCGTGGCGAGCTACCTCGTCGAGGGCGGGCCGTCGCGCACCTTCACCAGGGTGCGGGCACTCATGCACGGCGAGCCGGACCTGTGGTTCACCCTCCTCGACCGGCTCGCCGACATGGCGCTGGCCTCCCTCCGCTCGCAGCTCGACGCGGGGGCCAGCGCCGTGCAGGTCTTCGACAGCTGGGCGGGCGTGCTGCCGCCGCACCACTACGAGCGCCTCGTCCTGCCGGTGACCAAGAGGATCTTCGCCGAGCTGGGCGGCTCCCACCCCGGGGTGCCGACCATCCTCTTCGGCGTCGGCACGGGCGAGCTGCTCTCCCTGATGGCGACGAGCGGCACCCAGGTCGTCGGCGTCGACTGGCGGGTCCCCCTCGACGCGGCCCGCGTCCGGGTCGGCCCCGACGTCGCCGTCCAGGGCAACCTCGACCCGGCCCTCTGTGCTGCGGGGACCGACGTCGCGCTCGCCGAGGCCCGCGACGTGCTGGCACGAGCCGGCGAGGCCCCCGGTCACGTCTTCAACCTCGGCCACGGCGTCCTCCCCGAGACGGACCCCGCCGTGCTCGAGGCGGTGGTCGAGGTGGTCCACGCCGAAGGGCGTGCCGGTGTCGTCGCTCCGGTCCCGGCGCCGGCCTCGGTCGAGCGGGCGGGGAACGCACCCGGGGCGGGCGGGTGAGCCGTCGCCGGGTCGGGGTCCTCGTGATGGCCCACGGCACCCCCGCCACGCCCGCCGAGGTCGCGCCCTTCTACACCTCGATCCGCCGCGGTCGGCCTCCCACCCCCGAGCTCCTCGCCGAGCTCGTCGGCCGCTACGAGGCGATCGGCGGCACCTCGCCCCTCGCCGAGCGGACGCGGGCCCAGGTGTCCGGGGTGGCCGACGCCCTCGAGGCGACGGCACCGGGGCGGTTCGTGGTCCGCTACGGCGCCAAGCACACGGATCCGTCAATCGAGGCCGCCGCCGCCGAGCTGGTGACCGCCGGCGTCGGCACGGTGGTGGGCCTGGTGCTGACGCCCCACCAGTCGTCACTGGGCTCCGGGCAGTACCACGAGCGGGCCGCGGCGGCGCTCGCCGGCGCCGACGCAGGGGCCGGTCCGGTCGCCTTCACCGCCGTCCCCTCGTGGCACCGGGCCCACGGCCTGGCCGAGCTGCTGGCGGAGCGAACGGCGGCGGCGCTCGCCGCCCTCGGGGTCGCCAAGGCTCCCGGGCCGGGAGCGCCGCGTCGGACGGCCGTGCTCTTCACCGCCCACAGCCTCCCCGAGCGCGTCGTCGCCGCCGGCGACCCCTACCCCGCCCAGGTCCGCGAGTCGGCGGCGGACGTCGCCGCCCTCCTCGGGCTCGAGCGGTGGCCCGGCGTGACCTGGGACGTGGCCTGGCAGAGCGCCGGGCGCACGGCGGAGACGTGGCTCGGGCCGGACCTCCTCGGCGAGCTCGACCGGCTCGCCGCGGACGGGACCGAAGCAGTGGTCGTCTGCCCGGTCGGCTTCGTCGCCGACCACCTCGAGGTCCTCTACGACCTCGACGTCGAGGCCGGAGAGGCGGCGCGCCGGGCGGGGATGGCCTTCGCCCGCACCGCGTCCCTCAACGCCGATCCCGCCTTCGTCGAGCTCCTCGCCCAGGTCGTCGTGGCAGCGGCCCCGGCGCCGGACGGACCGGAGGCCCGATGACCGCACCGGGCCCGCCCGGACGCGGGGCGAGGCCCGTCGTCGCCGTGGTGGGAGGGGGCGTCGCGGGCCTCGCCGCGGCGTGGGAGCTGCTCGGCGGTGTTGCGGGCGGGTCCCCGGCGGACGTGGTGGTCCTCGAGGCGGCCGAGCGGACGGGTGGCAAGCTCCGCTCGGTCGACCTCGACGGCCGCCGGGTCGACCTGGCCGCCGACGCCTTCCTCGCCAGGCGGCCCGAGGCGGCCGAGCTCTGCCGTGAGCTCGGCCTGGGTGACGAACTGGTGGCGCCGGGCCAGAGCGGCGCGTCGGTGCTGGCGCGGGGACGGCTCCGCGAGATGCCGGCCGGTCTCCACCTCGGCATCCCGACCCGGCTGGGGCCGCTCGTGCGCTCGGGGATGTTCTCGCCCGCCGAGCTGGCCCGGGCCGCGCTCGACGTCGCCGTCCCCCGCTTCCGGGCCCGTCCGGTGCTCGGCGACGCAGCCGTCGGGACGCTCGTGGCCGACCGTCTGGGGCGTGCCGTGGTCGACCGCCTCGTCGGCCCCCTGCTCGGTGGCATCAACGCGGGCGACCCCGACCAGCTGAGCACGGCGTCGACGGTGCCGGTGCTCCTGGCCGCCGCCTCGCAGACCGGCAGCCTCATGCACCGGCTGGGGCAGGCCGGTGCCCGCGCGGCGGCTCGCCCCAGCGAGCTGGGACGAGCCGGTCCGGACGGCAGCGGGGCCCCGGCTCCGGTCTTCTGGTCGCTGCGATCGTCCACGGCCAGCCTGGTCGACGCCCTCGACGACGCCCTCGCCGCCCGCGGCGCCTCCCGTCACCTCGGCAGCGGCGTCGAGCGCCTCGAACGGGTCGGCAACCGGTGGCGCCTGCACGTGGCACCGGGCAGCCCGGCCGGCGACCACCTCGACGCCGACGGCGTGGTGCTGGCCGTGCCCGCCGGACCGGCCGCCGCCCTGCTCCGACCTCACGTGCCCGACGCCGCCGAGCTGCTCGAGGGCGTCGAGTACGCCTCCGTGACCGTCGTCACGTTCTCGGTCCCCGAGGCGGCCCTGACCCGCCGCCTCGCGGGTACCGGGTTCCTCGTGCCGGCGAGCGAGCGGGTGGGCGGACAGCGGGCCCTCGTCACGGGGTGCACCTACCTGTCCCTCAAGTGGCCGCACCTGCGCCGTGACGGCGAGCTGCTGGTGCGCGTGTCGACCGGGCGGGCGGGTGACGACCGCCCTGCCCAGCTCGACGACGACGAGCTGGCCACCGCCGTGGCCGCCGAGCTCGCCGAGGTGCTCGGGACCGGCCCCCTCGCCCCCGAGGCCCTGGTGACCCGGTGGGCCGGCGCGCTGCCGCAGTACCGTCCCGGCCACCTCCTGCGGGTGGCGCGCGTCGAGGGCGCGGTCGCCGGGCTGCCGGCGCTCGCTGTGGCCGGAGCCGCCTACCGCGGCGTGGGCGTCCCGGCCTGCGTGGGCAGCGGCCGGGCAGCGGCCCGGCGCGTGCTCGACGGCGTCGCCGGACGGCCGGAGCCGGCCGCCACGTGAGCGACGACACCCGCTCGGGTCGGCTGGCCGGGGCACGCAACAGCGGCGGGGGCGGTGGGGGCGGCAGCGCGACCGGCACCGCTGGCGTCGCGGCAGGAGGAACGGTCGCAGCGGACGACCCGGTCCGGGGGCACGCGCCGGCACCGTCGGGCCGGCGCCCGGGCGAGCTCGCCGCCGGCCCGCTCGAGCCGAGGAGCGCGAGGCGCCGCGGTGCGGTGGCCGTTCCGTCGGTCCTCGCCGGCGTGGGCCTGGCGCTCTCGCTCCCCCCGTGGGGCTTCTGGGTGCTGGCGTTCCCGGCGGCCGGCCTGCTGTGGTGGCGGCTCGGCGGGCTGCGGCCGCGGACGCGTGCGTGGGCGGGGTGGCTGGCGGGCCTGGGGTGCTACGTGCCCGGTCTCGAGTGGGCCAGGGCGTTCTCGACGCCGGGAGCGGTGGTCCTCATCGCCGTGGAGGCGCTCTTCTTCGCCCTCGGGGCGGTCGTCGTCCCGGCCTCCGGCCGAGGAGCGCGCGCCCTGGCCTTCCCGGCAGCGATGACCCTCGCCGAGGCAGCCCGGATGAGCTGGCCGTTCGGGGGTCTCCCCATCGGTGGCGTCTTCCTCGGCCAGGCCGGGGGGCCGGTCCTCGGCGTGGCACGCCTGGGCGGGCCGCTCGCGCTCACCCTGGCGGTCTACGTCGGCGGCGTCGGTGTCGGCGGCCTGGGCGAGTGGGGGCTCGTCCGCTGGCGCGACGCCCGTGGCCGCCTCCGGGCGCCCGCTCGTGGCCGGTCGTCCTCCGGCACGGCCGCCACCGGCCGACGAGCAGGCCTCGCGGGGCGAGCGCTCGTCGTCGGCACCGCCGGCGTGGCGCTGGTCGTCGTCGCCTCCCTCGTCGGTGCCGTCGCACCCGACGGAGGCCCGGCGGTCGGCCACCTCACCGTGGCCGCCGTCCAGGGAGGCGGGCCACGCGGCTTCCACGACGGGCGCCGCGTCCCGCCGTCGGTCGTGCTCGCCGCCCAGTTCGCCGCCACCCGGCTCCTCGGGCGGGACGACGGGCGGCATGCGCCGGGCCTCGTGCTGTGGCCCGAGGACGTCGTCGCCCTCGACACCCTGCTCGCCGACTCCCCCGAGCAGCACGTGCTGGCCGACCTGGCTCGCCGCCTGCACACGACGCTGGTCGTCGGGGTCACCGAGACGGTGTCGTCGACCCACTTCCTGAACGAGGTGGTGGCGTTCGGCCCCACCGGACGGGTCGTCTCCCACTTCGAGAAGGTGCACCGGGTCCCCTTCGGCGAGTACGTCCCCTACCGGGGCTTCTTCTCCCACCTGGCCAACCTGTCGGCGGTCCCGTTGAACGCCGTGCCCGGGCACGGCTCGGGGCTCCTCCCCACCCCGGCCGCCCCCCTCGCCACCATGATCTCCTTCGAGGTCTTCTTCGCCGACCGCGGACGCTCGGGAGTTCGGGCGGGCGGGCACCTGCTGATCGTGCCGACCAACACGTCGTCGTACGCCACGGGCCAGGTCCCCACGCAGGAGATCGCTGCCTCCGAGGTCCAGGCGGTGGAGCAGGGGCGCGACCTCGTCCAGGCCGCCCCGACCGGGTACAGCGCGGCGGTGACCAACCGGGGGGTGCTCCTCGAGCGCTCGGTGCTCGGCGCGCGCCAGGTGATCGTCGCCGATCTCGCCCTGCGCCGCGGCTGGACCCTCTACGTGCGCTTCGGGAGCACGCCGGTCCTCCTGCTTGCGGGAGCCGCGCTGGCCGCCGGGTGGCTGGGCGGACGGCGCAGGGCGCGTCGGGCGCCGTCCACCGGGCCCGCCGCGGCGCTGGCTCCCGGCCCCGGCGACCCGGGCGCCGTCTAGCCGAGCACGTCGAGGGCACCCCCGGAGGTGATGACGGCGGGCGCCCGGTAGCGCAGCCGCGTGAGGCGGCCCTCGCCCACGGTCACCCGGCCCTCGGCCTCGCCGCAACGGGGCTGGCCCACGTAGCGGAAGAACACGCGCACCTCGTGGTCCCCCGGCGACGTCGGGACGACCACGCCACGCCACGAGCCCACGTGGGGCTCGCCGTCGACCTCGACGGTCAGCTTGGTGAAGAGGAGGGTCCAGTTGAGCGACGTGTGCCGGCCCACCACGGCGACGCCGGTCTGCTCGGGGTCGGGGGCCATCCCGTGATGATGCCACCCTGCCCGTGGCAGGCGGACGCGAGTGGGCCGGCCGGGAGGGCGGTCGTGGTCAGTCGTAGTAGCCGGAGTGGATGTAGACGCACGGGATCCCCTCGGCGTGGAACATGGCGAAGTTCGAGGGGTCGTCCTCGAAGGCCAGTCGGAGGTCGAACCCGTATGCCCGGAGGTCGCAGACGGCGTCGCGCTTGAACCAGGTCACCTGCGAGTAGTCGCCCCGTGCCCGCATCACGAGCAGGTCCCACCGGAGCTCGTAGCGCTCGAGCCACGCCAGCGTCTGGGGTTGGACCCGGATGGGCCGTCCCGTCAGGAGGACGACGTGCAGGCGACGGTCGAGCAGCTCGAGCAGGCGAGCGAGCTCCTCGATGACCGGGTCGTCCCCGCAGGCGTCGAAGAACCGGTCCCAGTCGCGCCGGCCGCGCTCGATGAAGTGCTGGCGGCCCACGGCGTCGGAGAGCACGCCGTCGACGTCGAAGACGACCGCTTCGGCGGGCACCACGGACCCGTCGCGCCAGCGCCAGTTGGGCGGAACCGCGCGCGGATGGCCGCGGCCACCGGGAGCGTCGCTCCGCTCACCTGCGCTCATCGCCTGGCGGAGGTGGTCGCGGCCCCGTGCCGGCCCCGTACTGCCTGCCACCCCATCGGCACGCCTCGCTCCTCGCCCTGGGCCGTCGTGTGCGCAGGTCGCACCCCCCGACGACACGTGTGACCGAGCCTACCCGCCCGGTCCCTCTAGCATTGGGGGACGCCGCAGCCGACGCGGCGGCCCCGTCCACGAGGGTCGGACGTGCGCGGAGGCGAGCCATCGGCCAGGGACAGGCGCGGGAGCGAGCAGTGGGCCAGGAACAGCCAGGACGGCGGCCGGTCGATGGGGCCGACGCGTGCGGCGACGCGGAAGCGGGCGACCCCGGGGTGACCGTGGTCGACGTGCCGGTCGGGCGCCGTGTCATGGTCGTGAGCGACCTCCTGCTCACCGGCGAGGCCACCACGTCGTCGAAGGCGCTCACCGCCGAGCTGGCGAGCGCCCTCGACGCGTGGGAGGGACCGGGCGTCCTCGTGGTCGCCGGGAACCTCTTCGACCTGACCGAGGCCGCCGACGTCGGCGACGCCGCCCGGGGAGCGATGGAGGCCCACCCCCGGCTGGGCGCGTCGTGCGCTCGCTTCCTGGCCGGCGAGGAGCGCCGGATCATCCGTCAGGAGGGCACCCACGAGCGCGGCTTGGCGGACGACCCCGGCGCCCGGGCCCTGCTCGCCCGGCTCGGCGTGGAGCAGCTCGGCCCCGTCGACCTCCGGCTCCACACCTCGGCCGGCGTCCGCACGGTCCGGGTCGAGCCCGGCCACCACGCGGCAGCCGGTCGGACCGCCCTCCGGGCAGGCCTCGACCCGCCGGCCGACGCCAAGCCCGGCGCCGTCGACGACGCCAGGACCGCCTCGGGGTGGCGGGTGCTGGCCAGCCAGTCGACGGCGGACGCGCCGTGGCTGTCCGGGCTCCAGCGCCTGAGCGACCCGTCCGCGCTCTCGCGCTTCGTCACCTCGCGCACCCTCTACCGTCGGCTGGGCCGCTACAGCTGGTGGATGCTCGTGCCCTTCGCCGTGGCCGTGCTGCTGCGGGTGGCGGTGACCCCGTGGGTCCTCCACCACGCCGGCTCGGGCGTGGCGGGCCGGGCGCTCGACCACGCCCACCGCGCCGACCTCGCCGACCAGCTGGTGGTGGCCGCGCTCGTCGCCTTGGCCGTGATGGGGGTGATCGCCCTCCTGCTCGGGCTCCTGTCTCGGCGGGTGTGGTCGATCCTCGGCGGCGGGGCGCTCGTCGAGGTGCGCACCGAGGCGGCGGCCAACGACGCAGCGCGCGACGAGGCCCGCCGCCTGGTCGGTGCGGGCTACTCGGGCCTCGTCACGGCCGCCACGTTCCAGCCCGAGCTGACCAACCTCGGCGTCGGCTTCTACGCGAACGTCGGGGCGACCGCCGAGGTCGTCGAGGAGGAACGGGGCCGCTGGGGCCTCCCGCCCGTGTTCGTCCACCGACAGCTGGCGAGCTGGGTCGAGCTCGAGACCGGTGCCGAGCTCCACGTCCGTCTCCTCGTCGCCCGGTCCGACCTCGCCTCGCCCAGTCTCCTCGAGCGGGCCGTCGCCCCCCGGCGGACGATGCAGAGCCTCCACCCCGCCATCGCCGCCTCCTACCCGAGGGGCGACTCGTGGCCCCCCGCACCCGACCTGCGACGCGAGCACCGGCGGTCCCGGAGGGTCCGGCGACTGTCGGCCGTCGCCATCCTGGTGGCCGGCGTCGTCGACCTGCTGGACGCCGTCACACCTCCGCTCCGGTACCGGCTCCACCTGCTGCTGCAGGTGCTCCCCCTGCGCGTGACGGAGGCGGCCGGCGCGCTCGTGGCCCTCGCGGGGCTCGCCCTCGTCGCCCTGGGACGCGGGGTGCTACGCGGCCAGCGCCGGGCGTGGAGGATCGCGGTCGTCCTCCTCGCCGGGACGCTCCTGCTCCACCTCGCCGCCGGGGGCGACATCGAGGAGACCCTGCTCGCCGGCGGCGTCCTGGCGCTGCTCGTGGTCAACCGCCGCGACTTCCAGGCGGCGTCCGACTGGGCGTCGCTGCGGTCCGCGGTCCTGTCGCTGGTGGGCGGAGCGGCCGGCGTCGTCACCCTGGCCACCGTGTCGATCGAGCTCTTCGCCGACGTCGGCCACCACCGCGAGCACCACCCCGTCCCCTTCCTCCGGGCGCTGTGGGCGGCGTCCGAGCGCCTCGTGGGGATCCGCACGATCGCCCTGCCCCCGCACCTCGACCGGTTCCTGTCGCCCACCCTCTTGGCCGTCGGCCTGGCCATCGTCGTCGTCTCCCTCTTCCTCCTCTCCCGGCCGGTGGTCGACCGACGGATGACCTCCGGCCGAGCAGCCGAGCTGCGGGCGCGCGACATCGTCCGGCGTCACGGCACGTCGACCCTCGACTACTTCGCCCTGCGCTCGGACAAGCGGTGGTTCTTCCATCGCGACAGCCTGGTGGCCTACGCCATCTACGGGGGGATCTGCCTGATCTCGCCGGACCCCATCGGACCGCGCAACGAGCGGGCCCACACGTGGGCGGCGTTCCGGCGCTTCGTGGACGGCCACGGCTGGGTTCCGGCCGTCATGGGCGCGTCCGAGGAGTGGCTCCCCGTCTACCGCGACGCGGGCATGCACCACGTCTACATCGGAGACGAGGCCGTCGTGCCCGTGCAGCGCTTCTCGCTGGCCGGAGGTGACAAGAAGGGCCTCCGCCAGGCCCACAACCGCATCGCCAAGAAGGGCTACACGGTGAGCTTCCACGACCCGGCGCACCTCGACCGGGACGCCTCCGACGAGCTCGTCGCCCTGATGGGGCTGTCGCGCCGAGGCGAGCACGAGCGAGGCTTCTCGATGATGCTCGGGCGTGTCTTCGACCCGCGGGACGTCGACCTGCTCCTCACCGTCGTGCGTGGCCCCGACGGGAAGCCGGCGGCCATGTGCCAGTTCGTCCCGGCCCCCGGCATCAACGGGTACTCGCTCGACCTCATGCGCCGCGATCCGGCCGAGCACCCCAACGGGCTGCTCGACTTCGCCCTCTGCTCGACGATCGAGCACCTGCGCACCCGGGGCTACGACGGCCTGAGCCTGAACTTCGCCGCCATGCGGTCGACGCTGGCCGGCGAGAAGGGCGACGGACCGGTCCAGCGGGCCGAGCGGTGGCTCCTCCGACGGCTCTCGAACTTCGCCCAGATCGAGACGTTGTGGCGGTTCAACGCCAAGTACGACCCCGACTGGCTCTCCCGCTACGTCGTCTTCGACACGGCCGAGCACCTCGTGCCGGTGGTCATGGCGATCTTCCGGGCAGAGTCGCTCTGGGAGATCCCGGTCATCGGCCGCCTGCTCGCCGCCGGCGCCGAGAAGCGCATGGTGGCCGCCCGGCGCGAGACCGAGGAGGCGCTCGCCGACGCGGACGGCCGGCGCGCGGACGGCGCCGGTGCGGCGGTCCCCGCGGTCCCATCGGCGGGAGGCGCTCCCCCGGCGGCGGGAACGGGTGACGGCACGGGCTCGGCGGGACGCGAGGGCGCCGACGGCTCGGACGGGAGCGAGGGCGCGCCCGCCGACGGCGCGGAGACGGTGGCGCCGACGGCGACGAGCGAGCTCACGGGCCCGACCGGACGGTGAGCCGCGTCCCCCGGCGGCGGGGCGAGCGCGACCGGGGCTCAGCCGACGGCGCGGGACAGGCCCAGCCGGTAGCCGAAGCCGGCCGAGAACGTGGCGACCACGCCGAAGCGGTCGCCGCGCACGACCGTCTCGCGGTGCTCGACCGGCCGGCCGCGTACCTCGCCTTTCCGCTCGATGGCGAGGGCGGCCGTGGCGTCGGGCAGGCCGAGCGCGGCGCGCTCGACCGGCGTCGGCACGACGGCACGGATGCGCTCCTCTCCGCCGGTGAGACGGAGCCCCGTGCGCTCGGCGAGCTCGTCGTAGAACGAGGTGCGGGTGAAGTCGGCGTCGAAGAGCGGGGCGGCGAGGTCGGCGGGGAACCACAGGCGGTCCATGGCCAGCGGGTCGCCGCCGGCGAGGCGGATGCGCTCGAGGTACAGGAAGCGGGTGCCGGCCGACAGGCCGAGGCGTTCGGCGACGCGGCGGTCGCTGCGGCGGTCGAGGACGAGGACCTCGCTACGCTGCTCGAGCCCTGCCTCCTCGACCGAGCGGAAGAGGCTGTAGAGGGCACCGAGGGGTTGCTCGATGCCGGCCTCGCGGGCGGTCAGCGGCCGGCGGCCGCGCCCCGCCACGATCACGCCGTCGGCTCGCAGCCGTCGGAGGGCCTCGCGCACCGTGTTGCGGCTCACGCCGTAGGCGTCGACCAGCTCGAGCTCGCTCGGGAACGCTCCGGAGAGCTCACCCTCGTCGAGGCGACGGCGAAGATCGGCGAGGAGCTGCGCCCACAGGGGGAGGGCGCTCGCGCGGTCGAGCCTGGCGACGGCCATGGACGGCTCAGGCTACCGAGCCCGGAGACCCGTCGTCACGCACCACGCCGAGGCCGGCGCGGTGCCAGGCGTGCATGCCGCCGGCGAGGTTGTGAGCGCGGCGACCGGCGCGTCGAAGTGCCGCCACGGCCCGCCTCGAACGCGAGCCCGACCGGCAGACGGCGACGATGACGGCATCGGGGGCCACGTCGGGGTGGAGCGTGGCGAGGGGAACGTGGACCGCCCCGGGCGCATGGCCGGCATGCCACTCGTCGTGCTCGCGCACGTCGACCAGGACGGCGCCGTCGGCGACGAGCCGGAGCACCTGGTGGGGCGTGAGGTCGACGGGGAGCCCGCCGACGTCGTCGTCGGGCACCGGGTGGCGTGCGGCGTGGAACAGCGACATGGACTTCTCTCTTCCTCCCCCCTGTTCTCCTCCGAGCCGTCGGGAGCGGGGCGCCGCCCCGGCGCGGCACCGCACGTCGTGGCGGAGGCGCGAACGGGACCGACCGTTGCCCGGGTACGGTTGCCTCGATAATGTACCAACATTCCAACGACATTCCGTCCGTGGCACCGTCACGGGCGGGGGAGGGGGCCGTGATGATCGAGGTCCTGGTGGTGCCGACCGACGAGCTCGGTGACCGGAGCTACGTGGTCCACGACGGTGAGGCCGCCGTGGTGGTCGACCCCCAGCGCGACGTCGACCGGGTCGAGGCGCTCCTCGACGAGCACGGCCTCGCCTGCACCTACGTCCTCGAGACCCACGTGCACAACGACTACGTCTCCGGAGGGCCGGTGCTGGCCGAGCGGCGCGGGGCCCGCGTCGTGCTGTCGGCTGCCGACGTCGTCGCCTACGACCACGTCGCCGTGTCCGACGGCGACGAGCTCACCGCCGGTGAGCTCACCGTCCGGGTCGTCGAGACGCCGGGGCACACCGACGGCCACCTCGCCTACGTGGTGTCCGACGGCGGGCCCACCCCGGCGGTGTTCACCGGCGGGTCCCTCCTCTACGGCAGCGTCGGGCGCACCGACCTCGTCGACGTGACCCGGACCGAGGAGCTCACCCGCAAGCAGTTCCGGTCGACCCGGCGCCTGGCCGACCTCCTGCCCGGCGAGGCGCCCGTCTACCCCACCCACGGCTTCGGCAGCTTCTGCTCGGCGGGCGCGGCGACCGGCGGCGACGCCAGCACCGTGGCGCTCGAGCGCACGCGCAACGACGCGTTGGTGACCGACGACGAGGACGCCTTCGTGGCCGCGCTGGTGGCGGGCCTGACCGCCTACCCCGCCTACTACGTCCACATGGGGCCGAGGAACCGCGAGGGCGCGGGCCCCGTCGACCTGAGCCTGCCCCGCCTGGCCGACGGCGAGGAGCTGCGCCGGCGCATCAGCGCCGGCGAGTGGGTGGTCGACCTCCGCTCGCGGAGCGCGCACGCGGCGGGCCACCTGCGGGGCACCATCGGCATCCCCCTCGAGCTGTCCTTCGCCACCACCGTCGGGTGGATCGTGCCGCTCGACGCACCGCTCACGCTGCTCGGGGCCACGCCGGAGGACGTCACGGCAGCCCAGCGTCAGCTCGTCCGCATCGGCATCGACCGCCCGGCCGCCGCCGGCGTCGGCGACCACCGGGAGTGGACCGCACCCGCCGAGGCGCTGGCCGCCTTCGAGCGGGTGACCTTCGCCGAGCTCACGCCCGACGCGCTGGGCGACGGGATCGTGCTCGACGTCCGACGGCTCGACGAGCGGCGCGGCGGTGCGCTCGCCGGCTCCTGCCACGTGCCGCTCCACGAGCTGCCGGCGCGCCTCGGCGACCTGCCCGGCCAGACCCTGTGGGTGCACTGCGGCGCCGGCTACCGGGCGACGGTGGCGGCGGGGCTGCTCCAGCGGGCTGGCTTCGACGTGGTCGTGGTCGACGACGACTGGGCCAACGCCGGCCGTTCGGGGTTCGCCGTGGAGACGCCCGGCGTCCCGTCGCTGGCCGTCTGAGCTGGTCCCCGGCCGGGCGCGCCGTGGCCCGTCTCGGCCGGCGCGAGGATCGGTGCCGACACGGGAGGTGACGATGGACGCCAGTGCCTGGGACGAGCGGTACCGCGGCGCGGAGCTGGTGTGGGGCGCCGAGCCGAACCGCTTCCTGGTGGAGGAGGTGGCCGGCATGCCGGCGGGCCGCGCCCTCGACGCGGCGTGCGGCGAGGGGCGCAACGCGTTGTGGCTCGCCGCAGCGGGGTGGGAGACGACCGGCGTCGACTTCAGCGAGGCCGGCGTCGAGCGAGCCCGCAGCCTCGCCGACCGGGCGGGGCTGTCGGTGACCTTCGAGGTCGCCGACCTGACGGCGTGGCAGCCGCCGGCACAAGCGTACGACCTGGTGCTCGTGGCCTACCTCCAGCTCCCCGAGCCCGTGCGACGCGACGTCTACGGGCGCCTGGCCGGCGCCGTGGCTCCCGGCGGCACGCTCCTCGTCATCGGCCACGACCGGTCCAACCTCACCGAGGGGGTGGGCGGGCCCCAACGCCCCGAGGTGCTCCTCGACCCCGACGAGGTCGCGGCCGACCTCACCGACCTGGTCGTCGACGTGGCCGAGCGACGGCGTCGACCCGTCACCGTCGATGGCGGCACGCGAGACGCCATCGACACCGTGGTGCGGGCCCACCGCCCCCGCTGAGCGCAGGGCACCGGCGGGTCCGCGCCGGACCGGACGCGGCGCGTCCGGTCGGAGCCGGCGAGGGACGGGCTCGGCCGCCGACGGGGGCCGACGCCCGTCACGGCACGCCCTCAGGCCTCGCCCACCGGCCCGCCAGCGCCGGACCGCCGGGCGAGCAGGGCGTCCAGCCGGTCGAGGAACGGCACGAGGCCCCGGTGGAGCCGGGTACGAGCGGAGGCGACCGTCTCCCACGACGCCCGGTCGACCTCGGGGAACCGCTGCGTGCGCCCGGTGAGCGGAGGCCACGCAAGTTCGACCTCGTTGCTCGTGACGGCGTCCGTGTCGACGTCCCCCCGGACGGCCCACAGCCGAACCCGCTTGCCGCTCGGCTGGCGGAGCTCGCCGAGGTCGAGGCGCGGTCCGGCCGGCGGCGCAACGCCGAGCTCCTCGGCGAACTCGCGCTCGGCGGCGGCCAGCGCGTCCTCGTCGTCGCCGTGCTCGCCCTTGGGGAACGACCACGCGCCTTCGTCCTTCGCCGCCCAGAACGGGCCGCCGGGGTGGACGAGGAGCACCTCGACGCCCCCACCGGGTGCCGGCCGGTAGACGACGAGGCCGGCGCTGCGGGTGGGCATGGGGTCGTGCTCCCTTCGCTCGGCACCTCCGGGCCCGTGCGCGCCCGGGCCCGCGGGTGCCGGCGGCGCGGGGCCCTGCCCGACCTCCCCTACCGGCCCGACCCCGACGCGCCGAGCCCGGGTGCCGAAGGGCACCCGGGCTCCACGTCGACCGGTGCCGCCCGGGGGCGGCGCCCGTCGGGGACGCGCTAGGCGCCGGCCCCTCCGGACAGCTTCGCCAGCTCGGCGGCGACCATCCGCTCGTGCTCTTCGACGTCTTCGCGGGCCTTCTTCGGCGACCACCGGCCGGCCATGACGAGGACCAGGGGCAGGAAGACGAGCTCACCGCCGACGCACACCCAGTACCAGTTCTGCCACTGGCCGGGGGTGACCTTGGCGGCCGTCTGGACCGCGGTCAGCTCCTTGGCGTGCGCCTGGAAGAAGGCGACCTCGGAGTTGATCTTCGGGTCGTTCGACACGGCCGTCAGGTCCTTGATGCCCACCTCGGCGACGGCCTTCGACAGCAGCGCCGGCGGGATGGCCGTCTTCGGGTACTTGGCCAGCTCGGTGAAGATCGCCGGGTGGGCGAGCACGATGTTCACGTTGGGGTCGGCCTTGATGATGGCCTGGGCTTGCTGCCCGATCGCCCCGTACTGCACGAGCGGGGTGGTCGACGAGACCACGTAGGGCAGGACGAAGACGGAGACCGCCACCACGATGCGCAGGATCCATCCCCACACGGCGAGCCCCGTGGCGATGAGCGCCGGGTTCCGCCGCTCGACCGTCTCGGTGAAGCTCGCCATCCACGGGGCGTAGGCGATGCCGAGGAAGGCGGCGAGCAGGCTGAGGATGAGGACGAACTCGTAGTACCCGGTGTGCGGAGCCGTCGCCTTGCCCAGGTAGATGATCGTCATGACGGCGGCGCCGACGGCACCGATGATCATGAAGGGCTTGCGCACCTTCAGCCAGTCCGAGACGATCCCGACGATGACGAGGGCACCGGCGTCGAACGCCCACAGCCAGTTGCCCAGCCCGTTGGCCTGCGACGGGGTGAACCCGAAGATCGTCTCGAAGTAGATCGGGTTGAAGCCCACCGCGGTGTAGTAGATGATCAGGAACACGCTGACGGCCAGGGCCGAGACCACGATGTCGACCTTGAGCATCTGCCGCCACGGGCGCCGGAGGCTCTCCTCGATGTCGATCCCCTTGGCCCGGGCCTCGATGAGCGCCCGGTCCCGCATGGAGACCATCAGCTGGTCGCGGAGACCAGGGGTGAGCTCGCGCAGCCCGACGAGGGCGATGAGGAAGACGCCGACGCCGACGATCCCGCAGATCGTGAACTGGTCCTGCCAGGCCACGAGGTGGGACAGCGTGGTGGACGCCACGATGGAGACGACGAGGCTGCCGACCACCGGCCCGAGGGTCCAGAAGCTCATGGCCGAGGCCCGTCCAAGCTGGGGCGAGAAGTCGCGCACGAGGGCCGGCGTGGCCACGAGGACGATCCCCTCGACGAAGCCGACGGCGACCACGAGGACCAGGAACGCCCACTTGTTCGGGGCGTTGGGGATGCCGAAGAGCACGAGGAGGGCGGTGACCCCCAGGCCGTAGGCGACCATGTTCGCCCGGCCCCACCGGTCGGCGAGGCCGGCGAGCACGGAGCCGAACGCGCCCACCGCGTTGCCGATCACCGTGATGTTCACGTAGAAGCGGAAGCTCATCCCGTAGTGGGCGAGGATCTGCGGCGCGACCGCCCCGGCCACGTAGAGCTGGTAGTAGAGCATGATCGTGGCGGCGACCACGATCGCCAGGTAGCCGATGCGACGCCCCGTGTCCGGGTAGTGGTCGATCTGGCGGTACCAGAGCGCGCGGGCCAGCGGCCCCCGTTCTGGCGTCGTGCCGGCCGTCGGCCGGCCACCCCCTCTGTCGCCGCTTCCCTCGGACTCGGCGACGCTCGGTGCGGCAGTGTCTGACATGGGACCCCCCCCTCGGGCCGGCTGGCCCGTTGCCTGAACAAGCGTTTATAGATATATCTAGGACACGGGGCCGTTCGCGTCAAGCATGTTCGACGGCCCGGCGGACGGCGAAGGGGGGAAGCCATGGCAACACGGACGAGGGAGCCTCCGGACGAGGACCCGCTGGCGTCGACCGACGGCACGACAGACGCGCGGTCGGACCCGGCACGCCGGCTCCTGGCGGCGGCCGACGAGCTCTTCTTCCGCCAAGGTGCCCGGGCGACGACGGTGCGCGAGATCACCGGTGCGTGCGGGCTGACGCCGGGCGCGCTCTACAACCACTTCTCGTCGAAGGAGGACCTCGTCTACGAGCTCGTCGTCCACCGTCACCGTCGGCTCGACGAGGACGTCGCGGCGGCCCTCGAGGCGGCGGGCCCCGAGCCGGTCGACCGCCTGAGCGCCATGGTGTCGATCTACGTGGTCACGCACGTCCGCGGACGGCGCGGGGCTCGGGTGGCCAACCGCGAGTACCGCGACCTGACCGGCGCTCGGCTCGACGAGGTCGTGGCCATCCGGCGCCAGCTGCGGGACCGGCTCGTCGGCATCCTCCTCGACGGCGAGGCCGACGGCGTCTTCTCGCTGCCCGGAGGACGTGGTCGCCCCGCCGCCGTGATCGCCGCGGCCGCCATCCTCGACATGTGCGTGCACGTGAGCGAGTGGCTGACCGAGGGCAAGTCGTACTCGCTCGGAGACCTCGAAGCCCAGTACGTGACGATGGCCCGCCGGCTCGTCTCCGCGCGCGACGAGCGACCGCAGGGCCGGCGGCGCCGGCGGCCGGGCCGCACCTGACCGACGCCGACGGGCGGGGCAGAGCCGGTCGTCCGGTCGGCTCGCGCCCGCCCGAGCGTCACGCCGACTGGCGTGCCCGCAACGAGTAGGTGAGGGGGAACCTGGGCCAGCCGTCGGGGAGCCGGTACCAGCCGTCCTCGCCCCGCACGCACCACGGCCACGGGGCGTTCGTGTAGCCCTGCTCGTGGAGGAGCTCGAGCCGCAGGCCGGCGCCGAGCACCGCCGTGACGACCTCGCCGAGGGCGTGGTTCCGCTCGTAGGTCACCGTGCTGGCCAGCTCGGCGTCGGGCGCCGCGTAGGTTCCTCCCGCCGACCCCCAGCGCGCGTAGGGAGCCTCGAAGACGTCCTGGCACAGCGTGCGGCCGTCGTCCACCACCGCCTGGACCATCGGATGGACCTCCACGAGGTAGAGCACCCCACCGGGGCGCACCAGGTCCGCCACCACCCGTGCCCACCGCTCGAGGTCGGGCAGCCAGTTGAGCGCCCCGATCCCCGTGTAGACGACGTCGAAGCGCCTGCCGCCCAGCGCTGCCCCGGCGTCGTAGACGTCGGCGCACACGAACTCGGCGTCGAGGCCGCAGCTTCGGGCCAGGTCGCGGGCCACCGCCACGGCCCGGGGCGAGAAGTCGAGCCCGACGACCCGGGCGCCGTGACGTGCCCACGAGAGCGTGTCGGTGCCGAGATGGCACTGCAGGTGCACCAGGTCGAGACCGGTCACCGTGCCCAGCTCCTCCAGCTCGAAGGGACGGATGTCCTGACGGCCAGCCCGGAAGCCGTCCAGGTCGTAGAACGAGCCCGCGGCGTGCAGCGGCGTCGCCTCGTCCCACCGGGCCAGGTTGGCGGCCATCCCTGCCCGGTCCAGGTCGCCGGAGGAGCCGTCGCTGCCCACGGCAGCTGTCTAGCAGGTCAAGGCCCGGCGGCTCCCGCCGGTCCGTCGGAACGCGGCCTCCGGGTTGCCAGGTAGCGGCGCACCACGACCAGGCACCAGACGGCCTCGACCGGCCCGGACGGCCAGGCGCCGGACACGAACCCGTAGCCGGACGAGAGGGCGCAGCAGACGGCGAAGGCGGCGACGTGACGGTGGTGGCGGCCCTCGAGGGCCTACATGGCCATCATGAAGACGAGGACCACGACGCCCTAGACGGTGACGGCGCTCGCGGCACCCGGTGCCGGCCACCCGTGTCGCGCCCTCGGTGGGCGGCCAACGGCGCGAGCGGGTCGACCGGCGACGGGCGCTTCGTGGTGCGGGGCACGGCACCAGCCTGCTGCTCCGGCAGGCGACGCCGGCGCCAGCCAGGGTCGCCCGGGCACCACCTGACCCCACGGCACGGGTCGTTCGGCCCTTGCGCCCCAGCCGCCCAAGGCCTGTGCTGGAAGGGTGGTCGGAGGTCGGCGGGTGAGGTCCCTCACGCAGTTGCGGCCGTACAACCTGGCGGCCGCGGCGCTGCACGCCGCACAGGCCGTGGCCGTCGTGGTCTTCGCCAACACCTTCTCGTTGCCGGTTCGGGCCTCCTACATGACGGGCCCCCCGAGGCCGGGCGTCGGCACGCGGACGGTGACGCTCGCGAGCCTCCGGTTCGCGTGGGCCATCGCCGCGTTCTTCGCGCTCTCAGCGCTGGCCCACCTGGTGGTCGCCTGGCCGGCATGGCGCTCGTACCAGGAGCAGCTGGCGAGGCAGCGGAACCCCTACCGGTGGCTCGAGTACTCGCTCAGTGCGTCGATCATGATCGTGCTCATCGCCATGCTCGTCGGGATCGACGACGTCGCCGCCCTCGTGGCCCTGGCCGGTGCCAACGCGGCGATGATCGGGTTCGGCTGGCTGCAGGAGCGCGACGAGCGACCCGGTGGGAGCCTCGGCCCCTTCTGGCTCGGCTGCCTGGCCGGAGCCGTCCCGTGGGTGGCGATCGCCGTCTACCTCGCAGGGCCCGGGGCCGACCTCCACCCGCCGGGGTTCGTCTACGCCATCTTCGTGTCGCTGTTCGTGGCCTTCAACTGCTTCGCCGTCAACCAGTGGCTCCAGTACCGGCAGGTCGGACCGTGGCGTGACTACGTGGTCGGCGAGCGCACCTACGTGACGCTGTCGCTCCTCGCGAAGAGCCTTCTGGCGTGGCAGATCTTCGCGGCCACGCTGGCGTCGGCCGCCGCCCGCTGAGCGTCGGCTCGCTCGTCGCGGGAGGAGCCGTCGCGCCCCGCGGCCGCCGTCCTCCGGATCGCAGCTCGGCCGTCCCCCCCGTCCTGACGGGGATCGCCCTCCCCACGGTGCCCACGCGCAGGCGGCACCGCGCCGCCACGGCGCCGCCACCGCGCCGCCACGGCACCGGCACCGCACCGGCACGGCACCGGCACCACACCGGCACGGCTCAGAGAGGAGCGCTCCGGATGGCGCGCCACCCCTGCTCGCTCAGGGCGTAGTCCGAGACGGTGGCAGCTGAGAGCCACGACGAGCTCCTCGGTGCCACCACCGTGGCCGCCGTCGCCAGCGCCAGCGGGACGATGGTCAACGGGTCGTGGGCCACCGGCGTCAGCTCCTCCGAGGAGCCGAGGTAGTCACGGCTCCTCGACCCGGCACGGAGCAGCTCGGAGACGACGCCGCGCCGGCCCCGGCCCCGTTGGGCGGCTCCGAGCACGGCAAGGAGCAACTGGTGGGTGCGCACGCCCGCCTCGGCCTCGGGCTGGGCGGCGGGACGTCCGCCGGCGGCCAGCTCCAGCATCGAGCCGACCAGGTCGACTCCGGAGAGGTGGGCGTTGCGCGGCTCGACGAGGCGAGGGTTGACGTCGACGAAGACCGGGCCCCCTCCCCCCACGATCACGTCGGCGGAGAGGGCGCCGTGCCAGTCGAGGCCCCGACCGAGGACCTCGAACCATCGGCGCACCTCGGGCAGGTCGACGCTGCGCTTGTGGCTGGCGCCGCCACCCGCGCCCTCGGCGGTGCGCTCGGTGGCGTGGAAGGCAACGAGCGATCCGGCGTCGAACACGGACTGGCACATGACGAGGGGGCCCTCCACCGCCGCCTGGACGAGCACGGCCCTCCCGGCCACTGCACGCTCCAGCTCGGCCCGGTCGGCGACCCTGCGCACGCCGCCCGATGCGGTGCCCACCGGGTCCTTCACGAAGGCCGGGAACCGATCCCATCCGTCGACCTCGGCGGCCGACTCGGGTTGGGGGATGCCGAGGCGGCCCAGGGTCGCCCATGCCGAGAGCTTGTCCTGCACCGCCGACAGCGCCGCGAACGAAGGGACCACCGTGGCGACCCCCGATGCGGCGAGGCGGCGCCGCGCCCGCGAGAGCACCGCGACGTGCTCGTGGGTGGGGAGCAGCACGTCGAATCGGCCCGAACCGTAGACGTCGAGGGCGGCGTCGAGCCACCCGAAGGGATCGGGCCCGAAGGGCGGGACCCGGTGCAGGCGGGCGACGTGGCGGGTGAACCGGCAAAGGCACAGCGGATCGGGGGCCAGCACCTCGACGACGTGCCCGGCGGCGGCCAGCTCCGTCGCGCACTGGCGGGCCGTGAGGCCCGATCCGTCCCCGAGCAGGATCCTCATAAGTATATAGTCTATACTAACTCTCCGTGGGCCGGCCACCTCGCATCGACCGCACGCAGGTCCTGGTCGAAGCGCTCGCGCTCGCCGACGAGGGAGGGCTCGAGGCGCTCACCATGGCCCGGGTCGCCGAGCGCCTGAGGGTGACCCCCATGGCCCTCTACCGCCACGTGGCGAGCAAGGCCGACCTCCTCGACGGGGTGGTCGAGCTGCTGCTCACCGAGCTCCCCCCGCCCCACCCCGGGGCTCCGTGGACCGAGCGCCTCGCCGTTCTCGCCGAGAACGTCCGGGCGTCGGCGCGCCTGCACCCGAGCGTCTTCCCGCTCGTGCTCCAGCGCCCTGCCGCCACTGCCGGGGCCCGCCAGGCCCGCGACGCCGTCTACGAGTCGCTCGTCGAGGCCGGCGTCGCCGACGACCGAGTCGCCCGGGTCGAACGCGTGGTCAGCACCGCCGTGCTCGGGTTCGCGGTGAGCGAGGTCGCCGGCCGGTTCCGCGACCATCCCCGCCGCCGGCTCGACGCCGACTTCGGTGCCCTGCAGGCGATGCTTGCCGGGTTCATCCGGGCAGAAGCCGCCGAGGCGGCACGCGGCTGACGCGGCGCGTCCCCCGGGCTGCGCGGCGCGTCCCCCGGGCTGCGCGGCGCGTCCCCCGGGCTGCCCGGCGGACCGCCCGGCGCTGGCGCGAAGCCGGAGGAGGCGCTCCCGGCGGCCGGGGCGAGCCGGCGGACGTGCTGGTGCGTCGACCGCTGCGAAGGCCGCAAGGTGCCGCGCCGGCCTCTCGGCGGTGACCCGCGTACGTGGCGAGGGACCGATCGTCCACCGGCGTCGTGGGCTCAGTCGGGGCTCGGGTGCAGCGTCGCCGGCACCGGAGCCGCCCGGACGCCGTCTCGCTCGGTACCCCGCTCGCCGACGAGGTCTTCGCCTGGCGTGCCACCGCCGGAGCCGGCCGCCCTCGGCAGCAGCAAGGTGGCGACCAGCCCGACGGCGATGAACGCGGCACCGAGCAGCGAGACGAAGCGGGTGGCGTCGGCGACGGCGCCGGACGCGGCGACCACCAACGCACGACCGTGGGGCAGCGACGCGAGCGGGTGGACCGCGGCGCCACCACTGGCTCGGACCATGGCGGCGACGTGCCGTGCCGTGCCCGCAGAGACGCCGCTCGCCCGCACCGCCGACAGCGTCCTCGTGCCGACCTCGGAGGCGAAGACGGTACCGAGCACGGCGATGCCGAATGCCGAGCCGACCTGGCGGTTCGTGCTCTGGATGCCTGACGCCTGCCCGCTCTGCGCCGCCGGCACGTCGGAGAGGACCACACCGGGGAGCTGTGCACTCGCCATCCCGAGGCCGATGCCGTAGGCGGCCAGCCACGGGACCGCCCACCACGCGCCCACGGTCGGCGACACGACCACACCGAGCCCGAGCAGGCCGACGACCTCGAAGGCGAGCCCGAGGCGGGCGACCCCGCGGGCGCCGATGGCCCGCGCCAGCTCGGGCGTGACGCCACCGGCCACCAACGTGCCGAGCGCGATGGCGAGGAGCACCACCCCCGTGTGCAGCGCGGTGTACCCGCGGACGCCCTCGAGGAACAGCGGGAGGACGAAGAGGATCCCGAACTCGCCCAGCGAGACCACGAAGATGGCAACGAGGCCGGCCGAGAACGACCTGATGGCGAACAACGGCAGGTCGACGAGCCCCACCCGGCCTCTCCGCCGCCGGCTCGTCTCGCGGAGGACGAAGGCGACGAGGCCGAGGACACCGGCTGCGCAGACGAACGGGATGGGCGAGGGCCAGCTCACCGGCCAGCGGAGCGCCCCGACCGCAAGGCGTGCGTTCTGCGACCACCACCCGTAGGTGGTCCCTTCGATGAGGGCGAAGACGACGCCGGCGAACCCGAGCGCCACCAGCGCGTTCCCGGCCACGTCGACCCCGCTCCGCGTCGAAGGCGCCGAGGTCTCCGGCACGAAGGACACGGTGCCCACCACGATGACCGCCCCGACGAACAGGTTCACGAGGAACGCCCACCGCCAGCTGACGTCGGTGGTCAGGAGCCCGCCGAGGAGCGGGCCGAGCGCGCCGAAGACCCCGATGGTGGAGCCCCAGACGGCGAAGGCGACCGCCCGCTCCCTGCCGGTGAACAGCACGTTGACGGTGGCGAGCGTGGCCGGGAGGACCATCGCCCCGCCGACGCCCTGGAGCGCTCGCCCGGCGATGAGCATGCCGCCGTCGACGGCCGTCGCCGACACCACGCTGGCGACGACGAACACGGTGGTGCCGAGCAGGTACATGCGGCGTCGTCCCCAGCGGTCACCGGCATGGCCGGACGTGATCAGCAAGGCGGCGAACACGAGCGAGTAGATCGAGTTCAGCCACTCGGCCTCGACCTCGGAGACGTGAAGGTCCCTGATGATCACGGGGACCGCGACGTTGACGATCGTGGCGTCGACGACGATCATCGCGACGCCGAGCGCGATGAACGGCATCGCCGCCCATCGCTTCACTCTGCCGCGAGCGCTCGCGGTCACGAGCCGCCCTCGGACAGCAGCGCCACGACGGCGTTCCGCGTCTCGGCACGCAGCTGCGGGCTGACGCCGCCGGCTGCTTGGCGGGTGGCGGCCGCGGCGATCCCGTCGATGAGGGCGAGCACGAGTGAGGGGTCTCGAGTCGGCTGGTCCTCGAGCGCCTCGGCGACGGTGGCCGCCAGGGCGGTACGCAGCGGGCGGTGTCCGTCGAGCACCAGCGCCTGGATCGGCTCCGGCAGATGGTCGAACTCCGCCATCAGCCGGGCGGCCGCGCCGTCGCGCGGCTTGGCGGCGAAGTCCAGCTGGCCGTCGAGCCACGCCGCGAGCCGCTCGGCGGGCGGGCCAGGAGCACCGAGCACCGCCTTGGCCCCGGCCATCGCTGGTCCGAAGGCTCGCTCCAACCACTGGGCGACGAGCTCGTCCTTGTGGTGGGCGTAGCGGTAGAGCGACGTCCGGGCCAGGCCGACCCGCTGGCCGACGGCGCCGAGCTCCACGCCGTCATAGCCCTCGTCGGCGAGGATGGCGCCCACCGCGTCGAGGATCGCCTCGTGCTGGTGGTCGCGGTGCTCCCTGACGGTCGGGGCGGCGATGCGGGGCACGGTGGCTACCCCGCCGACCGCGCGCCCGCCGACGCGAGGCGGCCGTCGCGCATCTCCACCACCCGGTCGGCGAATCGGGCCACGGACCGGTCGTGGGTCACCATCAGGGTCGCGATCCGGTACCGGTGGGTCTCGTCGACGAGGAGGGACACGATGTCGACGGCCCGCTGGTGGTCGAGAGCGGAGGTGGGCTCGTCGACGAGGAGCACGGCCGGCTCTGCCATCAGCGCCCGAGCGATGCCGACCCGTTGGCGCTCGCCGCCAGAGAGCTGTCCGGGCCGGCGCCCGGCCTTTGCTGCGAGGCCGACCTCGTCGAGCAGGGCGAGCGCCTTCCTCCGTGTTGCCGCTCGCGGAGATCGGCCGATCCGGCCGATCAGCTCGAGCTGCTCGAGCGCGGTCAACGACGCCAGCAGGTTGGAGCCCTGGAAGACGAACCCGATGAGGTCGTGACGGAGGGCGCTGCGCTGCTTGGCCGACGCGTCGGTCACGGTCGCCCCACCGAGGTGGACGCGACCGCTATCGGGCTGCCGCATCGCTCCTGCCACGGCGAGGAGGCTCGATTTCCCCGACCCCGAGGCACCGACCACGGCGACCAGCTCGCCCGCGTCGACGGCGAGCGACACGTCGTCGAGCGCGACGACCTCTTCGTCGCCGTCGCCGTAGCGCAGGCTGACGTGCTCCATGCGCAGCCCGCCACGGTCGGTCGTGGCGCTTGCCGCGGTGCCGCCGGCGTTCACGGCGCTGCTCCCAGCGCGATGATCGGGTCCACCGAGGTGATGCGGCGCACGGCGACCAGCGAGCCGACCGAGCCGGCGACGGCGAGGATCACCGCGGCGGTGACGACGGCACCAGTCTGCAACGCGAACGGGACCGTGCCGGCCGGGATGAGGCTGCCGATGCCGCTGCCCACCAGGGCGCCGGTCGCCGTCGCGGCGACCATGACCAACGCCACCTGTCCGAGGGCGTCTCGGAGAACGGCGCCGTTCGTCGCGCCCAGGGCCTTCAGCAGCCCGATGTCGGCCTTGCGCTGGACGGTCCACACCGTGAAGAAGGCACCCACGATCAGCGCGGCGATCACGTAGAGGAAGTCGATGATCAGGCTCATGGTCGCCGTCTCGGCGACGTACCCCGGAGAGCCGGCGTAGGCCTGCTGCTTGGTCACGATGTCGACCCCGAGCCGGGAGCCGACGGCGGCGACGTCGACGCCCGGGCGCACCTGGAGCGCGACGGCGGACGCGAGCCCCCGCGCGCTCGGAGGCAGCACCCCACCGGTCACCTGGCCGTAGGTGGCCTGCCGCCACAGGGCGATGGGGGCGTAGACGAGGTCCACGTGGCCGTAGGTGGCCGGCGGAGCGATGCCGACCACGTGCAGCGCGACCCTCGACCGGTCGAGCGTGAGGCGATCACCGGCGCGCACGCCGTGGCTCGCGATCCCTCGGGAGACGACGACCCCGGTCGGGGTGCGGCCCAGGTCGGACCCGCCGGCCACCCCCGTGGCGATGAAGCCGCCGGGTTCGATCCCGACCAGGGCGACCGAGAGCGACGTGCCGGCCGCGTCCTTGGCGTTGAAGAACGTGAGCCCCAGGGGCTCGGCCCGGATCCCCGCCTGACGTCTTAGGGAGCGGATGGTCGCCGCGTCGATCGTCGACTGGGAGAACGTCGAACCGGTCCTCGGCTGGAAGGCGAGATCGGTGAGCGGCATGGCCCGCAAGCCGGAGATCCCCGAGTCGACCAGCCCCGCCGACAGGCCGGTCAAGAGCACCGTCAGCACGGCCACCAGGGCGACGACCGATCCCATCAGCACGAAGCGCCCCCACGCTGAGCGCAGGTCTCGAAGCCCTACGAACATCCCTCGCCTCTCTCACGCGCCGATCGATGGCGACGTCCTGTCGCAATCATAGCAACGGTTGGTCGCCAAGTTGCCGGGGTCACCGGACCGTCGGGCTCGGCCGGCGCGAGCTCCGCGGCGGCGCACGCGTCACCGCCGTGCCGGGCGGGGCGTCTCGCGCGTCCGGGGGGCCCGCCGGGCCCGCCGGGGGTGCCGGACCCGGCGGGCGAGGACGGCAGCCCGAGCGAGCCGTCGCCACGCCGGCCGAACGGCGGTCCCCGCCGCCCTGGCGGACGGGGCCACCGTCTCGTGGTACGGCGAGAGCTAACCGCGCCGGCGGCCGCGCGCCTCGGCCACCGGCGCGCCCGGGGCCTCGCCCGCCTGGGCACGGGCGCGCCTCGCCCTCCTGCGGTCCTGCACCACGATGACGAGCCGGTCGGCGACGGCGCCGAGCACTGCCGTCACCAGCAGGACCCAGATGAGCGGGACCGACGTCGTGGTGAACACGAAGCTCACCGACACGGTCTGGCTGTTGCCGAGGACGAAGGCGACGAGCAGCGCGACGAGCACCAGCGACACCACGAGCCGTGCCAGGTTGCGGCGGCGATGCCGTCGCTCGGGCGCCGTCGCGGCCGGCACCGTGCCGGGGAGCTCGGACTTCGACTGGTCCGTCGTCACACCTGCCACCTGTTCCCGGCGCGGCCGCGGCCGCGGCCGTCGCTCGCCGGCTCGCCGGCACAGCCCGGTGCCGCCTCCACTACGGCGCGGGCCTGCTCCCGACCCTACCGGCCGTCCTCTGGAGGGACAAGGAACGGCATCCCGCGGCCTCGGGGACCCGGCGACGGACCGCCGCGGTGCCGTGGCCGGCCCCGGCCCGTGGCCGAGCGCGGCCCGGGCTGGTCGAGCCGGCAGGTCAGTGCAGCAGCAGCGTCGCCTGGTGGGCGAAGTCGACGATCGGACCGGGCACGATGCCGAAGACGACCGTGAAGGCCACGCACAGCCCGATCGCCCCGGCGGTCAGCCGCGGCACGGCGACCCGCCGGGTGGCGACGACCGCCTCCGGCTCCTCCTCGGTCAGCACGGCCAGGCTCGCCGGCTCGGCGAACGGGTCGCCGGCGGTGGCGAGAACGGGGGAAGGACCGCCGCCCGCGCCCGCCGCGGACGGTGCGCCCGCCGCGGACGGACGAGCCACGGCCGCGACGTCGCCCACCGGGCCGGCCGGCGAGAACATGGCGACGGCGAGGCGGAGGTAGAAGAAGGCGGCGATGGCTGCCGACGCCATCGCGATGGCGGCCAAGGCGTAGGAGTGGGCGTCGGCGGCGGCCGCCACCACCTCGAACTTGGCCAGGAACCCGGTGGTGAACGGCGCGCCGAGCTGGGCCAGCAGCAGCACGACGAAGGCGAGGGCGAGGACGGGCTGGCGCCGGGCCAGGCCCCGGTAGTCGGCGAGCTGGTGCCCGGTGTCGCCGTCGCGCGCCATCAGCGTGATGACGGCGAAGGTGCCCACCACGGCGAACACGTAGGTGAAGACGTAGTAGAGGGACGCCGAGACGCCCTGCACGGTGGCCGCCTGCACGCCGAGGAGGATGAAGCCGGCGTGGTTGATCGACGAGTACGCCATCATGCGCTTGACGTCGGTCTGGGAGAGGGCGAGCACGGCACCGACCACCAGGGTGAGCACGGCCAGGCCCCAGACGGCGGGCTGCCAGTCGGTGCGCAGAGTGCCGAAGGAGGACACGAACACCCGCAGCAGGGCGGCGAACGCCCCCACCTTGGCGACGGCCGCCATGAACCCCGTCACCGGTGACGGCGAGCCCTGGTAGACGTCGGGCGACCACATGTGGAAGGGGACGGCTGCCACCTTGAAGCCGAAGCCCACCAGCAGCAGGGCCAGGCCGGCCAGGAGCACGCCGTTGGAGGCGACGAAGTTGCGTGCCAGGTAGTCGGCGATCTCGGGCAGGTTGGTCGAGCCGGTGGCCCCGTAGACCAGGGCGATGCCGTAGACGAAGATGGCCGACGAGAAGCCTCCGAGCACGAAGTACTTGAGGGCCGCCTCGCCCGACTCGGCCCGCTTGTGGTTGGAGGCGGCCAGGACGTAGAGGGCGATCGAGAGGATCTCGAGGCCGAGGAAGACCACGATCAGGTCGTTGGCCTCGCCCATCAGCATGGCGCCCGACGCGGAGAGCAGCGCGAGCACGTGGAGCTCGGGCCCGTCGATTCCCTCCCGCTTCAGGTAGCCGTCGGCCACCAGGGCGGTCAGCAGCATCGCCATCGACACGGCGATCTGCACGAACACGGCGAAGCCGTCGAAGGCGACGGCGCCGGCGATGGTGACCGAGGGCCCGTGCGCCGAGACGTGGTACCACTGCACGACGGCGGCGACGAGGGCGGCCACCGACGTGGCGGCGGCCACCAGTGTCGTGACGCTGATGCCGAGGACGCGTCGCACGAGCGACGACACGACGACGAGGAGGACTGCCCCGCCCATCATGATGAGGACGGGGAGGATGCTCAGGTAGTCGATGTGCGGCGTGTGGATGGTGGGGGCCGCGGCGGCGAGGAGCGGCGAGGTCACGGTCGGCCTCCGACGGACGAGGTGGTGCGGGCGGTGGCGTCGGGCGCGCCGTGTGACGCGGCGACCGCGGCGGCGTGCGCCGTGCCTGAAGTCACCGAGGCGTACCGGGTGCTGGCAACGCTCGGCTGGTGGGTGTGGGTCACCTGCTCCACGTGGGCGACGAGGCGGTCGACCGAGGGCGTGATGCGGTCGAGGACCGGCTTCGGGTAGATGCCGAGGAAGACGATGAGGATGACGAGCGGGGCGATGACGAGGCGCTCGGACCAGCCGAGGTCGCGGGTGGTGCGGTTCTCCTCGTCGGGCGTGCCGTGGAAGACCTGCTGGTACGCCCACAGCAGGTAGAGGGCGGCGATGATGACGCCCACCGTGGCGGCGAGCGCCCACCACCGGTGCACGATGAAGGTCCCCGACAGCACCAGGAACTCGCCGACGAAGCCGTTCAGGCCGGGGACGCCGATCGACGCGAGCATCACGAGCGTGAAGACGCCGGCCATCACCGGGGCCGACAGCTGGAGGCCCCGCAGGTGGGTGATCTTCCAGCTCCCCCGGCGCTCGGCGATCCACCCGATCAGGAGGAACAGGGCGGCGATGACGAGGCCGTGGTTGAGCATCTGGAGGACCCCGCCCGAGAGGCCCTGGGTGGTCAGCGCGAACGTCCCGAGGACGATGAATCCGAGGTGGGCGAGGGACGAGTAGGCGACGAGCCGCTTCAGGTCGCGCTGGGCGCACGCCACCACGGCGCCGTAGAGGATGCCCACGACCCCGAGGGTGAGGAGGATGGGGGCGAGGGTGTGGCTCGCCTCGGGGAACAGGTTCAAGTCGAAGCGGATGATGCCGTAGGTGCCGAGCTTGGCCATCACCCCTGCCAGCAGGATCGACCCGGTGGTGGGCGCCTCGGCGTAGGCGTCGGGCGACCACGTGTGGAACGGGAACACCGGCGCCTTCACGGCGAAGGCGGCGGTGAAGGCGAGGAAGAGCAGCACGCCCTCGGTCCCGCTCAGGTGGGTGTGGACGAGGGCGGGCAGCTCGAAGGTGAGCACGCCCGTCTGCGCCCGGTGGATGAACGCCACCGACACGATCCCCACGAGCAGGAAGGCCGAGCCGGCGAACGTGTAGACGAAGAACTTGATGGCGGCGAAGCCGCGCCGCTCGTACCCCCACCCGCCGATGATGAAGTACGTCGGCACCAGCGTCAGCTCGAAGAACAGGAAGAACAGCACGAGGTCGAGCGAGAGGAAGCTGCCGAGGCAGGCGGCTTCGAGGAGCAGCACCCACGAGACGAAGGCACGTGGGTCGCGCTTGGTGCGGGCGCCGAGGATGGCGATCGGGAAGAGCACGGCCGCCATCAGGACGAGGAACAGCGAGATGCCGTCGATCCCGAGGGACCAATGGATGCCGAGCGACTTGGCCCACACGTGGTCCGAGGTCATCTGGTAGCCGGCGTCCCCGGTCTTGAACCGGACGGCGACGGTGACGGCCACGGCCAGGGTGACGACGGTGGCGAGCACGCCGAGCGCCTCGTGGAACCAGTCGGGCACCTTGCGAGCCGGCACGAGGGCCACGACCACGGCGCCGACCGCCGGGGCGAGGACGAGGACGGTGAGGAAGGGGAAGGGGGTCGTGTGCATCAGGCCCACCACACCCTCGTGAGCATGAACCCGAGGAGGAGCACGACGCCGAGCACCACCCCGAGGGCGTAGTTGCGGACGTAGCCCGTCTGGAGGCGCCGGACGCTCCGCCCGGTGAGGCGCACGAGGCTCGCCACGCCGTTGACGGCGCCGTCGACGACCTTCGTGTCCACCACGGTGGCCGAGAACTCGGCGAGGCGGGCACCGGGCCTCCCGATCACCAGGTCGTAGAGCTCGTTCAGGTACCACGACCGGAACAGGAAGTCGGGCTCGAGGACCGGACGGTCGGACCGCGAGGTCCACAGTCGGAACGCCACGGTGGCGGCGATGAGGGCGACCACCGAGTCGGTGATGCCGAGGCCCCACTGCAGGGCTGCGCTCTGGTGGGCGTTGTAGAGGGCGGAGCCGAAGACCGGGTCGATCCACTTGAGCAGCGACGGCGAGGCGACGAAGGGCAGCGAGAGCACCCCGCCGAAGAAGGCGCAGAAGGCGAGCACGACGAGGGGGACCTGCATCGTCCACGGCGCCTCGTGAGGTGGACCGGGCGCGTGCGCCTCGCCGTCGTGGGCTCCGCCGCCGGTCGAGGCCGCCGGCCGGACCAGCTCGCGCCACCGGTCGTCGCCGAAGAAGGCGAGCGAGGTGAGCCGGGTGATGTAGTACGCGGTGAAGAAGGCGGCGACGATGCCGACCGCCCACAGCGCCGGGTAGCGCGACCACGCGGCGTCGAGGACGTCGCCCTTCGCCCAGAAGCCGGCGAGCGGGGGGATGGCAGCGAGCGCCACGGTGCCCACGGCGACGGTCCAGAAGGTGACCTTCATGTACCGGCGGAGGTTGCCCATCCGCTTCAGGTCCTGCTCGTCGTGGAGCCCGTGGATGACCGAGCCGGCCCCGAGGAAGAGCAGGCCCTTGTAGAAGGCGTGGGCCACCATCAAGAAGATGGCCGCCTCGTAGGCACCGGTGCCCACGGCGAGCACCATGTAGCCGAGCTGGGAGATCGTCGAGTAGGCGAGGACCTTCTTGATGTCCTGCTGGGCACAGGCGATCGTCGCCCCCACCAGGGCGGTCACCGCGCCCACGATGGCCACCGTCAGGGCGGCGGCCGACGAGGCGTGAAGCAGCGGGTTGATCCGGCACAGCAGGTAGACGCCGGCCGTCACCATCGTGGCGGCGTGGATGAGGGCCGAGACCGGGGTGGGGCCCTCCATGGCGTCGGCGAGCCAGGGGAACAACGGGAGCTGCGCCGACTTCCCTGCCACGCCCACCAGCAACAGGATGCAGATCGCCGTGACGTTGGCGGAGCCGATCGAGCCGATGCGCGAGAAGATCGTCGCGTAGTTCAGCGAGCCCACCTTGTCGAAGGTGAGGAACATGGCGGCGAGGAACCCCGCGTCGCCCACCCGGTTGTAGACGAAGGCCTTCTTGCCGGCGCTGGCGGCCGACTCGCGGGTGAACCAGAAGGCGACGAGGAAGTAGGAGCACGCCCCGACGCCCTCCCACCCGACGAAGGTGACGAGGAGGTTCGAGCCCAGCACCAACAGGAGCATCGAGGCGACGAACAGGTTCAGGTAGAGGAAGAACTTGGGGAAGTCGCGGTCTCCGTGCATGTACCCGATCGAGTACAGGTGGATGAGGGTGCTGACCCCGGTGACGAAGAGCACCATCGTCATCGACAGCGGGTCGACGGTGAGCGCCGCCTCGACGTGGAGGCCGCCCACGGGGACCCACGTCCACAGGTGCTGGGTGAACGACCGGACCGGGGCGTGGACGCCGAGGAGGCCGCCGAAGACGATCACGGCGACGACGAACGACGCGCCGACGAAGGCGGTCGCCACGGCGCCTGCCGCCGGCTCGCCCAGGCGCCGGCCGGCCACGACCTGGACGAGGAAGCCGGCCAGGGGCAGCAGGACGATGAGGAACGTCAGGTGGAGCATGGAGCGCTCAGCCCTTCATCAGGTGGAGGTCGTCGGCGGTCGCCCCCCGGCGGCGGCGGAAGGTGGCCACCACGATGCCCAGGCCCACGACGACCTCGGCGGCGGCGACCACCAGCACGAAGAAGACGAGGACCTGCCCGCCGATGTCGTCGAGCATCCGCGCGAAGGTCACGAACGTGAGGTTGGCAGCGTTCAGCATCAGCTCGATGCACATGAACATGACCAGCACGTTGCGCCGCACCAGCAGCCCGAAGGCGCCGATCAGGAACAGCACGGCAGCGAGCGCCAGGTACCACTCGCCGGCGATCGTCACGACGTCACCTCCTCGACGGCCGCGGCCGGCGCCTCGGCACCGTCCGAGGCCCCGGGGGCCTCGTCCTCCGCCGCCCGCGGCGCCGTGCCCGGGCCGTCGAGGGCGACGGCTCCCTCCGCGTCGGCGACGTCGGGCTCGGGCGGCGGCGATGCGGTCGGACGACGGGCCAGCACCACGGCCCCGACCACGGCGATCACGAGCAGGGCGGAGGTCACCTCGAAGGGGAACAGGTAGGTGGTGAAGACCGACCGGCCCAGCTTGGCCACGTTGGACCCGGGGCCGGAGGCGGCACCGGCCACCCGGGGAGCCCCTGTCGTCCAGTGGGCGACCTCGGCGAGGAGGAGCAGCCCGGTCGCCGCCAGGGCGACCAGCCCGAGGGCGAGCGGCCGTTGGCCGCGCAGGGGTTCGTAGCCCACGTTCTCCTCGCGGTCGACGCCGAGGAACATGATCACGAACAGGAAGAGGACGACGATGGCTCCCGCGTAGACGATCACCTGCACGGCAGCCAGGAAGTCGGCGCGCTGGAGGACGAACAGCACCGCCACGCCGAAGAGCGTCATGACGAGCATGAGGGCGGCGTGCACCGGGTTGCGGGCCACCACGACGCCGACGGCTCCGGCCAGGACGATGGCGGCGGCGACCACGAAGACGCCGATGTCCATGCGCGAGGCGTGGACGGCGGCGACGAGGGTGGTGGCGGCGGCGGTCATCGTCCAGCCCCGTCGGGCGACGCGTCTTCGGCTCCGGGACCCCCGGATTCGGCACCCCCGACCCGCCCGACCCCTCCGACCCCGCTAGGCCCGGGCTCGGTGCGGCCGCGGCTCCCGTCGTCGCCGGTGGCGGCGGGACGCCGGCTGGCGTCCGCCGCCGCCCGGGCGTCGTCGTAGGCGGCGTCGCGTGCGGCGCGGTGCCGCCGTGGCGACCCCGGCGAGAACCGTTCGATCTTGTCGAGCAGCCGGCCGATCGCCCCGACCGGCCCGCGCTTGGTCGCCGGCAGGTCGGCCGGGCGCAGGTGCCGCTCGAGCGTGTCGCGGAGGGCCAGGGTGCCGGTCGCCCGGTCGTCCCGACGGCCGCTCTGGCCTCCCTCGGGGGAGCGCACCCCGTAGCCGAGCTCGCCCGACCACTGCACCTCCCCCTCGAAGGCGGCCGCTCCCGCCGGGGCGGTCGCCCGCATCCACCCCGAGGTGTGCAGGTCGTCGCCCTCGCGCCAGTCCTCCCACGGCTGGGGCCGGGGACGCCCGTCGTCGTCGACGAGGAGCTCGCGCTTGGTGTAGATGGCGTCGTTGCGGTTGGTGAAGGAGAACTCCATCAGCTTGGACTCGGTGATGGCCTCCGTCGGGCACGCCTCGACGCACATGTCGCAGTGGATGCACCGCAGGAAATTGATCTCGTAGACGTAGCCGTAGCGCTCGCCGGGCGAGACGGGGTCGTCGGGCGAGTTGTCGAGCCCGCGGACGTAGATGCAGTCGGCCGGGCACACGCCCGCGCAGAGCTCGCAGCCGATGCACTTCTCCATGCCGTCCTCGTACCGGTTGAGGACGTGACGCCCGTGCTGGCGCGGCTGCTTCGGCCGCTTCTCCTCGGGGTACTGGCGGGTGACGGGCAGGCGCCCGATGTGCTCGAGTGTGAGCTTGAACCCCCCCAGGAAGTTCTGCCGCTGCCGCTCCGGTTCGACCAGGGCCATCAGCCGTCACCTCCTCGCGCTGGTCCGGGTCTCGCGGCCGGCCCGTCGGCGCCGGCGCGAGCCGCTCGCTCCCACACCCGCAGCCCGACCGGCGGCAGGATGGACCGCTCCTCCTCGCGGGTCGCGCCGATGGTGAACGACCGGGTGAGCAGCCCGCCGGCGAGCACGACGGCGACCGACAGCCCGACCCCCCACCAGCCGTCCACGACGAAGCCGGCGACGACGAGCAGCCAGCCGAGCGAGAGCGGGATCAGCCGCTTCCACCCGAGGTCCATCAGCTGGTCGTAGCGGAGCCGGGGCAGGGCCGCCCGCAGCCACACGAAGACGAAGAGGAACACGATCGTCTTGAGCAGGAACCACAGGATGGGCCACAGCCACTGGGTGTGCGGGATGTGGGGCTTGGGGCCGTCGGGCCCGCCGAAGAAGAGCGTGACGGTGATCGCCGACATGGTGATCGTGTTCATGAACTCGGCCAGGAAGAAGAGGGCGAACCGGATCGACGAGTACTCGGTGTGGAACCCGCCGACCAGCTCCGACTCGGCTTCGACCAGGTCGAAGGGAGGCCGGTTCGTCTCGGCCACGATGGCGACGAAGAAGATGAGGAACGGCACGACGCCGAGGCGGAAGACGTTCCACTGCCACAGGTGGAGCGACTGGGCGACCACGATCGAGCGGGTCGAGAGCGACCCGGTGATGAGCGCCACCATGACGACCGTCATGCCGAGAGCCGCCTCGTACGAGATCATCTGCGCCGAGGCGCGCACCGAGCCGAGCAGCGGGTACTTCGATCCCGAGGACCACCCGGCCAGCATGATGCCGTAGACGGCGATCGAGGACATGGCCAGCAGGAAGAGGATCCCCATCGGCGGGTCGGCCAGCTGGAGCTCGAAGGTGTGGTGGGCGATGGTCACCTCGCCGCCGATGGGCACGACGGCGAAGGCCAGGAAGGCCGGGACGATGGTGAGGTAGGGCGCCAGCTTGAAGACGAAGCGGTCGGCGCGCTCGGGGAGCAGGTCCTCCTTGAAGAACAGCTTGATGCCGTCGGCCAGGGTCTGGAGGAGCCCGAAGGGGCCGGCGCGGTTCGGCCCGATCCGGCTCTGCATGTCGGAGATGACCTTGCGCTCGAACCAGATCATGAGCA